>NZ_JBHXMF010000075.1:0-41397 GCF_042721055.1 Streptomyces sp. NPDC058470
CACCGGATTGGCACCCGCCTCACCATGACGACATCACGCATTCAAGGTCAGTAGTTACGCCAGGCGTCTACCCCCAAAACCGGGCGGCACCAGAACTCCTGAAGCTGAGCGCCCTGGGCTGTGCGACTTCACGGGAGGCTTGGAGGATTGTGCGTTCCGGGGCGGATCGGCATCCCCTTCCAAATCTGCACCTGAATGGCTTTCGGTGCGGCCCTGAGAAATAGAGCCGACTCTCACGAGCTTGGCTGTGGCGGTTCTTCACGACGGCATTTCGCCTTGACTGCTGTTGCACGGGATCGGCTTCTGACTGCGAGCCAGCGATACCCGGTCCTACACCCGGTTGACCTCATGATTCGTGCCGGTCGATTCCGGGCGCCGCTGCCGGCCGGGCTGCCGTACGTACCCGGTTGGGACGTGGCCGGTACGGTCGACGCGGTGGGTCCGTCCGCCGGAGATCTCAACTATGGGTGACGATGTCATAGGCTTCTCTCCTTGGCTGCGCACCACGGTCGGTGCCCATGCGGTGTATGTGATCATGGAGGCCGCGTGGCTGACCGCCGCGCCCGCCGGGATTCCCGCCACCGAGGCCGCGCCCCGGAAAAGAGGTACGGGCCCGGGGATTTCACCGCTCCGGTCCATGCCTCGTCCGTGACCGATGCGGCGATCATCGTCCGGCGTGGGGTGTCGGTGAAGAAGGTCCGGCGCAGGTCGATCACGTCGGGCAGGTCGAGGTCGAACCAGCGGGCCTGGCCGTTGTCGAGGCGTTCGTGACAGGTGTTGAGTCCGACACCGATCTCCACCACGGTGCCGGTGGGATGGGCGGTGAGGAGGTCCGCGGCCCACCGGTCGAACAGGCTGGTGCGCAACACCGTGCCGATCAGACTGGGCAGGTTGTCGAAGCGCGCGAAGTCGTAGTCGAGCGACGCGACAATGTCCTCAGCCCGGGGGTCGCGCAGGGCGGGATCCGGATTGCGGTTCTCCACCGCCCGGCCGTACAGCGGGATGAGGAGTGTCTCCTGGACCGTGCCCAGGTGCACACCGCGTTCCGTTATGGTCGGCCTCCCTCGCTCGTGTGTGTGCCGGGCCGGGCAGCGCCGTGGCTGCGACCGCTGCCCGGCCCGGAGTCCTCAGGCGTACGTCGCCGACGTCCGCTCCGCGTGCACGGGCCGAGACAGTCCGTCGTACGGACCTCGAAGCCGCCGGCGGACGCGGCGGCCCCGGCGCGCAGCCGCTCCAGCTGCCAGGCGTGGTCGGCGCCGGGGTGCTTACGCGGGTTGCCGCAGCAGCATCCCCGGCAGACGACCAGGGTGCAGGGCCGCAGTCCGGCGGCTCCGATCATCACGGTACGGGAGGCTCGGGGCCCGGGAGGCGTACGAGGGTTCACAGCGCGGCCCGTGAAGACACGCCGTACGCCCGCACGCAGCCGTCACGCAGTGCCGTGACCAGCAGATGCGGTCCGGCCCAGGCCAGCGCGGCCACCGGGGAATCGCCGCTGTCCAGGGTGCGCGCCGGGCGCAGGAGTGCCTGGGGCCGCCCGGCCGTCGCGTGCCACAGCGCCACCGTGCCGTCGTCGCCACCGCTGGCCAGATGCCCGGCGGCGCCCGGCCGCCAGGCCAGCGCGGTGACCGTCTCGTGGCAGCGCAGCGATCGAGGCGCCGTACCGGCTGGGCCCTTGCCCGAGAAGTCCCACACCGTGACGTCCGGCGCGCCGTCGGCGGTCAGCCAGAACCCGGTCTCGTCGAAGGTGAGCCGGGAGACCTTCTCCGGGTAGCCGGACATGGTCAGTTCGCTGCCGTCCCGCGTACGCCAGATGTGGATGGACGCGTCCTGGTTGCCGCTGCAGATCCACTTCCCAGTGGGTGCGACGGCGAGCGCGAGGTGCGAGCCGATATACGGGTAGGTCACCACCGGCTTCTCGGTGTGCCGCTCGTGACCCTGCACTGCTCCGTACGCCGCCACGGCCAGGCGCCGCCCCTGCCGCATCCAGGCGACGTCGGTGACCGTCGACGCGGCCGGCTCCGAACGCCACAACTCCCCGCCGTCCGGGTTGAGTACGAGCGCACGGCGGCCGGAGGCGACCGCGACCCGGTCGCCGTCGGCCCACGCGGCGGCGGCCGACCAGGAGCCGTTCTCTCGTACGGTCACCCGCCCGTCCGCGCGTCGCCACAGCGCGTAACCCATCGGCCCGGTGACCACCAAGTGCCTTGCGTCTGGGGCCAGTTCGACGCTGAGCGCGCCGCCGGGCAGTTCGAGGGCGCCGATCTCGGCGCCCATGGCCGCGTCGAGGACGCGGACAGTGCCTTCGGCTCCGGCGACGGCGACCAGGTCATCGCACGCGCTGAGTGCGACGGGCGCATCGTCGACGGTGACCTCCCACGCGGTGGCGAGATCGGAATCCATGGTGACGCTCACGCGGCCGCTCCCGCCGTGGCCAGGCAGTCCGCGAACCCGCGCTCCAGAGCCTCGCGGTCGAGGTTGCGGCCGATGAACACGAGCCGGTTGCGCCGCTCCTCGCCGTCTCGCCAGTCCCGCCCGAACTCGCCGTCCAGCAGCATGTGCACGCCCTGGAAGACGTACTGCTTCGGTGCTCCGGCGATGGCGAGGATGCCCTTGGAGCGGAAGATGTCGACGCCCTTGGTGCGGAGCAACTGCCCCAGCCACCTGTTGAGCCGGTCCTCGTCGAGCTCGCCTGGCAGGTCGATGCCGACCGAGGTGACGGTGAGGTCGTGCTGGTGCTCGGTCTCGGTGAGGAAGGACGGGTCCTCGGCGAGTACCCGCTCCAGGTCGAATGCGCCCACGTCCAGCACCTGCTGGAGGTCCAGCTGCGCGTGCTGGGCCGGGATGATGCGTACACCGCTGTTGATGGCGCGGATGCGCGCGGTGACCTCGGCGATGGTGGCCTCGCCGGCCAGGTCGGTCTTGTTGAGCACGATCCGGTCGGCGAAGGCGATCTGCTCGACGGCCTCGTTCTCCACACCCTCCGGCTTGACCTCGTCCAGATGCTGGAGCACGTGGGCGGCGTCGACGAGCGTGACGATCGCGTCCAGGCGCAGCTGGCCGGCGATCTCGTCGTCCATGAAGAAGGTCTGCGCGACCGGCGCCGGATCGGCGAGCCCGGTGGTCTCGATGAGGATATGGTCGAACTTCTCGCGCCTGCGCATCAAGGCGCCCAGGATGCGGATGAGGTCCCCGCGCACGGTGCAGCAGATGCAGCCGTTGTTCATCTCGAAGATCTCTTCCTCGGCGTCGAGGACGAGGGCGTCGTCGATGCCGACCTCACCGAACTCGTTCTCGATGACGGCGATCCGCAGTCCGTGCTGCTCGGTGAGGATGCGGTTGAGGAGGGTGGTTTTGCCCGAGCCGAGGAAGCCGGTCAGGACGGTGACGGGGACGCGCTCGTCACGGGGTTCGGGGGTGGTCATGCGCAGGCTCCTTCGTGCGGGGTGTCGAGCAGGGCGGCCCGCAGGTCGTCCTCGGTGATCTGTTCGGCGGGGCGGTGCAGGGTCCAGCGGCGGGCCTCGCCGTCCATCGGGAGAACGGCGACGACCGTCTCCAACGGCGGGCAGCCCGGCTCGGTACAGGCGAGCTCCCGGACCATGACGGCGGTGTCCTCGTCGAGGCCGAGCAGCGTGCGCACGGTCTCCTTCAGTTCGCGCAGGCGCGGGCTCGGTCCCGGTCTTCCCGGGCGGGCTCCCAGTGGCATGGCGGCGGTTCTCCTTCGTCCGGGGCGGGTTGGCAGCCGGCGCAGGTGCCGGTGAGTGCGACGGTGTGCTCCACTGCGGCGAAGCCGGTGTCGGAGGCGATCTGGCCGGCCCACTGCACGACGACGTCGGAATCGACCGGGCGGCTGCGGCCGCAGCCTCGACAGATCAGGTAGTGGCGGTGTCCGTCGTCGGGGCGACGACGGTAGAGCCGCTCGCCGGCGTCGTCGCGTACGACGTCGACACCGCCTGACGCCTCCAGGTCGCGCAGCGCACGGTAGACGGTGGTCAGCCCGATCCGGGTCCCGTCCGCGGTCATCAGGCCGTACAACTCCTGCGCCGACACGAAGTCCTTGCAGCCGGTCAGGACTCGCAGGACCGTTGCTCGCTGCCGGGTCGTCCGGCTGCTCACACAGATCACCCCCAAGGCGCTCGCCGGTTGGTGCGCTCCCATCTCCTCCACCGTAGATGAAAATGAAATCCATCGCCATATGAGCGGTCGGTCATGTGTCGGTGAATTCTCGGCTCCGCGCGACATGATGTGATGAATTCAGGATGTGCTGTACCGTCGGCATGTGCTGACTCTCGCTTCCGAGGTCGAGGTGCTCGCCCGTTTCGGCCGTGCGCTCGCCGACCCGATCCGCTGCCGCCTGCTGCTCGCACTGCGTGAGGCCCCGGCCCATCCGTCCGATCTGGCGGACGAGTTGGGGATCTCCCGCACCCGGCTCTCCAACCACCTGGCGTGCCTGCGCGACTGCGGGCTGGTCGTCGCCGTGCCGGTGGGCCGCCGCACCCGGTACGAGCTGGCCGACCCCCGGCTCGGGCACGCTCTGCAGGACCTGCGGACGGCCGTGGTGGCGGTGGAGGTCGACCGCACCTGCCCGGACGCCGAGGAGAGGGGCTGCTGCTGATGGGTAGCGAGACAGCCCTGCCCTCCAGTGACCGCCGCGAGACGCTGACCCGACGGATACGGCTGCTGGTCGGCGTGACCATCGCCTACAACGTCGTCGAGGCGGCCATCGCCCTGGCTGCCGGCGCCGCTTCCTCCTCCGCCGCGCTCATCGGCTTCGGGCTCGACTCGGTGATCGAGGTGTCGTCCGCAGCGGCTGTCGCCTGGCAGTTCTCGGCGACCGATCATGCGGTGCGCGAGGCCAGGGAGTGGCGGGCGCTGCGGATCACCGCGGTGTCCTTCTTCGCCTTTGCGGCCTACGTCGCCGTGGAGTCGGTACGAGCCTTCGCCGTGGCGGGGGCGGCGGGTCGCTCGTACACGGGCATCGCTCTGGCCGCCGTCTCGCTCGCGGTGATGCCCCTCCTGTCCTCCGCCCAGCGGAAGGCAGGTCGCGAACTGGGCTCGGCGTCCGTCGTGGCCGACTCGAAGCAGACCCTCCTGTGCACCTATCTGTCGGCAGTGCTCCTGGTCGGGCTCGTCGCCAACGCCGCGCTCGGCTGGAGCTGGGCCGACCCGGCCGCAGCCCTGGTCATAGCGGGGATCGCTGTGAAGGAGGGGCGAGACGCCTGGCGCGGTGACAGTTGCTGCGCGGTGCCGGGGGGCCGGTTCGAGGATGGCGGGCAAGGATGCGCCGCGGGATGCGCCTGCTGTGTGTGAGGGGCTGGGTCAACTCAGGCAGCGGAGTGGGTCCTTGGACTTTTTGCGGCTGACGTGCCGGACGTACGCGCGGACAGGCTGACGAGCATTGCCCCGGCCAGGGTCGCGATGCCACTCGCGAGGCCCGCGATGTGCAGTCCGCTGACGAAGCCGTCGGCGTAGTTCTCGCCCGCGGGGGCGGAGCCCCCCTGCGTCGCGACGATCAGGCCGAGCACGGCCACGCCCATCGTGGTGCCGAGTTGGCGGCTGGTGGTGACGCAGGCCGAGGCGAGGCCGGAGCGCTGCACCGGCAGGGTTGGACCATGCCTCGATGCCGCCGGGAAGTTCGACCCTGGCGGCCGGGCCCATGGCGCGCAGTCGCATGGCCTCGCCGTGGATGTCGGATGCCGTGGCGTCAATGACGAAGGGGCAGCCAGGCCTGGGCATTGTTGCGGTCATCAGGTGCCTCCGTAAGGGTGAGGGGCGGGCGGTGTCGTGCGAGGGAAGCTGACGGGGAGGCTGGTCCAACCGCTGTGGAAAGTGCCGGGACGGCGCACCAGGTCGCTGCGCGGGCAAGCGAGCGCGAGGTCGGGCAGGCGGTCCAGGACGCGTTCGATGGCGGTCTCCGCGATGACGCGGGCCAGGTCGGGAGCGGGGCAGGCGCGGATGCCGGCACCGAAGGCGAGGTGTGTGCCCTGTTTCCTGAACGGCGGTGGGCGCTCTGGTCGAGGGTGGGGTCGCTGTTGGCCGCGGCGAAGGACACCAGGATCGGCACGCCGGGGCGCGCAAGGGGACGCCCTCGTAGGTGTGGTGGTCGCGCGGGTACAGCGGGCAGTAGTCGGAGATCGGGGGTCTTCCCACAGGACGTGATCGAGGGCGTCGGCGACGGGTCGAACGCCAGTGTGGATGTCGCCGCTGCAGCGCTCGTCTGTGATCAGTAGGAGCAGGCTGTTGGCGATCAGGTTGGTGGAGGGGGTGGTGCCGGCGCCGATGACGAGGAGGATCTGCCGGATCATCTCGGCGTCATTCAGCAGCGCGGGGTGGGCGATCAGCCAGGAAGTGACGTCGGCTGCGGGCTGGTGTCGTTTGAGGCGGGTCAGGGCGAGGCAGGCCGCCTCCAGTTCAACGTTGCCCGGGCGGCATCCTGTGTGGTGTCGAAGAGCTTGGCGATCGCGATGACGATGGGCCGGCCCAGGGCGGGCGGGCAGCCGAACATCTCGATCAGCACCTGCATCGGCAAGGGGTCGGCGAAGTCGGTGACGAGATCGGCATGTTCGAGAAGGGTGACCCGGTCGAGGAGCCGGTCGGCGATTCGCGCCACGGTGGTGGCCAGGGCATGGCTGTCAACCCATGCCAGGCTGTCCGTGATGGCGCCGCGCAGGCGGGCGTGGGCGTCCGCGTCCAGCCACAGAGCGCTCCGACGTGGCTGCGTCATCATCCGAGCCGGGCTGTCCGCGGCACCTCTCCATCCCGGAGTGCCTGCCAGTGGATCGGGTCCTTGGCGAACAGCATGGGCGTGTTGCGCAGTAGGTACAGGGCCGAGCGGTAGGCGGTGGTGATGTATCCGTAGACGCCGGGGGCGATCTCGCACGGGACGATAGGCCCCAGAACGCGCAGCTGGTCGTAGGTCGCGCGGCGGTTCGCACTGAATTCGGGTCCGTAGATCGGTTGCGGATACGTCGGCAGCGCCGCGGACGATGCGGCGCTGTAGGGGCAGTTGCCTGATGAAAGGGGGATCCCGGCGGCGGCTCGGGGCGATAGGTGGTCACTGGTCGGGCATCGGCCTGGCGACGGCGGAGCCGCCCTGGCCATCGCCATCCTGCTCAACCGCGACCAGCCGGTGCACTACATCTCCAGTCGGGCCATCCACCGCGCCTGCGAAAGCTACCGTGACGAGGGCAAAACCGACGCCAAGGATGCCGCCGCACCGTGGACATGCTCCGCGTTCAACTCACGGGCGTCCTCCGGGGCCTGGAGCGCGCTGGACCTCATCTACACCGGCCCGCTGAACCCTGTTGACCGGCAACCAGACCCCGGCTGCCCTCCGACGGTTCGGAGCCAAGCGACTGGAAACCTGGCTGCGCAACCGCCGCGTCCTCCGTGCCGACAAGCTCGCCGAGACAGGCCTCCAGGCCGCCGCCGAACCCCAGCACATCGGCCTCCCGCGCGAAAGGTTGACCGCCCAGCTGGTGCACACGTTGGCGCAGCACGGAGCGCCCCAGTGTTGTCCCCGTGGGGCGTGTTCTCCCCAGCTCAGCGGAGCCGACGTCACTGCCGGGCGCTGCCCATCTCCGCGGTGAAGACCACCGGGTCACTGTCGAACCCGCGGACCATCTCACGAAACTCCCAGGCACCCGAGTCGTCCCTGACAAACTCCGCGACCGTCATGGCCGTAGACTCGGCGACGCCCGCGAAGTCGTCCGCCAGCAGTTCTCTGTACCCTTCGACGACCAGCACCCCGGCATTGGATATGTCACCGAAGGTGCGAGGGCCGCCGTCCTGATGAATGACGACCCCTACGACGACCCGTCCATAGGCGGACGACAACCGCTCCAGCTCCAGGACCATCACCTCGACGAACCCCAGGCCCAGGCCTGTCTCGCTGTGCCGATTCATGTTGATGGTGCCGTCCGGTGACCGGCTCTCGTAGTGGACGACGTACACCGGCCGCCCGAGGGGATCGTCCGCGGAGTAGGTCGCGCCGATGATGTCGAGATGGCGAGGCCGCTCCCCGAGGGGACTCGGATCCCACTTGAGTCTCACCTCGACCTTGCCCAGTCCCACACCGGTGCCGCTCACATCGCCTCCCGCGTCAAGTCACCACGGGACACCCCCGCTTGGTCAAGTATCGCCCCTGACCAGCCACTTGATGCTTCTCTAACGCGCCGCACAGCCTAGGCAGCCGTGCCCGCCTGACGCGCCCGGAGTTCCACTGCTGTCGGTGCCGGGATGTCAGATCACAGATGTGTGAACCGGGGCTCTCAGCCTCCTGCTCCTCGGTGTGAGAGCGTCGCAACCGAACCTCCCACGCGGCCTAACAGTTGGGAAACGGCAAGGCGCGGAGATCGCGCTAGCGTCGTGACGTATGAGGGTGTGGGAGCCGCTGCGGCGGCAGTTCGGCAGGCTCAGCGCGATCCGCAAAGGCCTCTCGGGCAAGGGTGGTTCAGCGGACCGCCCCGGTGGCGGGACGGCTCCGGGCCGTCGACCGGTGCCCGGCTGGCGCAGCATCAGGGGCCGGGTGACGGTGGTCATCACGGTCCCGATCTGCCTGCTGCTGGCGGTGGCCGGTCTCGCCGTGCAGGGCCGCGCCGAGGCACTCGGCGACGCCCGCACGACCCGTGCCGAGGTCGGCCTCAGTCTGCGCATCCAGGCCCTGGTGCACCAGCTGCAACGTGAACGCGGCCTGACCAACGGCCTGTTGGGCGGTGAGAAGCAGTTCCGCTCCGCACTGTCCGCCACCCGCACGAGCGTGGACACGGAGCTGCGCGGAATGCGCGGCGACATCCCCGTCGAGGGCGTCGTCCAGCAGCACCTGGGGCGCCTGGCCGGCGTCCGCGCCGCCGCCGACCGGGGCACCGCCGACCGGGCCGCGACCCTCACCTTCTACACCACCGCCATCGACGCCCTGAACGCCGTCGACCCGGTGGCCGAGACCACGACCGGCGCCGATCGCCGGCTGCGCGACGGGCTGGCGGCGTTGCGGGAGCTGGCCGCGGCCAAGGAGGCCGTCGCTCTCGAACGCGGGCTGCTCAACGGCGTGTTCGCCGAGGGCGCCTTCCACGGCCGCGAGTACCTCACCTTCACCGAGGTGCGCGCCACCCGCGTCGCCGCCCTGGCCCGCTTCCGGCAGGTGGCCACCGCACCCCAGCGCGCGGCCCTGACACACGCCTTCGCCACCGCCGACGCCCAACGCGCCACCGCCTACGAGAATCAGGCGGAGGACGCCGCCGACGGCTCCGCGCTGCATGCCGACGCCGGCACCTGGTGGAACGCGATGACCGTGCTCGTCGATGATCTGTACGCCGTCCAGCAGTCGGTCGGAGGCGATGTGCAGGGCCGGGCCGACCGGCTCAGCCACGACGCCGAACTGGGCCTGGTCGCCTACCTCGTCGCGGGAACGCTGATCGCCGCCCTCCTCGCGGGCCTGGCCGCCTTCGCCTCCCGTTCCCTCACGCGCCCGCTCGGCGCGCTCGCCGAGGCCGCCCACGAGGTGGCGCGGAACCGCCTGCCCCAGGCCGTCGAACGTATCCAGCAGTCCCCACCCGACCAGGTGGAACACCTCCTCTCCGGGGACATCCCGGACCACCGCGACGCGCAACTGTTGGGCGGCGCCGCGGAGATCGCCCAGGTCGCGGCCTCCCTGCGCCAGGTGGAACACACCGCCCTCCATCTCGCCGCCCAGCAGGCCGGCCTGCGCCGCACCACCACTGAATCGCTTGCCAACCTCGGCCGCCGCAACCAGAACCTCGTACGCCGTCAACTCGGCCTCATCACCCGCCTGGAACGGCAGGAACTCGACCCGGATGCCCTCGCCGAGCTCTTCGAACTCGACCACCTCGCCACCCGCATGCGGCGCAACGCCGAAAACCTGCTGGTCCTGGCCGGGCAGAATCCGCCGCGGCCGTCGGCGGCACCGGCCGACGGCCTGGAAGTCGTCCAGTCCGCCGTCGCCGAGGTCGAGCAGTACCGGCGGGTCCTGATCGCGGCCGTGGAGCCGGTACGGGTGCGCGGGCACGCCGTCGCCGACATCGCCCACCTCCTCGCCGAACTCATCGAGAACGGGCTCACCTTCTCGCCACCGATCCAACCGGTCGAGGTGCACGGCTGGCACGACACCCAGGACGACACGTACTGCTTCGCTGTCGTCGACCACGGCGTCGGCATGTCCGAAGCCGACAGGGAACGCGCCCACACCCGCTTCTCGGGCTCCGGGGAGGAGGCCCTCCTCGCCGCACCCACCCGCTTCCTCGGCCACCTCGTCGTCGGCCGTCTCGCCCACCGCCTCGGTGACGGCACCCAGGTCCACCTCTTCGACACTCCCGGCGGCGGCCTGTCCGCACTCCTCGCCCTCCCCGGCCGCCTTCTCTCTCCCGCCGAGACCCCCTCCACCGCACCGTCCGCGGCTGCCCGGCCCGCCGTCTCCTCCCTGCTCAACGGTTTCCGAGCAGGTGTCGCCCGTGCCGAAACCCGAACCACTCAAGGAGTGTCATCGTGACCACCGCCGTCCAGAGTTTCGGCTGGCTCATCTCGGAGTTCGTCCGCACCGCCGACGGTGTCACCGACGCCATCGCGGTCTCCTCCGACGGCCTGCTCATGGCCGCCTCCGACAGCCTCGGCCGAGACAGCGCCGACCACCTCGCCGCCATCGTCTCCGGCATCACCAGCCTCGCCCAGAACGCGGCGTCGGCGCACGGCTTCCGCGGCATGAAACTCGTCATGATCGAAATGCTCGGCGGCTTCCTCATGGTCGGCCGCATCCGCGACGGAAGCTGCCTCGGCGTCCTGGCCGCCGAAGGATGCGACGTCGGCCTGGTCGGCTACGAAATGGCCGTCCTCGCCGACCGCGCCGGCGAACTCCTCACCCCGCAGCTGGTCCGCGAACTCCATACCGGACCCGTGGCCGCGGGATAGACACGGTCGGTGCGCCACCGCGCGCGGGAACGACTCCCGCAGCCGTCTGCAGTGGGCCAACCGCCCCTGCCCGGCCTCCGGCGCCGCCGAGTGTCCGGCAGGTCACCGGCTGGCTCATCCGCCGCCCCTCGAGCGCGGCGCCTTCGGCGTAGGCTCCGGCCCGGTCCCGGCAGATCACCTCCCCCTCAAGCTGCGGCGAGGAACTCGCCGCCCCCGACCCAGCCGCCTCGACGTCCACCGCTCCTAGTTGCCGGAGCTGTGAAGACCAGGCATTGGTGGTTACTGAAGCCGCAGGATGCCTGGGGCACGGTCCTCGAAGATTGTGATCAGCCGGTCGAAGACGGTCGGCCCGTGGTCTGCGTGTGCCGCAGTCAGATCCGCGCTGTCGGCAGGACGGTTCGTGGGATGGCACCGTGGGAGGCGAATCTCCAGCTGGCGAGCGGTCTCCGGATAGCCCAGAATACGGCAACTGGTGGGCGCCGCCAGCGTGCTCGGCATGTCCAGTCCGCTCCACCTGGCTGCACGGGTTGGCGGAGTGGCCACCCCCTGGACGCCCTGGAGGAGGCGGTCGCTGCAGGGCTGCTGGCCGAAGATCCGGCCGCCGACCTGCCTCGGGCGATCTTCGCGCATCCCCTGCAACAGGCCGCCGTCTACCAGAGGTTGGGCCCGCGGCGGCGCTCGGAGTTGCACGAGGTGGCGGCACGGCTCGCCGACGAGCTGCCGAGGCGCTGTGCCACCGGGCCCGTGCCGCAGTGCGGCCGGATGCGGACCTCGCTGACGAACTGGCCGGGTACGCCGCCTGGCAGGCCGGCGGGGGCGCCTGGTCGGCGGGCCGCGCAGCAGCAGTACGTACTTGGGCATATCGCCCTGGTGTCCGGCCGCCAGGACGAGGCTCGCCGGGAGCTCACCGCCGCCTGGCAAAGCCGGAGCGCCGACACCGAGCCGGATACCGTACGTTGCATCGCCGAGCAGATGGCCGGGCTGTGTCTCATCCAGAGTGACGCGCACGGGGCGGTCCGCTGGCCCGCCGCGGACTTGGCACCGAACCCAGTGCCGAGCCTCGTTCCTGCGCGACGAATTCGCTTACGCACTGGCCCTGACAGGGCAGTACGGCGAAGGGATCAAAACCGTCGCCCACGTGCCCGAACAAGGCCCCTGCTCTGGTGCGAAGGCACTGGAGGGGTTGTCCGCCCGCGGCACGCTGCGCATGTGGAACGGGGAGTACCTGGCCGCCTGCCGCGACCTGCGCTAGGCCTCCGCCGCACACCGCAGGGGCGGCCTGCGGGGAATGGTCGTGCCCTTGCTGGGCTACCTCGCCGAGGCCGAATAGCGCGCGGGACGCTGGGGCGACGCCATCGCCCACAGCACCCAGGCCGTGTCCCTGGCCGAGGACACCGACCATCTCTCGGTGCTGACCACGGCGGCGGAGATCATAACCGTCACAGGCTCGTCCGATCGCCTGACCCAGGGTGGCAGCCGTGGGGCCGATGGACACGTTCCGCCGGCGCCACGGGCGGTCCAGGCCCGCAACCGCCAACGCCACGGAACAGCCCCATCCGTACTGCACCAGCAAGTACGGTGATTCGCAGGCCCGGTACCGCATCCCCCGTCGGTGCCGGTTCCTTCCTGTCCACTTCGCTGGTCAGCCCACAAGGAGCAGCATGGGCCATGAGTGATACGGCATCACTCGTCGGGATTGTCGGTGGGGGCCTGGGCGCCCTTGCCTTCCTTTGGCGGTTCTTGGAGTCACTGCTCGCCTACCTGCATCTCGACCTCGCTGTGGAGGTGGTTGAGGGGGTGGACGGGAGCCGCTTGCCCACTGCGGTGGTGACGGTGGAGAACAAGGGACGCCTTGGTAAGCGGATCCACTATGCAGCGCTGCTTGTCGGTCCGCCTCGGGAGACGATCGGTGAGATTGCTGCTCACTTCGTCGGCAGCGATGCCCAGTCTGATACCGCCCTGGCCCTGCTAGGCCTCTTCGAGAGTCAGCCTGACGATGATCATTGCGCCCTTGATCGTCGTGCCGCGGTCATCCCTCTCCCGTTCTTTTATCGTGAACAGCGGCGCATCGGAACCGAGACCGTCCGCCAACGGATGATCTTGGACGTGTCCGGGCTTTCGCAGGAGGCGGCGTACCGCGTCGTGTTGGTGGTGTGCTTGCGCTACCCTCTGGGCGGTTTGCGGTGGCGGACCACAGGGGACCTATTGGCCATCTACGCCGGAAATCGGGGCGGCGGCGAGGGGAGCCACTGATGTCTGTCGGGGGTGTGTGGCCGCCAAGCGGAAGCGTGAAACAGGAAATCCGAGGCCGGTGGTGGCGCAGGCGAACAGGGTGGTCACCTCAGTCGATACGGGCATGGTCCAACCGGCCAGCAGGCGGTATCCGTATAGTGCTCATCGCGCGAACCGACGGCTACGTGTTCGGTTCGGGTGATGATCGGGAGATGCGCCGTATTGTGCTCGACGCTACTTCATCTGATCTCATCATGGTTGCCGTTAAAGGCTGGTCCGGAGAACTGTTCCTCCGCGTGGTGTACGACCTGGCGCTCCTGCGTCGGCAGATGGGGTTACCGAACCGAACAGTAGCTAGCACGCCGAACGCGCCGCGGCAGACAAGGCGTGAACAAACCTACGATGCCTCTGCGTTGGGTGCTTGGCAGACCAGAGAAGGCGTAGGCGCTGCTCACTGCATCTGGCTCACTCGACAAAGGCACGCCTATAGAGAATCTGCCTACTTGTTGGCCGGGGACGCTGCGGGCCCGCGCCCGGCCGAGGGTGACCTTGTGATCATCTTGCCTTCTCCAGCAGTGAGTTCGATGGGGTCTCCGCGTCGTGTCGATGACGTGGACCAGATGATGGCCATCAGCCGAGAGGAGCAAGGCTATCGCCCTCTACCAAGGTGGTAGCGGAACCGCGCAGGCCTTGACCAGCAACTCATTGCACGATCAGCGGCAAAAGGCCCAACCAAGTGATCGCCTCCAACGTACGGACGGCGGGTGCGCCGCAGTCCAGGTTGGTTGTGTACCTCGTCTTGGGACTGGCGCTGTTCTCGCCTGCTCCGTATCTCGAAGTCGTGCGACATTTGGTCGCGGGATTGCCGGGCCTGGGACTGCTGGGTAACTGGCATGTTCCAGCGAAGTCCTCGCTGTTCAGGGCCCGGCAGGCGCTGGGTTTTGAACCGCTGCAGGTGCTGTTCGCGGCGACTGCGAAGCCGATGGCCACCGAGTCGACGCCGGGTGCATTCGGGTCTGCTGCACGATCGGGTGACATCTGAACTGGCTTGCCCTGTGGGGCGGGTGGGAAGGATGTCGCTGTGCCCAAGCCTTACCGCAAGAGTTTCGCGAGGATGTCGTACGGGTCGCGAGGAACTGCGGCCCGGCGCGACGGTCGAGCAGGTGGCCGCCGATTTCGGAGTGCACGCGATGACGCTGTGGAAATGGATGCGCCGCGCGGACATCGACGAGGGGACCAAGCCCGGAACGACCAGCCAGGACAACGCGGAACTACGGGAAGCTCGTCGGCGGATCAAGCTGCTGGAGCAGGAGAACGAGGTCCTGCGCCGGTCCGCGGCCTACCTGTCGCAGGCACACCTGCCGGGAAAAGGATCTACCCGCTCGTGAAAGAGCTGGCCACGGGCGGAATTCCCGTCACGGTCACGTGCAGGGTCCTGAAACTCGCCCGCCAGCCGTACTACCGGTGGCTGGAGCGGCCGGTGACCGATGCCGAGTTCGATCAGGCCACACGTGCGAACGCGTTGTTCGACGCGCACCGCGAGGATCCGGAGTTCGGCTACCGGTTCCTGGCCGACGAAGCCCGCAGCGCGGGATCCGGCATGGCTGACCGGACCGCGTGGCGGATCTGCCGGGACAACAACTGGTGGAGCGTGTTCGGCAAGAAGCGCGGCAGTACCAAGAAGGCCGGCCCTCCGGTGCACGACGACCTGGTCCGCCGTGACTTCACCGCGACCGGCCCGAACCGGCTGTGGCTCACCGACATCACCGAACACGCCACCGGCGAAGGGAAGTTGTATCTCTGTGAACCAGGGCGTCGCATCTCCTTCCGCGAGACTGTAGCCAACGGCATGCTGTCCGCTGGATGGGCGCTTGAGGACGGAGTGGGGGCCCTCTCACGGACGGACGTCTTGAGGAAGCCGTCACCCGGACTCCGGGGGCCCGCTTGTACTGGGTGCAGGCAGATGAAGATCACGAGGTGACCGAGGAAGCGCTGCCATGTCGGCTGCTTCACGGAGCGACGTGATGCGCAGTTCACCTTCTTTGGGCTGGCTGTCGGGGTGGCGAGGTAGTCGGACCAGTTGTCGCCCGCGAGCCTGGCCCAGCGGGCAGCAGTGACGGGGCTGATGCCGACGAGATCTGAGATAACGATGGGTGGAAGGTCGGTGAGCGCTTCCATCATGGCGGTGTTGCGCGCTGCCCGGGCCGGTAGGCTGTGGCGCTTCATTGTGTCTCCGAGGCCCACAGGATTGCGAGGCCGACCAGGGATCTACCCGGGGAGGAGAAACCTCTCCGTGTCCTGTGGTTGTCGCTGCAGTGTGGTGGTTTCACGGAGGTGGTCTTCGATGAGGCGGGCCAGTTTCGGTGGGAGTACCACCGGGTGCCGGTTGATCGTCAGGTAAGCGTTCTCGTCGTCAGCGCGGTGGAATTGACCTGCGGTGAGTTCGACTATCCCAGCTTCTCCAGACTTCGGCATGTCTCATGAGACATGCCGAACTGGCGGCGGTCGTCAGAGGTCGTTTTCATCGACAGAGCCTGTTTCATCTCAACAAGTCACCGTGACGGAGCGGCCCTCGGGAGACTTCAGGGACTGGCGCGATTGATGGGGCGTGAGCGAAGCCCACATTGCCCGCCTCGTTCGAAGAAAAGTTGATATCGACAATTAAGCGGCACAAAGTAGCTGAAAGCGACCTCTCAGGTAGCGCTCGGCTGGATCATTTTCCGGCCCGTCGTGCTTCCGCCGTCCACCGTGACCGACGCACCCGTCATATATGGGAAGTCGTCGGACGCGAGCCCGAGCACCGCGCGCGCGATCTCCTCGGCGTCGGCCATCCGTTCGAGACCGTCGACGTTGAGCGGCCCCCATGCCTGCTTGTACTTGGCCCATTCCGCGTCCGGGATTCCCGGCGGGCGGACGAAGGGGGTGTCGGTGGTGCCGGGCAGCAGGGCGTTGAGCCTGATTCCCTTGGACCCGTACGCGAGCGCCGCGGACTTCACTATGCCCTGCACCGCCCGCTTGCTTGCGGTGTAGGCGGCGCCGTTCGGCCGCGCCTGTTCAGCCGCTGACGACGAGGTACAGATGATGACGCCGCGTTGCGCCCTGAGCATGTGCGGGATCTCGTACTTGATCGCGAGGAACACGCCTCGGGCGTTGGTGGCCTGGACGTCATCCCACTCCTCGACGCTCATCTCATGGGGTAGTTTGCCGCCGCCGACACCGGCGTTGTTGAAGGCCACGTCGATGCTGCCGTAACGGCTCGCGACCCGGTCCACGAAGCTCTGTACCTGGGCGGCTATCCGGACATCGGCCTGGATGTACGTGGCTTCGCCGCCCGCGTCCCGTATCTCCTGTTCCACCTGGCGCCCCAAGTCGGCTCGCCTGCCACAGAATCCGACATGGGCACCCTCTCCGGCGAACGCCTTCGCCGCCGCCCTGCCGATACCCGATGTGGCACCCGTGATGAGCACCGACTGTCCCTGGAAGCGGCCGGCCTTGGTGCGGGACCTGGACTGGGCGCCGACCGCATGGGCGGTGGTGCCGAAGGCCGCGCTCGCCAGGCCCAGGGCGGCAGCGCCACCGAGGAGGGACCGCCGCCCCGTGGTCGCGGAATCCGCACTCGTGTTGGTACTCGTGTCCGTGTTCGCCTTCGTGTCCATGGCGACCACACTGGCAGCCCGCCCGGGGCATACGACTCCGTCCTCGGGCCGGACATCGCGGCCGGTAGGAGGAGTGGCCCTCCTCCTATGGCAGGACCCCAGGTGCGCGGGCGTCCGCCTATCGTGGGCCGCGTGAACCGATCTTGGATCGAGCTTGCGTTCGACAGGAGATTCGCCGTCATACGGGTCTTTGCGCTCGCCGGCGTCCTGATCGGCGATTTCCTGCTGCTGCAGCGGCCGTCCGGAGCACAGGACTGGGTCTTTGCCGCAGCCGGGCTCGTGCTGTGCCTGGCTGCGGGTAAGTGGGCGTGCGGCGCGCTGCTGGCGCAGTCGGTCCTGCTCGTTGTCGCACACGCTCTGGGCGCGAGCACCGTTTCTTCGTTGAAGGTGCTGGCCGCCGTGACTCTCTTCGAGCTGGCGGTTCGGCAGTCCGGGCGCCGGCTGGCCGCTGGGACGACGGCACTGGCGCTTGCCGTCGCTGTTAACCGTCTTGAGGACCTGCCCGGCGAACTTCTTCCGGTGCTCTACAAGACGGGCATCGTCGCAGGCCTGCCACTGCTCCTGGGCGCGTATGTACGCGTGACCCGCGACGCCACAGTGCACGCCCGTCAGCACACAGAACAGCAGGAACTCCGTGCCGAACAACTGCTGCTGGCCGCCCGGGCAGCGGAGCGCACCACCATCGCGCGCGAGTTGCATGACCTCGTGGCCCACCATGTCTCCTCCATGGTGCTGCGCGTTGGTGTCGCCCGGCATGTCATCGCCGCCACCAGCACCACCGACCCGCGGATCACCGACGTCCTCGACGACCTGCACTCCAGTGCCGGCGCGGCACTGACTGATCTGCGGCGCCTGGTGGCAGTACTGCGCGCCCCGGACCGTACCGGTCCCGACACTGGTTCTCTGGTCTCGCCCGGGGCGCTGTCGGCGGCATTGGAGTCGGTGGTGGAACACAGCCGCCAGACCGGCCTGGCCGTAACCGCTTCCGTGGATCCCCGTGTCGCACGACTCGACGCGGTACGTGGCCTGGCGGTCCTCCGCCTGGCACAGGAGGGCTTGGCCAACGCGGCCAAGCACGGCGGGCCCGGCGCACACGCGGAGTTGGCCGTGCGCGTGGCCGATGACGCCGTACACGTGACGATCCACGACGACGGGGCCGGCCGAACGCGGCCATCGGCCCCCGGCCCATCCGGACACGGCTTGATCGGCATGCGCGAACGCGTGGACCTGCTCGGCGGCCGGCTGGATGCGGGCCCCGCGGCTCGGGGCTGGCGGCTCACGGCCGAACTGCCCGCCTTCGCGCCCGACATGGAGCCCCAACTGTGATCCGCATCCTCGTCGTCGACGACCAGCAGCTCGTCCGCATGGGACTGCGCATGCTCTTCGAGCAAGCTCAGGACATCGAGATCCAGGGCGAGGCGGACAACGGAGCGGAGGCGGTACGACTGGCTGGACGCCTCACTCCCGACGTCGTCCTCATGGACCTGAGAATGCCCGGCATGGACGGCATCACGGCCACCCGCCGCATCCTGGCAGCGCGCCCTGCCACCCGGATCGTCGCCCTCACCACGTTCGACGACGACGACCATCTGTATCCGGTGCTCGCGGCCGGAGCCTGCGGTTTCCTCGTCAAGGACACCCCACCGATCGAACTCCTGGACGCTGTACGCCGGGCCGCCAACGGAGAGGCCCCCTTCAGCCGGGACATCCTTCACCGCCTCGTCGCCCAGGCTCTCCACGCCCGTTCCTCCTCCGACACCCCTACGGACCTCCCGGTTCCGGTCATCACCCGGCGCGAGCGGGAGGTACTCGGCCTGCTCGGCGTGGGCCTGTCCAACAAGGAGATCGCCGACCGGCTGCATCTCGGGGTCACCACGGTGAAGACGCACGTGGCGAGCCTGATGGCGAAGACGGGCCGAGACAACCGCATCCGTCTCGCCGTTCTCGCTGTCCTCACCGGCATCACTCCGGACTGACCTGCCCCTGCTCGGAGAGAGCCGCCGCGCTGAAAGAGCGTTTTGTCCCGGCGGGGGTGTTTGGTTCGAAGTCGGGTGCCGCGCCAGTTCGGGGTGGATTCGCGGGTGAGGCGTCTGCTTATGAGGTGTCGATCATCGCGAGGCGGATCATGGCTTCGGAGCGGTGCGGGTGGGTCTCGTGGTCGCGGGCGAGGCGGCGGTGGTGCATGAGCCAGCCGAAGGTCCGCTCAACGACCCAGCGTCGTGGGATCACCTTGAAGCCCTTCGCGGTGGGATCCCGGTGGACGGCTTCGATGTCGATGCCCAGGCGGGCGCCGTGCTCGATGGCTTTGGTGCGGTAGCCGGTGTCGGTCCAAGCCTTGGTGACCCGCGGGTTCGCGGCGGCGATCCGGGAGAGCAGGTGGATGCCGCCGACTTTGTCGGAGACGCTGGCAGCAGTGACCCAGACCGCCGGCAGCAGGCCGAGAGTGTCGACGCTGAGGTGACGCTTGCGGCCTGCGATCTTCTTGCCCGCGTCGATGCCCTGCCCCGTGGCCGGCACGTTCGCGGAGGTCTTGATGCTCTGGGCGTCGAGCACACAGGCACTCCGCTCGGTGTCCCGGCCTTCGGCCTGGTGGCTTTGTACGTGGGATCTGGGCTCTGTCACAGATCTTGGGGAGCCATCGCGGAGCGTTACCTTAATGTTCGATTGCGAGGGGCTGGGGCAAGGGAGACCGCGCACGCCCGGTTCCCCTGCAGTCCCAAGTGACGCTCCGTCAAGTTCGCGATCCTCTCTGCCGTGGTCAGCCCTCGACGGTGATCGTGCTGGTCATGCTGACCAATGCATCGTTCTGGGATTCGCTCGTGTTCGACGGTATCGACGAGGGGGACGTCGAGACGGTGACCGCCCTGTTCGGCACGGCCGAGGTGGTGGCGAGAGGCCGGGCGGCCGGGGCGGAGTGTCCAAACTGTGGCCGCTTCTCGGACCGGGTACACGACCGCTATCAGCGCAGATTGAAGGATCTCCCGATCGCCGAGCAGGGCGTCGTGATCCGGTTGGTGGTCCGGCGTTTCATTTGTGGGCGGCGGACTGTCCCCGTCGGACGTTCGCCGAGCCGTTCTCGCGGTTGGCCGCCCCGTACGCACGGTTCACCACCCGGCTCAACCACGCCCTGGAGGGCGTGGGGCTCGCGCTGGCCGGGCGTGCCGGTGCCCGCCTGGCCGCTCAGCTGGGCTTCGGCGCGGGAAGAATGACCTTGTTACGCAGGGTCATGGCATTGCCTGATCCACAGTTCAGCACGCCGCGAGTGCTGGGTGTGGACGACTTCGCGATCCGTCGCGGCCAGACCTATTCCACCGTCTCGACCAGCGTTGAAGCCCATCGCGTGGTCGATGTGCTCCCGACGCGTGAAGCCGGGCCGCTGGCCGCGTGGCTGATCCGTCACCCAGGCGTGGAGATCATCTGCCGGGACCGAGCCGGCGCATACGCCGAGGGTGGGCCGACGCGGTGCCCCCGACGCCCTGCAGGTCGCTGACCGGTTCCATCTGTGGCAGGGCCTCGGCCGGGCCGTGGAGACCTGCGTCGCCGCCCACCGCGACTGCCTGCGCAGCCCGTCGCCCAGCGGAACACTACTGGAGTCGGTCAGTCCGGGACTTAGTCGACCGCAGGACGACTGCGAACCCGTCGGACTGCGGGCGGAGCGCAAGAAGGCCGCACACGTGCTGGTCCACGAGATGCTCGCCCAAGGCCACTCACGCCGGGCGATCGCCCGGCACCTGGGCTGGGGCCTCAACACCGTGCTCCGGTACGCAACCGCCGCACGCTGGCAGGACACCATCCGCGAGAACCCTCCCCGGTCCAGCAGGCTGGACCCCTACAAGCCCTACCTTGAACGACGCTTTGCAGAAGGATGCACCAGCGTCACTCACCTCCACCGTGAACTACTTGCCGACAACGCGCCCGTCACTTACCAGATGGTTCGCGCCCACATCGCCACCCTGCGCGCGACTCCGGCCAGCCCGCCGCCCCGACCCCCGACGGTGCGGCAGGTAACCGGCTGGCTCACCCGTCACCCCACGGCCCTGGATGAGGAAGACTGCGCCCATCTGAAGGAGGTCCTGGCCCGCTGCCCCGAACTGGACACGGCCGCCGGGCACATCCGCGACTTCGGCGAGATACTGAGCAACCGCCTCGGCGCCACACTCTCCGGTTGGGTCGAGGCCGTCAATGCCAGCCAACTGCCCGGCCTCACCGGCTTCGCACTCCACTTGCTCCGAGATTTCGAGGCCGTGACAGCCGGGCTCACCCTGGGGTGGAGCTCCGGCAGTGTCGAGGGTGCCGTAAACCGCATCAAGAAGATCAAAAGGCAACTCTACGGCCGAGCTGGATTCGAACTGTTGCGCAAGATGACCCTGCCTCGGTAACCCTCCGCAGCCCTTACCCAAGGCCTGCACCAGGATCGAGTTCCCGCACCACACTGATCCCACTCGGTGAACGAGGTTGCCGGGCAGTATCTCAACCGACCAGGGCAAGTCCTGCGATGGCGATCAGATAGGGAACTGGGATGACGAGCATCCCAAGCATCCACGGTCGGATCCGACGTCCATAGGCCGCGGGGAAGAGCACATCAACTGCGACGACCAGCAACAAACCAAGCCCGCCGAAAATAACGACGCCGCCCCTGGCCCACCCGGCCCCTTCGATGACGTCGACACTGCCGCAGTGACTCTGAAACCCTGTGCTGTTGAACGCGCAAGAGCGGTACTCAGTCAGCAGCAACCATGCCGAGTGCAAGGGCACCATGGCGGGCAACCCGATGATGAAGTTCACCCACACCGGCACCAGTTGCCTCCACCACGACGGGCCCTCAGACCTCGACGTGTCGTTGCTCCCTAGCGCAGCCAGCCCTATGTCCCCCATGGCCGCAGGGTATCTGATCGGGCAATCAGGCTCCTCCGATCAGACCACGAGCCGTGCGGACTGAACTCATCCCGCCGGATCCACGGCGGGTGCCGGGAAACGCATCACAAAGATCGAGAGAGATCCCTACGGGCCAGCCGGATTCGAACTACTCCCGCAAATCAATCCTGCTTCGGTGACGCTCTGCGAAGGCTCCCCAAGATCTGTGCCAGAACCGGATCAAGACGGCGATTGTTCAGCACTCTGGGAGGCGCCCGCCCGGGGCCGAGGTCGATGTTCACGAGAACGGACAGCACCCGTCGACTGACTCGGGCAGGGGGTGGCCTTCCTGGGCCTCGGTACCCGTAGTAGCCGTTGTTGACCGGTCGTATTCGGCCTGGTGACTGCTGCAGTTCCCGGCGGACAGGCAAGGCAGACCGGCCGGGTCCTCGGTCCCTGGGTATCGGTGGACCTTTCGCCTCGCCTGCGGCGCACGCCCGTGGTGCGATGAAACAGGGGGTCGGGAAGGAGAGAGCGATGATTCCACCGGCAGGGGCGCACAAGAGTGGCACGGGCCGTGTGTCGGTCCGCCCGCTGGGTGAGGCGGACCTGGATCGGGCCGACGAGATCTTCAGGGTCGCCTTCGGGACGTTCCTCGGGGCCCCCGAGCCGAAGACGTTCTTCGGGACCGCCGACTACGTCCGCACTCGCTGGGCGGCCGATCCACAGGCGGCCTTCGTGGCGACGATCGGGGGCGAAGTCGTTGCATCGAACTTCGCCGTCAACTGGGGCAGCGTCGGGTACTTCGGCCCGCTGACCGTCCGTCCGGACCGGTGGGACCAGGGCATCGGCAAGCGCCTCATGGAGCCGGTCATGGACTGCTTCGGCACCTGGGAGAACCGCCACCTCGGCCTGTTCACCTTCTCGCACAGTCCCAAGCACCTTGAGCTCTACCGCCGGTACGGTTTCTGGCCTCGATTTCTCACAGCCATCATGAAGAAGCAGGTCGCAGGCAGTGCCGCAGTCTCCGGCCGAGTGCTGTACGGCCAGCTGCCCGCTGCCGAGCACCCCGACGCCCTGAGCATCTGTCGCACACTGACCGGGGCCGTGTACGAGGGCCTGAGCGTGGAACGCGAGATCGTGGCCACGCACGTGCAGGGACTGGGCGACACCATCCTGCTCCAGGGGGCCGGCTCCGAGCTCGATGGCCTGGCCGTCTGCCACTGCGGAGCCGGGTCGGAGGCCGGAGAGGACGTGTGCTTCGTCAAATTCGGCGCCGTGCGCCCTGGCCCGGAGGCAGCCAACCTGACGCTTGGAGGGGGGTTTGTTGGTGTATGGAGCGGCGGTGGGTCTGGTGTGTTGCTGGTTCGCTGAGAGGCGAGGTGGACGGCTTCGGTGGGAAGGCCGGGGTGTGTGAGCTGGGGTTGTGTCTTGTGTGCTGAACGGGGCTGGGTCCGTTGAAGGTAGCTCTGGCGCGAAAAGGCCCGGCTTGCGTTTGCGCTGGTCAGCGCTGTTGTACTGGCTGATGGGTGGGGTGTTAGCGGGTTCGTGTGGGGCGGTGGTGGGTTTCGGCGAGGTGGTCGAGGCGGATGGTGTCGAGGAGGGTTTTGGTGATGCGTTCGGTGCCGTCGCTGCTGGCGGTGATGGCGGCTTGGCGGATCAGGGGTCAAGGCCCCCCATCCGTCAATTCTCACCTGCGCATCTCGCCGAACCAATTACAGCCATCCAGTGGCCTCTGCCGTCCGGCCGATTCCGGGGCGAGGCCCTCGATGGCGGCGAACTGCCGTGCTCAACTGGCCAGAAGAATTACTCAGTCACAGGTTGTGAGACCGCGGCGTTCGGGTGTGGTCGGGGCGCTCGACTTCCCGTTGGGGCAGCGGCTGTGCCGGAGCGGGACGCGCGGTGGCTGCGGCGGGCCGGGCCGGGGCGGGCTCGTCGGCAGCGCGGGACTCGATGTCGACGACGGCGGAGGCGATTTCGTCCTTGCGTCATTTCTCGGGGGAGTTGTGGTTGACCAGGCCGCCTGCGTAGGCCATGCGCGGCAGTTCGGCCTTGGTGTGGTTGTGCATCAGTTCGTTCATGCGCTGCACCCGCGCCCTGCTTCGCGCCGCCTGGGCGTCGCGTCCTTCCTCCGTCATCGTGTTGCCCTGGTCGTGGTCCTCCTGCACGTCGGACGGCGTGGACGGGACGGGACTATCGTCCGTCGGTGCCGGGCTGCCGGACAGGGCCGGCACTGCTGCGGATCTTCGCCCAGGGCACGCCCAGCTCAGCGAGCGTTGCTCGCTGCTCCTGGGTGAGTTTGTCCCGCCTCGATTTGGTGTTGGAGACCCATACGCCCAGCTTCACGACTACCGGCTCTGTCTCGCCGTCGACCGCGATCTGCTCGCTGTGCCCGCGCGGCACCGGGCGGTCCGTGCCCTCTCGTTCCACCCACTGCGCGAGGGCCTGTACGCCCCGATGGAACGCCTGCTGCGCCTTGCCCGGGCCCTTCGTCGTGGGCGTGGCCGCCGGCGCGGGAGACGGCGCCTCAAGCGGCTTGATGCCCAACTGGGACAGCCGCTCGTGCTGTTCTGTGACGGAGCAGTGATCTTCAGGGAGCTTGGTTGCTTTGGTCTGGTGTCCCGTCTTTTGGGGTGGGACTCGGGACGGCTGAAGCGGTTGGGTTCGGGCGTGGTGGGCGTGGGCTGGTGGGTGTGTTCGGTTTGGTTGTTCGGGCGCTTGGCCTGCGGTCCGGTAGTTATGTGGGATTGATCTTGGGTTTCTTGTAGGTGTGGTGGCACGTCTACAGGCGGCTGTGTTCTCTGAGGGTTTTGGAGTTCGTTTTGGTGGTCAGTGGCGTGTGTGGGTGAGGAAGGTCCGGAGGGGGTCGTTCGCGTTGAGGGGCAGGCGGGGCAGTTCGAGTCGGTGGGCGATGAGGCTGAGGGCGTCGTCGGTGTCATGGTGTGGCGGGTTCGGGAGAGTGGCGAGTGTGCGGGCGAGGGTGATGGTTTCGGGGTAGGTGACCAGGTCGCGTGCCAGGAGGGCGGGGGAGGCGCTGCTTGTGGTGGCCAGGTGGGGGTTGTCAGTGATCAGTTGGGTGAGGCGGGTGTGCCAGCGGTGGGTGAGGTGTTGCTGGTGGTCGTACCAGCGGGTGGTGATGGCGCGTGCTGTGGTCCATGCGGTGATGGCGCGGGGGTGTCGTAGGAGGCGTTGGTGGGTGTGGTGCGTGGCGGTGAGTTCTGACGTGGCCCAGGTGCGGAGGGTGGCGGTGAGTCGTGGGTCGGGGGCGGCTTGGTGGTGGCGTGGGCACATCAGCCGGTGTGGCGCCGGGTGGACCCAGGCGGTGTCGGTGGCGTCGTGGCTGCGGTGGCGGGTGCACGGGGTGCAGGCGCGGACGGGCTGCTGTTCGGTTTCGAGCCGCTTCCAGCGCGCGGCTGCTCCGGTGCAGTGGGCGTCGCCGAGCAGGGCGAGGTGGGGCAGGGCGCGTGTCAGGTGGGGGAGTGGGGTGCGGGTCAGGACGGTGAGGTGCTGGGCCGCGTTGTGGTTGAGGTGGAGTTCGGCTGCGGGCAGGGTGCCGTGGCCGTGGAGGGTGATGCCGGTGCCGTCGAGGAGTTGGGGCAGCGTCAACTGGTAGGCGGTGGCGAGGCGTTGCACGTAGGAGGCGGTCGCCTCGAAGGGCAGTGGCCGTACACGGAGCACGCCCGGAGCGGCTGACGGGATCCGCAGCCATGCCCCTGCGACGACGATGCGCCGTGCGGCGCCGGCCCCTGCTGTGGCGCGGGTTGTGACGTCTGACCGGCTCACGAGGTGCCGGTACTCCGGCTTCGCGGCCGGGTGTGGGGGCGGTAGTGCTGTTCGGCGAGGTGGTCGAGGCGGATGGCTTCGAGGGTGGTTTTGGTGATGCGTTCGGTGCCGTCGATGAGGGCGGTGATGGCGGCCTGGCGGATGAGGCGGGCGAGGCTGCCGATGCGGCCGGCGGAGCGCTCGTGCAGGTAGGGAGTCAGCGGGGGGAGGGTTCCGGGCCGGTGGTGGCGCAGGTCGAGCGCGCCTTCCATGGCGGTGATGAGGTCGCGGAAGGGCTCTTCGTCGCCGAGGCGGGCGGGGAAGGGGTCGCAGTCGATGAGGGAGGCGCGTCCGGCGAGCTGGGCTCCGCGTACCCCGGTGAACAGGGGTGTGGTGGTGACGTCGATTCCGGCGTATACGAAGGTGGCGCCGATGCGTTCGGTGAGGTCTTTGATCAGGTCGGCGCTCTGGGCGCCGGTGGTGGTGCGGGGGTTGAGCCGGTGGATCTCGTCGATCATCACCAGCTGGACGCCTGCGGCGGTGTAGGTGTGGCAGACGGAGTTGGTGATCTGGGCCTGGGACATGCCGGCGGCGACGGGGATGCCGAGGTAGCGGGCGAACTCGGCGGCGAGGGTCTTGGCACTGGCGGCGGGCGGGACCAGAACGTAGGCGACCGGGACCTGCCCAGCTGCAGCCGCGGGGCCGTGCCGGCGGGTGTGGGCGAGGTGGCAGGCGCGCCCGACCTGGAGCAGAGCGGTGGTTTTTCCGGCACCGGCGGGGCCGGTGACGATCAGGGAAGGCCGCGCGGTGACCGTCTGGTGGCGGCCGAGGACCATCAGGGTGCGCACGTTCTTGGCGAGGGCGTCGATGGCGGGGGTGCGCACGGTGACGAACCGCGAGTGATAGGCCAGGCGTTCCTCAAAGCTGCGGTGCGGCGTGCCGGGTGGGGGAGGAGCCGCTACGGGGGTGGTGGCGAAGGCCTTAAAGCCGTCCCAGGTGGTCACCGCCTGTGGCTGTGGATCAGGGGCGTCGCCGGCGGTGCTTGCCGCGGCACCGGCAGACCGGTGTGCTGTCGACGGGGAGCCGCCGGCCGTCGTATCGCTCGTGCCCGGCGAGGCGTTCACCACTGCTCGGCTTCCGCTTCGGCGTCCCACAGCCCGTACCCGCCTGCCTCGGCCGGCAGTACGCCCGTGCCCTCCGGCTCGCTTGTGCCGGTCTCGGCCACGGTGTCGACGCTGATGAGGTCGTCCAGGCTCTCGCTCCAGTCCGGTGCCGGGGCCGGTGCGGTCTCTGCGTCGAGTGGGCGCCGCTGGCCTGGAAGATCGGGCAACTGTGCTGCCGTACCGGAGCGGGAGGCTCTCCGGCGGCGGGTTTTCTGCTCGGTCTCGGCGGGGTGGCGGGTGCGGCGCAGGAGCTGGTCGAGGGCATCGGCGAGGTCGGCCTCATGCTGCTCGCGGTCCCCGCGTTGTTCGACCTCGGTCTGGACGTGGCGCCAGAGGGCATCGTTGAAGGGCTGGTGGACGTGGTCGCGGTGGATCCACGGGATTTCGTGGAGGTGTCCGTCGGTGAGGCGGATGAAGATCTGGCGGGCGTCGTGGGGGTTGTGGTGGACCTCCCACTTGCCGTCCTTGGCCTCGACGGGGGAGCGCTGGCTGCGGTGGGGGTCGAGGATGTCGTGGTTGTAGGTGCGGTAGTCGAGGCGGATGCCGCGTTCGGTGATGGGCTGCCAGCGCACCGGCAGCAGTTCGAGGTAGTCGGCCCCGGTCAGCGGCACGGGGACGTAGCCGCTGATGGTGATCAGCGCGGCCCACATCTGGTTCGGGGTGAGGGCGGTTTTGGGCAGGACGGGGTGGCGCAGTCCGTCGTGGGACCGGTTCTGCCAGCCGCAGGTGATCCATTCGTCGAGGAAGTCCTGCAGCTGCGGGATCGTCCACCGTGCTTCGGCCGCCGTCGCTGAGCCGCGGCGCTGGGGGTTGGAGCCGGTGTGGCCGGCGACGTGCTGGCAGAACAGGTCGTTGATCGAGCCGAAGGTTCGCTCCACCACGGCCTTGGCCTGCGGCCGCCTCGGTGGCGCGGGCTGCACGCTCACTCCGAGTGTTTCGCAGGCGGCGACGAAGCCCTGCGAGAGGTAGATCTTCCCGCGGTCGACGACGATCGTCTCGGGCACGATCACCGGCCGCGCAGCTGCTCCCTCCAGCCGCTCGTCCAGCGACAGCATCCGCTCATAGGGCACTTCGGCCCGCGACAGGTGAAGCGAGGTGGGCCAGGTCGGCCTGGCCGGGTGAGGGACGGCCATCTCGGCCAGGAGCAGGGCGGCGTCGACGGCTTTGGTGCTGTGCGGGCGCAGGACGGCGGCCAGGATGGAGCGGGTGGCGACGTCGACGGCGATCGTCAACTCCGGCCGGCCCAGGCTGCCGTCCTCCAGGACGGCCATGATGTCCAGACGGGTGGTGTCGATCTGCACCTGCTCACCGGGCCGCAGCACCACCAGCGCCGACGATGAGGCGCGGGCGGGTGCGGTGGCGGTACGCGCCGGGCGTCCCGGACGGTCGGCCGGGTCGGCCAGCACACTCACCAGCCGGTAGAACGTCGAGCGTGACGGCATCTCCACCACCCCGCGCCCATGGGTGTCCTCCAGGATCTGTCCGACCAGTACCTGCAGTCCCTTCACCGTTCCCTTCGACCGGCCCCGCTGGCGCCGCAGTGCCTCCAGCACCGCGGCCACGACCCGCTCGTCGGCATATCCCGTCGGGTGACGGCCACGGGCCGGCACCGCGCGTTTGTCGACCAGCCCCCACAAGCCCTGTTTGCGGTAGGCGTGCCGCATCCGCTCCACCGTCGTACGCGTCACCCGGGCGAAGCCGAGCGCCGCCAGCTCCTGCGCCTTGGCCGCATCCCGCTGCGTCAGCGTCCACCGCTCGGGGTCGTACTCCGGCCGCATCGTCTGGCCGTCACGGCCACCCTCAGGGTGCGGCCATCCGGTCTCGACCTCCCGGATATGGGGCAGCCAGGCCAGCGCCCGCTGCTGGGCCGCCACCGGAACGGTTTCGAACAGTCCCCACTGCGGCACCACGTCCGGCGCCCGCGCGCCCACCACTTCGAAGCCCGGATCGGCGAACAACCGCCCCAGCAGCAGGCTCACTTCGGCGCCAGTCTCCTGCAGCAGGTAGACCCGCGGCCCTTGCAGGGCGGCGACCTGCCAGGTCTGTCCCCGGTAGGTGACGTGCGCGCCGACCTCCACCACCGGTCGTTGGCTCTTACCGCGTGTGCCGCCCACTGCACTCACCCCTTCCTTGGCCGCCCCCGGCGTCCAGCCGCGTTTCGACGCCCCCACCACTACGTTCTGCGTCAGCGCAGACCAGCGCCTCCTCGTGCAGCGGCTCATCAAGAGACGTCGTCAGACGCCCGCACCACAGGGCGTGATAGACAGCCGGCAGTACTTGCAGAGGCTCACCCACCGCGGCTGCGCCGTCGGCCAGCGGCCGCGGCACGGCGAATACTTCGGCCAGCGCGGCCTGCAGCCCGGGCGGGCCCTGATTGCGCGGGTGGCGGTAGCCGGCCAGCCACCGCAGATTCGCCGCCACCACCGCCGGAGGCGGCTCGAGGCGCCGGTAGGACCAGCCCACGCGGGCACACGCCTCTTCCAGGACCACCCGCGCCCGCTGCGCCCTGTCTCCACCGATGCTCGGGGTGGAGGGGCAGTCGGCGAGCAGGCCGGTGGCGTCCGCGTACCGGGCGAACAGCTGAGGCACCCACGAACGCACCTGCCCGTCGGCATCCCGCCACAGCAGCCGTACCGGACGTGCGGACAGACCGATCACATGCGGATTCCGGTCCAGGACCATCAGCTGGGTGCGCATTGCTGCCGAACCGTGTACGACGTGCCGTCCGGTGGTCGCCGACCACCACCAGCCCGGCCCCCACCGGCGGCCCGGCACGACAGGAAACGCGGATACCGGCGCGAGGTCCTCGAACCGCGCCGACGCCGCCGCCTGACCCCACGGCAGTTGCGTCACCTGCCCGGCGGCCGTGGCGAACGCGGCTTCGATTCCCGCACCGGCGCCTCTTACGGCAGCCTGCTGCACCCGCCTGCTGTGCTCGTGCCCCTCCACACTCAACAGCCAAGTCCATGGGGGGCAGCTGAACACCGTGATCCGGATCCGCCACCCGAACGGGTGAACGGCGACTGTGATGCCGAGCTCTTGCAACCGTGGTCAGACCGGGAAGATTCGCAGTTCCTGCAGGAGCCGCTGTTGACCGGGTAACAAGGCATGGCGATGAGCAAGTTGCTCGCTGAACCAGGAGCCCAGCTTGGGCGGTGGTTCGAGGCCGGCGGTGAGCAGGAGACGCAGACGGTGGTAATCGCGCTGCCATACGAACGCCCACGGAGGGAACCACCACGGATCCAGAGCAGCGAGGGACTGCATGCCCGGCCACGGATCCGGTGAGCGGCGCGCGTGGGCCCCGGCCGCTCCCCGCTTGCTGGCGAGCCACCTGCCCAGCGGGAACCCGTTGTGCTGGACGGGGTGCGGCAGCGCCAAGTGGCCGTGAACACCGGCGTAATCCCGGGCATGGGCCAAGCCCACGGCGAAGTCGATCCGGGCACCGGTGGGGCGGTACCGCGCCGTCCGCCTCGCTTGTGCGGCCTCGCCGGTGATGCCGATCTTCCGCAGTAGATCTTGCTGGCGGGGGTGGAGCTCTTCGAACAAGGCGCACTGCGCGTACAGCCACGATGCGGCAGACGCCCCAACCCCGGCGAAGTCATCCCCCGGCACCAGCAGCTGATGGCTGCCGCACTGCTTGCGGGCGTGGTGGTAGGCCCGTTGCCATGCCAGGGGCCACGGCGGGTTCCACCACGGGTCGATAGAGGACAGCGCACGGCTCCGGTCGGTTTCCATCTCCGCCATACGGGCCCGGTTGCGTTGGCTCATCAGCCATTGCCCAAGAGGAAAACCATCATGGCGCGTGCTCTTGGACGTGGCGAGGTGGCCGTGGACGGCGGCAAAGGCTCGAGCGCAGTCCAGGCCGACCGCGAAGGCCTGAGCAAGGCTTTTGCGGCGAGGGTGTGCTGAGCGGGCGTGCGCGGGCCGGATTCCGAGATCTGCGAGCAGGCGTTGCTGGCCCACGTGGAGGTCGTCGTACCGGGAACACTGCTCATGGAGCCACTCGCCCAAGGCGAGACTGGTGCCGGGGAATCCTGCCGTGGCGTCGACGGGGCCGTGCTTTCGAACGTGTTCCAGCGCGCGGTGGTACGTCCGTCGCCAGGAGATGGGCCAGGGACCATTCCACCAGGGATCGATGCGATGCAGGGCCCGCGCCCGATCGACAGGAAGCGCCGCTACTCCGGTTCTCTGATTGGCCAGCCACGTTCCCAGTGCGAATCCCTCGTGACGGCCGTACTTCGGAACGGCGAGATGCCCGTGACGCACCGCGTAGGAACGGGCGTGTGCCAAGCCGACCTGATACGCCTGCTCTGCAAGGGACGGCCTTCCTGCCGCTGGAGCGCTGCCGAAGGGCTGCTTGAGGCGCAGCTCCCGCACCTGTGCCGCAAGCCCACGAGGCCGGTGCGCGACCGGAACCGCCCACACGTCTTCCTCGGGCACTGTTCCGCGCCCCTGCCGCACACACGCCCGCACCCAGGCGAACAAGGCTCCTGCGCTGGAGGTGGCGAGCTGCTTCGCTAGCCACGGGCGGTCCAGACGGTGGGCCAGCTCGGTCAGCAGACGGGGTACCTCGGCCAGCGTGTGCGGCATCTGACCGTGCGTGTCTTCCAAGACGCGTTGTCGCCACAACCGGTCACAAAGAACCGTCGTGACCGCGACAGCCTCGGGATACGTCACCATGTCCCGGGCGAGCACCGGTATCTCACTCTCGGGGAGATCGGCACGGACATGGCCAAGACGCGCCGGCCAGAGCACCTCGTCCCGCCAGTGCGCATCCCACCAGGAGGCAACGACCGCCTGGGCCACGGCAAAAGCGTTCTCGCACGAGCCTCTACGGCGCAGCAGCGGCAGAAGGCGCTGGTGCGCACGGATCACCTCCGGTACCCCGGCGAGGCTCACCTGGCCTTCAACCAGCGTGACTCTGTCCAGCGCCAGTGAGTCGAGGGACCAGCACTGGTGCCTGATGCAGATCCTTGAACGCAGGTCGGAGTACAGACGGGCAGAACACAGGGCGCCTGTCCGGGCCGCCGTACACAGTCGGCATCCCAGCGTGACGGCAGGAACCGTGCTGCCGGAGGCGAAACGCACGTTCGGCTGGTCACCGTTCGCCTCCGCGTCAGCGCCCTCATCCCAGGAAGGCAGCGCGCGGGACAGATGCGACTCCGGCACCTGGCAGAGGGAGGCCAGTCGGCGCCGCACCGCGGACGCCAGGAACACCTCGCCGACGAGACAGCCCTTTCCCCAGACACCACGCACACCGGGGCCCGCCATCGCAGACAACAAGCCCGTCACGGTGACGTTGTAGCGAGCGGCCAGTCGGTTCACGAACGACAGCGTCGTTTCACCTGCCAGCGGGGCCAGGCGGACGACACCGATCGCCGGCCACGGGGAAAACGGATCCGTCACCTGCCCCTCCACAGTCTCACCAGCGCACGCGATGGGGCCGGTTCCCAAGCACAACACCCGGTCAGACTGCGAGGACACGGTGAGGCTCTCGCCGAACCGCTGCTGTGCCCCAGCCACCCGTCCAGCCGCGCGAGATCAACACGTGAACGCTTCCTGTACGTGTTTGGTACGCGAAATGTGCGCTTCACGCTAGGGTCTGGGGCAGGAGGTGCTGCATGTCCGAGCTGTTCGACGCGGTCGACGCGCTGGTCTCGTCCCGCTCCCCGCTGCCGTCCCCGGCAGAACGCAAACGGCTGCGCCAGGCGCACGGCCTGACGCTGGATGAGGTGGCCGCCGCACTGCAGGTGCGGCGCGCGACGGTCAGCGGCTGGGAGGCCGGCAAGACTGAGCCCAGGCCGCCGGAGCGCGACGCATACGCCCGCATGCTCAAACAGCTCGCGCAGCTCTACCCCGTCGACCCCAACGCCGCGGCGCCCGCGACGGACACGGCGGTCCCCGAGACGCTTGCCGTCCCAGCCGTTCCTGCGTCAACGGCAGTTGAACCGGCCAAAGCCCGCACCGAACCCACAGGACCGATCCTGGAGCCTGCTTCCGAGGACACCGCACTGCGCCCCGCCCCTGTGTCGCAACCGGCGGCCACGACCAGGCCGACGTCGCGCCGTCCGGGAGCGCGCAAGGCCGCCCCTGTCGGCAGCCCAGCCGGTGGCACCGATGTGCGGTTCGAGAACGGTCCGCTCGCGGTCGTCGACGTCGACGTCGACGTCGACGCAGATGGTCAGGTGCTGGCGTACTGCGTCGGCGGCCTGGTCCTGGACGTACCGGCGAAGTCGGTTCCCGCGCTGGTGGAGTGGACGCTGCGCGAAGGGCGGCTCGGTCAGCCGAAGTTGTCCGGGCCGGGCAAGGACGCCGACCCGCTGCTCGTGCTCACCGAGGCCGCGCTGGAGCGCTACGGTCTGCCCGTCGCCCTCACAGAGGAGGAGCGGCTCGCCGGGCGGATCCCGGAGCGGCACAAGGTCATCAAGCAGCTGGCCCGCGCCGACTGGCAGCTGACGAAGCGCGGGTTCGGGCCGTGGGCGAGGATCTACCGTCCCGCGCAGGGTTCGGAGCGGGCGTGCGTGCAGTTGTGCATCCCGTCTTGGGACGCGCTCGACACCCGGCACTGGGCGAATGCGGGGCAGCTGCCGCCGGCGGATCTGGCCCGGCTGCTGGGCACGTATGCGGCCCGGGTGATCACGCCGCGCGGCTCCAGCGCCGTGACCGGCCTGGAGCTGATGACCGCTCTGCACCCGCCGACCCGTGCCTCCGAACCCGATGAGACGGGGAAGCGGCACTCCGAGTACAACCCTGGCTCGCTGGGGAAGGATCCGGTGAACTGCGCGCCGTGCGAGGCCCCCGACGGGCACCCGCTGCTCGCCGATCTGCCGCGTTTCCACCAGCGCACCCCGGCCGAGGTTCTGGTGGAGGAGGCGTACGACTGGGCGCGCCCGCTCACCGACGCTGAATGCCTGCGCCCTCACCTGGTGGGCATCGACGTGAACATGGCCTTTGCCGCTGGCGCGAACGGCCTCCCGGTCGGCCTGGGCGCGCCGACGCATGTCAAGAACCCCGTCTTCGACGCGAAACTGCCCGGCTCCTGGCTGGTCGACCTCAGCCACGTCGACCTGTCCCGCGTGAAGGTGGCCAAGGACAAGTGGGCACAGCTGGACGGCGAGCTGCTGCCCAGTCCGTTCACGCCGAAGGGCGAGTGCCCCGAGGGGCCGGCCTGGTACGCGACGCCGACCGTGGCGTATGCGATGGAGCTCGGCTACGACGTCGCGCCGCTCGAGGCGTACGTCCGCCACGACAACGGCCGCTACCTGGACGGCTGGTACAACCGGCTGCGCGACGCCTACCTCGCCACGATGGCCGACCTCGGCGTGGGCGCGGACCTTCCCCCGGAGGAGTTCCTCGCGGCGATGGACGGCTACCGGCACCGTGACCCTGAGCTGGCGATCGTGGTGTCCGCGATCAAGGCGACCGTGAAGGGCGGGATCGGCAAGCTGCGCGAGCGCCCGCGCGGGGAGGGCTGGAAGCCTGGGCAGCCGTGGCGGGCCCTTGCCCGGCCGACGTGGCGCCCGGACATCCGCGCCGCCGTCATCTCCCGCACCCGCATCAACATGCACCGCAAGATCGTCAAGCACGCCGCCTTCACCGGGCAGTACCCAGTGGCCATCCTCTCGGACTGCGCCGTCTACGCGTCCGACGGACCCTCCCCGCTGGACTTCCTGCCCTACCGGGTCGGCAAGCCACTGCCCGGCGGCTTCAAGCTCGGCATCAACCCCGGCCTGGTCAAGCATGAGGGCACCCAGAGCGTGCTGTGGGGCGAGGGCTTGCGCGAGCAGTTCAACGCCCCAGAGCTCAACCTCGCCCGGTACATCAAGGACGGCACCGTCACCAACGTCGACAACGGGGAGTAGCAGGCGATGAGTGTGTTCGGGGACGGCTTGGAGGCCGCGGTGCACAAGGCATTCACCCGCCCGGCGCCCAAGAACGCGGGCGCGCAGATGCGGTACCTGGTCCAGCAACTCAAGAACACCAAGGCGGTCGCTCAGATGCTGCGGGTCTCCCAGCGCACCGTCGAACGGTACGTGAAGGACCAGATCAAGAAGCCCCGCCCGGACCTCGCCGCGCGCCTGGAGCGCGAGGTGAAGAAGCGGTGGCAGCCGCAGATCCGAGCCAAGGCCCGGCAGAAGGCCGCGACGACCGGCGGCATCGTCCTCGACACCCGTGCCCGGATCGGCTACACCGCACCGATCGGCTCGACCGACGAGGACCGGATCCGACACCTGACCGTGGCATTGCCGCCGCAGTACGCCGCCCGTCTCTTCGAGGCGCAGGAGCAGGGCGCCACCGAGCAGCGTCTACGGGAGATTGTCGCCGAAGGGCTCAAGGACGTGTACTTCCAGGACGGCGGCCGCCGCGCCGGGCAGCTGGAGGAGGTCCGCTTCACCGACATCGAGCACCTCGAGTTCGACCTGTAGGCGCGCCCTGAACACGTCGCGTACCACCCTGTCCGGGGATCGGGCCGTGCTCACCGGAGTTGCGCCTCGGCGGTGCGCCGCACCTAACCGTCGGCCGAGCGGCGGGTTCGATGCGGGAGGGCGCTTGCGACAGATGAAACCGGAGGCGCTGAGGGGCCATTGCGGACCAGAATCCCTCTGGAACGCCAGCCCTCTCACAGCAAGGAGCGCCGACATCCGCAAGCCGATCTCGCCTCAGAACATGAAGAACCTGGCCTTCATCAGGCTGCTGCACCGCCAGGGCATCGAGCAGTCGCTCCTTCCCGAGCCGCTTTCCTTCACCTCGGTGCTGACCTTCCACGACGCTGTGGAGCTGTTCCTCATCGTCACGGCCGAACATCTGGGCGCCGTGGTGAAGGACCGAGACGGGTTCATCAAACGGTTCTTCGAGGGCCTGCACCCCAGTAACTTCCCTGACGGTGTGGAACTGCAGGGGCAGTACGGGATCAAGCGCCTGACCGAACTGCGCAACGGGTTCAAGCACACGGCTGGCTTCCCGGGCCCGAACGCCATCGTGGATGTGAAGGCTGACACCGCTCACTTCTTCGAGGAGAACACCCCCCGGGTCTTCGGCCTCGCTTTCGACGACATCGACCTGGCCGAAGTCGTCCAGCATGGCCAGACGCGCACACACCTGAAGCGGGCCGCACAGCTGGACTCGGAAGGCAACCGCCTCGAAGCTATGGGCACGTTGGCTGTCGCGTTCGAGCAGCTCATGACCGACCAGGTCAACGACGCAGATGCACCGCGCGGTCTGTCCGTCTACAGCTTCGGTGAGCGGCTTTCACGCCATAGCCTCCGCGCCAACCAGGTGCAATCGATCCTGCACCAGCCTGATCATGCATCGCGAAGGGGAGCGCCTGCACGTGCCGCGGAAACGTTGGCCAAGGAGTACACGCACACGCGGGACGTCACCCGGGCCCTGCAAGAGGGCATGCGCCTTATGTCGCTGGGTGTGGACTTCCACCAATACCAGCGATTCACTCAGCTCACACCAGGCGTGAGCTTCACCTACGGCAATCCGGACACCCCCAGCTTCGCTGTAGAGCCCGGATACGCCCCCAACCAGGAAGAGTTCGAATTCTGCCGCCAGTTCGTCATCACGGTGGCCCTCCGCCTCACCGAAATCAATGCGCGCGCCGTACCTCCGTCGTGGCGGTGACGCAGATCCTGAGCTCTGCCCCGGCGCATCGGATGGGAGAGAGCGAGCAGGCGCCAAGGCACTGCTGGAGGATGGGGACGTCGGGGATCAGCCGATCAGCGGCACCGCATGGCGAGCGAGGTGCCCGCCGGTTGTGCTCCTTGCCAGCCCGGGTGAGTGTCGGTCTTCGTCCGGCAGCCTGGTAAAAACAATTCCTCCTATGCTGAACCCGCCGCATGGGATCATGCGTTCATGGCGGAAGATCAGGATCCCCTGGAGGAGCCGGAGAAGTGGGAGCCGGTTGACCTCTCTCGGTTCTATTCGTCGGCGTTCAAGCCGCTGACGGACTACTACACCAACTGGGCAGCGGGTATCAGCAAGCAGCTTTCCGAGGCCGCTGCCGTTAGGCTCGATATCCCCCGGGTCACCTTCGTGCCGCCTGTCGTACGAGCGAATCCCGTTGCCGAGATGCTGGGCAGGCAGTTGGCGGACTTGACGGGCTTCAACGCTATGGTCTGGCAGGCCATGGAGCCGCTGAACCAGTACTACAGGGATCAGTGGCAGGGCATCTTCGCCTCGCTCGCCAACCTGAGAGATCAGATCTTCCCGGAGAACCTCCGAGACGCTGCTCCGACTTTCAAGGTTATGGAGATGCTGTTGATCGACGAGGGCATCCCGCTCATGTGGGTGCCGGGCCCGAAGGTCGTACGCGCTCTGCTGGATGCACCTGACGCGGCTGCTCGACGGCGTGTCATCGGACAGCGGTGGAAGGGCATAACCAACGACTGTGAAGCGGTCCTCGAAGGCATCGACCATCCGCGTCTGCAGGACGACCGTGGCTTCGGATTCGACGTTGTCGGGGCGCTGCGCGACGGGCACACCAGCGCGGCTCAGGCCCTCGCCGCCAACTTGCTCGACTCCCTGATGCAGCGGCACTTCGACAGAGCGAGCCGCGTGCAGCTGACGAAGAACGAGTTCAAGACCAAGGGCATCAAGTTCAACCTGGACGAATACAAGATCCGGATGGCACTTACCTTCGCCCCTGTCTGGTACGCACACGCCAGGTACTTCCCGACCGACGGCGACCCGATCCCGCGCGTATTCGGCCGACACCCGAGTGCCCACGGCGTATCGCGCGCTCAGTACACGCGGATCAACGCCATCTACGGGCTCATGCTGGTGGTGTCGGTGCTCAAGTTCTTCGATCTGGAGATGACCCGGCGGTAGGCGCCCGCCAGGGCGTCATGTGGACGTCCTCTACCGCTGACTGAAAACACGAAGCCCCGGGCCATGACTCCCGGGGTCTCTCTGTGCACTGCTGGTCCGGCCAGTTCGACGACCCGCCAGCAGTGATGTCACGCCCATTCGACGCCCAGTTCTCGGAGCGCCGCCCGCTGCGGGTCACTCAGCCTGTCCCGCCTTGACTTGGAATTGCTCATAAACACCCCCAGCCGGACCGCTACCGGCGCGGCGTCGCCCTCCACCACGATCTCCTCTGCATGGCTCCTGGGGATGCGGTGATGGCCCTCGCGGGCGATGTACTGCGCGAGGGCCTGCAAGCCCCGCTGGAAGGACGCTGACGCCTTACCCGCCGTCTTCCCGGCATCCTTGGCCGCCGGTGCCGGAGCGGGCCGCCCAGCGGGCGTTACGCCCAGCCCAGACAGTCTCCGCTGCTGCTCTTCCGACAGCTCCGCCCAGTAGTTGGCCTGCCGCTGGACCCACCTCCCCAGATCATCGCCCTCAAAGAGCACGCCCGGCTTGATGTCGGGCAGGACGCCGTCGGCGTCTACTAGGTCCGCGAGCACGCGGTAGTGGCGTTGCCAGTCCAGCGGCCATGGGCAGTTCCAGTCCGGGTCGATGGCCACGAGCTGCTGGACCCGGTCCGCGGCCCGTTCCTCGTCCTTGCCGAGCCCGCCCTTGCGGCGGAGGTTGGCCATGCGCTGCCCCACGGGCACCAGTTCGGTGCCCTCCTCGCCCCACACGGCGTCCTGGCGGGGGGCCAGGTGCCCGTGGGCACGGTGGTAGGAGCGCAGCGCGGCGAGCTTGGCCTCCCACGCCTCGTCGCCGGGCTCCCACACCATCCCTTCGTCGTCCAGCTGGGTCTTGCGGTGGTCTTCGAGTTCGCCGGCGCGCAGCGCGCGGCGCTGCTGGTGCACCCACCGGCCCAGCGGGAACTGGGTGACGCCGACCTCGACTTCGGTGTCGTAGGGGACGGCGTAGAGGCCGTGGATGTGGTGCCGGGCCCGGTAGCGGTGCAAGGCCTGGAACCCTTCGAGCCAGACCAGGGAGTCGGGGCGGTAGACGCGAGTGCGCAGGAACGCGGCGATGGTGGCGGCGTCGCGGGGGCCGGCGAAGTGCAGCAGGGCCGATTCGGCGGCCGCGGCTCTCTCGTCCTGGCCCTCCTCGCCGTCGCCTGCGTCCTCGGCGTCCTTGGTGTCGCCGGGGTTGATGATGTTGCCGTCGGCGTCGCGCCGTACATGGACACGCCGCCGCTCCTGGCCGCGGGTGAGGGCGCGGGAGGCGAGCTGTTCGACGAGGCGTTCGTCGTGTGAGCGCAGCCCCTGGAGCACGGCGACGAGCGGCTTGTAGCTGGCGGAGGAGACCATGTTCTCGGGGTCTTCACCGGGGGAGAGGAAGACGGGGACGATAATGCGGGCGACTTTGGTGGTGCCGTCGGGGTTGGGTCGCAGGGCGCGGCCGATGTTCTGCATGATCTCGACTTGGGAGCCGCGGGTGTCGGCGAAGCAGATCGCTTCGACTCCGCGCAGGCCGGTGATGTCGACGCCTTCGCCGAGGACGCGTACGGAGGCGAGGAACGCCCTGTGGACGCGCTTCCCGTTGGCGTCGATGCCGTTGGCGAACTGCCTGATCGCTTCCCGCCGCTCGGAGACGAGGTGGTCGCCGCACAGCCACGCTGACCACACGCGGTCCGCGGGGACGTGGCGGAACGCCTCCAGCTCGTAGGGCGTGGTGCCCATGGAGGAGGGGGGCAGCGAGGCAGCGTCCTGAAGGGCCTGGTCGGACGCCTCGGTCGCGTGCAGTTCGGCCGCGGTCTCGGGAATCTTCGCGGCGAAGGCCTCGGCTTCCTCGACGCGCTGGTGGAAGGTCATCATGGTGCGGATGTTGTGAGCGGCCGCGTGCTCCAGGAGCGCGGTCTGCAGCAGTGCCAGGCGCCGCCCGCGCAAGGCTTCCTCCGAGAGGCCCAGGATCGGGTCGGGGTCGCGGATCTCCAGGACGTCGATCTCGAATCCAGCGAGGATGCCGCGTTCGATCGCCTCGGACAGTCCCAGGTCGGCGATCCGCTCGCCGTAGGGCCCGTTCGGGTCGGAGACCATCGAGGCGATCTCCACTTCCTGGTCCTCCTGACCCTTGCGCGGCCGGGGAGCGGCGAGGACGCGGGGGGTGGCGGTGAGGTAGAGGCGGAAGTCGGCAGGGATTCGGGCGTTGTCGTGGATGGCGGCCCACGGGCGCCCCAGGTCGCCGGCGGTCCCGTGCGCCTCGTCCACGACCAGCAGATCGAACCGTTCCATCTGCTGCCCGTACATCAACTCCCCGCCCGCGAGGGCCATCTCCAGCGGTCCGCGCATCTTCCGCTGACCCGTGAAGTCCCGGGGGTCCTCACGGTCCACAAGGGAGGCGTACGTGGCGAACACGACGACCGGGCCGCTCCCTGCCCACAGCGCCAACTGGATCGGGTTCGTGGTCGTGCGCACGCCGAGCGACTCCAGGACCGCATCCTTCTCCAGCGAACACACCGCGACCATCGGGGAGTTGTGGCCGATCCGGCGCCACGCCTGAACGGTCTGAACGAGGAGATCGAGGGTGGGCACCATGACCAGGATCCGGCCGTCCGGGAAGCAGTCCAACGCGCCCGAGGCGGTCGTGTACGTCTTCCCGGATCCGGTCGCCGACACGATCATGGCCCGCGCCCCCTCGGCGGGCACAAAAGATCTTGCAGGGAACTCGACGATATTACGGTAGCGGCTGACCCACTTTCGGAAGCGTGACTTCTGCCCTACCTGATGCTCCCGGAGCTGAATTGCGGTCATCGTCCCTGCTCCTCGCTCGCGCCAGCTGCGTGCGGAATGCAGGCCGCACCCAAGTCGTTCCAGATCGACGCACCCGCCTTGTGCCAGCCGCCGGGCTTTCCGTCCTTGAAGGGCGGCTTGTCGTCCGGGTCGTAGTGCCCGGCATCGAGCGTGCAGACGATGACGTCCCCGTCACTGTTCCTCGTTCGCGCGGTGCACAGACCGCCGACCTCGCCCAACGCCTCCAGCGCCCGGCGACGTTGCGTGCTATGCGGATAGGTGCGCGGCAGCACGGCCTCCCGGACGAACCTCTCCAGCCGCACCAGGCCGGCCCGCTCACACTGCCTCACGTCCGCGAGATGTACGGCCAGTTCAGCGGCCCCGGCCGACCGGCCACCGCGCCGTGACCAGTCCCGGTCCGCGATGCCCACCAGGGCCTCGCTCAGGGCCGTCACGCCGTCATCCCAGCCGTCCGCGAACACCTCGCCCCGAGAGGCCGGCGCCATGCCGTCCAGCTCGACTACCTCGCTCTGCGCCCCGGCGACCACTCCGGCCTCCAGCGCGGCCACCAGGTCGTCCGCCTCACTCGCGGTCACGCCCTGGGCGGCCAGGAGCGCGAACAGCCTCAACCGGGCGTTGGTGCCCGCCGTCTGATACTGGCTCACCCGGCGCACAGAATCGCTGCTCAGCGCAGGATCGGGTCCGGTAGATTCGTGGTGACCGGTCATCTGCGGTCGTTCCTCTCGGAATTCTGGGGAATTCCCGGATGGTTGAGGGTTGTCCCGTGTTTCTGCCAACGGTACATGCTGCATCAACAAGATGCACGCGGTACACTAGAACCCACACGAACGAGCGACCCTCACCCCCGTAGCCAGCCCGGCCCGCGCCAGCGGGCTCCAAGGTTCTGGAGGCGCAGCCGGAAGGACCGTCAGGCGGGGGAGCGCAGCGGACCCGCCCAGGAGTGCGAAGCGCTCCCTAACTCCCATACTGGAGACCCAACTAGCCGCACCTGACACCCTGTCAGCCACGGCTGCGCGATGCGCGGCCAGCCGGGCGCGCAGCGGCCGGCCCCACCGATCCCTGGAGCGCAGCGGAGGGGATCGCCCTCGCATCGCGAGGGCCAGCGGGAGCGCAGCGACCGCCCCGCTTGCACATCGCGCAGCGATGTGGTACCCGCTC
>NZ_JBHXMF010000076.1:0-39946 GCF_042721055.1 Streptomyces sp. NPDC058470
CCCGCGCACCGCCGAACAGCTTGAGTCCGCGCTGCGCGCCGTCGAGCTGGAGCTGAGCGAGGAGCTGCTGACCTCGCTCGACGAGATCTTCCCGGGTCCGGGGCCGTCTCCGGAGGCCTTCGCCTGGTAGCCCACGAGGGCACCACGCACAACACGGAGGGCGGCGGCAGGTCGGCTACTGGCCGACCACCGCCGCCAGCGCCACCACGACGAACATCAGCACGAGCACGCCGGCCATGATCCGGTTACGAGTCTTGGGGTCCACGAGGTCGAGGCTATCGGGCCCGAGCGGGGCAGCCTCAGGCGCCTGCCCCGAGCGGCCACCGTGCCACCGTCTCGTAGCGGGGCTGCTCCCCCGGCACCCCCGACTTCGGCAGCTCGCTCCGTACGAGACACAGCTCCCCCACCGTCCACTCGCGCCCGGCGAAGGCGTCCAGGGCGGTGACGTACACCTCGAAGTCGGTGTCGGAGCGGCTGCGGGCCACCGTGAGGTGGGGCCGGTAGCGGCGGTGGTCCTCCATCGGGATGCCCGCCTTCCTGGCCGCCGCCTCCGCACGGTCGGCGAGGAGGCGCAGCGTGCGGACGTCACCCGACGCCCCCGCCCACAGCACCCGCCCGCCGAAGCGGCCGCCACCGCGCAGGGAGAGGGCGAAGGGGGCGGTGCGACGGGCCGCGCGCGCCAGCCGTTCCGAGAGGTCCGCCATCGCGTCCTCGGCCACCTCGCCGTAGAACGCGAGCGTGAAGTGCCACCCCGGGCGACCCGTCCACCGCAGCCCGTCCGCACCCGGAAGCTGCCGCACCCCATCCGCCCCCGCCGGCCCCCGCAACTCATCGACCACCGAGCCGAGTTCACTCACCACGCCCGCCGGCGGCAGCACGGCCGCGAAGAGTCTCATGACGTCACCCTTCCAGGGAATGGATCATCCGGCGACCCTCCTGGACGATGGAGGTAAGTGCGTCTACCGGGGGGACGTCCACATGCCTGTGCTCGGAATGCTGCTGCTTCTGGCCGGCTCGGCGGTGGCGACGGCGGGAGTGTTCGGCATCGCGCGGGCGGTGCCGCTGGAGAAGCGGAGGCCCAACAACGACGCGGTGGGGTTCGTCTACGCGCAGGTCGGGGTGATCTACGCGGTCGTGCTCGCGATGGTCGTCGTCGGGGTGTGGGAGACCCGCTCGCAGGCGCACAAGAACACGTACACGGAGACGAACGCGCTGCTGCAGATCGCCTGGTACAGCCGTACGCTCCCGCAGCCCGACCGCGCCCGGCTGGGCACCCTCACCGAGCGGTACACCGGCACGGTGATCGACGACGAGTGGCCGCTGCTGGCGGATCAGCGCGACGACCCGGCGGCCTGGCGGCAGTTCACCGAGATCCGGGAGACGATCAACACGCAGGAGCCGCGGACGGGCGCGGACGAGGTCCGTTACGCGGGCGCGCTGGAAGCCGTGGCGCAGCTCGGCGACGCGCGACGAGAGCGGGTGAACGAGGCGGCGAGCGCCGGGGTCCCCAGCCTCCTGTGGATCGCCCTGCTCCTCGGCGCCCTCGTCACCATCGGCTTCGTCTACCTCTTCGGCATGGAGAGCCTGCGCGCCCACGCGGGCGTGGTCTTCTCCCTCACCTTCACCGTGGGCGTGATGCTCCTCATCGTGTACGAGTTCAACTACCCCTTCAGCGGGGCGTTCAGCGTCAGCCCGACGGCGTTCCAACTGGCCCTGGAGCGCATACGACTGATCACCTGAGCCGTCGCGTACGGCCCGTCACACCGCCGCGCTCGGCCGGACGAGGCCCGTCACACCGCCGCGGTCAGCGGCTCCCGCTGCTCCTTCGCCACGAAGCGGACGTGGGGATGACCGCGGTTCCAGCCGAGGGAGAGGCGAAGGCCGCCGAGGCGGGCCAGGACCAGGCCGATGGTGATCGCGGAGAGCGTCGAGATCAGTCCGCCGAGGGCGAAGCCGATGCGCGGGCCGTAGGCGTCGGTGACCCAGCCGACGAGGGGCGCCCCCAGCGGCGTACCGCCCATGAAGACCATCATGAACAGGGCCATGACGCGGCCGCGCATGGCGGGGTCGGTGGCCATCTGGACCGAGGTGTTGGCGGTGACGTTGACCGTCATGCCGAAGACGCCGATCGGGACCATGAGAAGGGCGAAGAGCCAGAGCGAGGGGGCCACGGACGCCACCACCTCCAGGACACCGAAGGCCACCGCCGCGGCGATCAGGACGCGCAGCCGGGCCGTGCCGCGGCGGGCGGCGAGCAGCGCGCCGGCCAGGGAGCCGACCGCCATCAGGATGTTGAACAGGCTGTACGCGCCGGCGCCCGCGTGGAAGATGTCGTCCGCGTAGGCCGAGAGCCAGACCGGGAAGTTGAAGCCGAAGGTGCCGATGAAGCCGACGAGGACGATCGGCCAGAGCAGCTCGGGGCGGCCTGCGACGTAGTGGAGTCCCTCGCGGAGCTGGCCCTTGGCGCGTGGGGCGCGCTTGACCATGTGCAGGTCGCGGGTGCGCATCAGCAGCAGGCCCGCGACGGGGGCCACGAACGACAGGCCGTTGAAGAGGAACGCCCAGCCGGTACCGACGCCGGTGATCAGCACACCCGCGACGGCGGGGCCGACCAGGCGGGCGGACTGGAAGTTGGCGGAGTTCAGGCTGACCGCGTTCTGCAGCTGCTCCGGGCCGACCATCTCGGAAACGAACGACTGGCGGGCCGGGTTGTCGAGGACCGTGACGAGGCCGGCGACGAAGGCGGCCAGGTAGACGTGCCAGACCTGGACGTGGCCGGAGAGGGTGAGGAAGGCGAGCGCGAGGCCGGTGACGCCCATGGCCGCCTGGGTGGCCAGCAGGGTCGGGCGCTTGCGCAGGCGGTCGACGAGAACGCCTCCGTACAGCCCGAACAGCAGCATCGGCAGGAACTGCAGCGCGGTGGTGATACCGACCGCGGCGGACGAGCCGGTCAGGCTCAGCACCAGCCAGTCCTGAGCGATGCGCTGCATCCAGGTGCCGGTGTTGGAAACGACCTGGCCCATGAAGAACAGGCGGTAGTTGCGGACCTTCAGCGAGCTGAACATCGACGAGGGGGGGTGTGGGGTGGGCAGGGAGTCGTGGGTGGCTGGTGCGGGGGCGGAGTCTGCTCCGGGTCCCGAACTCAAAAGGGCTCGCCTCCTAGGCGTAGGGATATACGGACGGCTGGCGTCGTCCTGAGACGGTGGACGGCGTTGCACAGCGTCGTGTGCCACCACCGCCACCGCCGCGGCTGCGATTCAAATCTGTGCGAGCTTCTCCAGGACGGGAGCGGCCGCGCGGAGCTTGGCCCACTCGTCCTCGTCCAGGCCCTCGGCCAGGCCGGCCAGCCACGCGTTCCGCTTGCGGCGGGCCTCTTCGAGCATGGCCTCGGCCTTGTCGGTCTGCGTGACGACCTTCTGTCGCCGGTCGTCGGGGTGCGGCTCCAGCCTGACCAGTCCCTTGGCTTCGAGCAGCGCGACGATGCGGGTCATCGACGGCGGCTGCACATGCTCTTTGCGAGCGAGTTCACCCGGCGTGGCGTTGCCACAGCGGGCGAGGGTGCCGAGCACCGAGATCTCGGTGGGGCTCAGCGACTCGTCGACCCGTTGGTGCTTGAGTCGGCGCGACAACCGCATGACTGCGGAGCGGAGGGAGTTCACAGCGGCAGCGTCGTCGCCATGGGCAAGGTCAGGCATGTTCCTTAGCGTAACTCATTACTCTCCCTAAAGACCACCCGGGTGCCCGCGAAACCGGAAACTGAATCTTTACGTCACTCATATGAGTGATCCAGATCCGGAAAGTGACCCCTCACCCCACCGGGGAACGCGACCCTCGACTCCATGGGGACCAGCGTGCTCAGCCTGCGGATAGACGGGGAGCTGCTCAACCGGCTCCGACACCACGCCGCCAAACGCGGAATGAGCGTCCAGGACTATGTGGTCCGGACGCTCGTTCGCGACGACTTCGACGAGCGGTTCCAGACCGCGGTCGAGGAGACGGAGAAGTTCTACGGGGTCACGTGAGCGGCCCTCGTACGGCTGCTCACGTCAGCCCCAGCGCCGGCATCAGGTAGTAGAACCCGAACACCGCCGCCACCACATACATCGCGACCGGGACGTCACGGCCGCGTCCCGCCACCAGGCGCAGCACCACGAAGGTGATGAAGCCCATACCGATGCCGTTCGTGATCGAGTAGGTGAACGGCATCATCACCATCGTGATGAAGGCCGGGATGGCGATCGTGTGGTCCGCCCAGTCGATCTCCTTGATCGACCCCGCCAGGATCATGAAGCCGACCGCGAGCAGCGCGGGGGTTGCCGCCTGGGACGGGACCATGGTGGCGACGGGGGTCAGGAAGAGCGCGACGGCGAAGAGCGCGCCGGTGACGACGTTGGCGAAGCCGGTGCGGGCGCCCTCGCCGACGCCTGCCGTGGACTCCACGAAGCAGGTGGTGGCCGAGGAGGAGGTGGCGCCGCCCGCGGCGACCGCGATGCCGTCGACGAAGAGGACCCTGCTGATGCCGGGCATGTTGCCCTGGGCGTCGGTCAGCTTTGCCTCGTCGCTGACGCCCATGATCGTGCCCATCGCGTCGAAGAAGCACGACAGCAACACGGTGAAGACGAAGAGGACGCCGGTCAGCACACCGACCTTGCCGAAGCCGCCGAAGAGGCTGACCTTGCCGACGAGCCCGAAGTCGGGGGTCGCGACCGGGTTGCCGGGCCACTCCGGGGTGGTCAGACCCCAGGACGGGACGGCGGCGACGGCGTTGATGATCACCGCGAGGACGGTCATCGTGACGATCGAGATGAGGATCGCGCCGGACACCTTGCGGACCATCAGCGCGAGTGTGAGCAGCACACCGAGGACGAAGATCAGGACGGGCCAGCCGTTGAGGTGACCGTCGGCGCCGAGCTGGAGCGGGACGGTGGTCTGCGCGATGTCCGGGATGCGCGAGACGAAGCCGGAGTCGACCAGGCCGATCAGCATGATGAACAGGCCGATACCGATCGCGATGGCCTTGCGCAGGCCCAGCGGCACGGCGTTCATCACGCGCTCACGCAGCCCGGTGGCGACCAGGAGCATGACGACGATGCCTGCGAGGACCACCATGCCCATGGCGTCCGGCCAGGACATCCGCGGGGCGAGCTGGAGCGCGACGACCGTGTTCACGCCCAGACCGGCGGCCAGCGCGATCGGCACGTTGCCGATGACACCCATGAGGAGCGTGGTGAACGCCGCGGTCAGCGCGGTCGCGGTGACCAGCTGCCCGTTGTCCAGCTGGTGCCCGTACATGTCCTTCGCGCTGCCGAGGATGATCGGGTTCAGCACGATGATGTAGGCCATCGCGAAGAAGGTGGCGAACCCGCCACGGATCTCGCGCGGCAGCGTGCTGCCCCGCTCGGAGATCTTGAAGTAGCGGTCCAGTGCGCCCTGCCCGGGCCGGGGCTCCGGCTGCTCCGGGGTGGGGGCCTTGGTGAGGGCCGAGGTGGACATGCGTGACCTCATACGTGCGGGGGCCCTACGGGGCCGGTGGGCGCCGGGCGGGACGGCGCCGGGCTGGGAACTTGATCGAGTCTGGCCGCTGCGTGATCACCGGCGGGTTTCCTGGGTGTTTCCGTTGGTGTTTCGTACGAACAGAAAGAGCCAGACTCGGGCGGTTTCAGTATGAACATATGAGTCCTTAATCGCCATCTCCGCGCGTAGACCATGCAGGGGCCCTTGGTATACAAGGTCGGCGCCGACCTGCGCGGAGACCCGTGCGGGGTGCTCGTAAGCTGTCCCCATGGCGAAGTGGACCCCCAAGCACGAGGCGCCGGAGCCCCTGGAGGGGCCCGTCGTCGCCACCATCACCGGCCTCACGATTCTCTGGTTCGCCCTCTTCCTCGTACAGCTGCCGTTCTACGGCTGGTTCGACGACCACGGGCACACCTGGTGGGTGTGGACGTGCCTGGTCGGCGCGGGTCTCGGACTGATCGGCATCTGGTACGTCCGCGGACGCGAGGCGGCCCTCAAGCGGGACACAGCACTCAAGGCTGCCGCCGACTCCCCCACTGAGTAGGCAACCGCCGACTCCCCCACCCGGCAAGCCGCTGCCGACTCCCCCACGGAGCAAGCCGGCACCGACTCCCCTACGGAGTAACCGCCCCCGCCTACAACCACGGCATCATTCACCGCCACCCCCCGTCCTCCCCTGGTCGGATCTTTGGGGCGCTCGGCGGGTGAAGCCGTATATCCGCACGTACCGTCGAATGCATGACGCACATCGACGCGGGCGCTGAACTCGATCCCGTTCACCCCGTGCCCCTACCTGCCTCCCCCTCCGGGCGGGCGCAGGGGCTGTCCGCCTCCGAGGTGGCCCGGCGGGTGGCGCGCGGTGAGGTGAACGACGTCCCCGTACGCAGCAGTCGCTCCGTCCGGGAGATCGTCCGGGCGAACGTCTTCACCCGGTTCAACGCGATCATCGGTGTGCTCTGGCTGGTCATGCTGTTCGTGGCGCCGTTCCAGGACAGTCTGTTCGGGTACGTCATCCTCGCCAACACCGGGATCGGCATCATCCAGGAGTGGCGGGCCAAGAAGACCCTGGACTCGCTCGCGGTGATCGGCGAGGCGAAACCGACCGTCCGCAGGGACGGGGTCGGCGCCGAGGTCAGTACGTCACAGATCGTGCTCGGGGACCTGATCGAGATCGGGCCGGGGGACAAGATCGTCGTCGACGGCGCGTGCGTCGAGGCCGACGGCCTGGAGATCGACGAGTCGCTGCTCACCGGCGAGGCCGACCCGGTGGTCAAGCAGCCCGGCGACGAGGTGATGTCGGGCAGCTTCGTGGTCGCGGGCGGCGGCGCGTTCACGGCGACGAAGGTGGGCCGGGAGGCGTACGCGGCGCAGCTCGCCGAGGAGGCGTCGCGGTTCACGCTCGTCCAGTCCGAGCTGCGGACGGGTATCTCCACGATCCTCAAGTACGTGACGTGGATGATGATCCCGAGCGCGATCGGCCTGGTCATCACCCAACTGGTGGTCAAGCAGAACGACTTCAAGGGCTCAGTCGCCCGGACGGTCGGCGGGATCGTCCCGATGGTCCCGGAGGGTCTGGTCCTCCTCACCTCCGTCGCCTTCGCGATCGGAGTCATCCGGCTCGGCCGGCAGCAGTGCCTGGTGCAGGAGTTGCCCGCCATCGAGGGGCTTGCCCGCGTCGACACCGTCTGCCTCGACAAGACGGGCACGCTCACCGAGGGCGGCATGGACGTCACCGAGGTGCGCCCGCTGGGCGGCAGCGACGAGAGTTACGTACGGAAGGTCCTCGGCTCGCTCGGTGAGTCGGACCCACGGCCGAACGCGTCCCTGAAGGCGATCATCGACGCCTACCCGGACAGCGAGGACTGGCGCTGCACGGAGTCGCTGCCTTTCTCCTCGGCCCGCAAGTACAGCGGGGCGACGTTCAGCGAGGGAAACGGCGAGGCGAGTACCTGGCTGCTCGGCGCCCCGGACGTACTGCTGTCCGGCGGGGATCCGGCGCTCGCCGAGACCGAGCGGCTGAACGAGGCGGGGCTACGGGTGCTGCTGCTCACCCGGGCCATGAAGGAGCTCGACGATCCCGCCGTCACGGAGGGCGCGAAGCCCACCGCCCTGATCGTCCTGGAACAGCGGCTGCGCCCGGACGCGGCGGACACCCTGCGGTACTTCGCCGAGCAGAACGTCCAGGCCAAGGTCATCTCCGGCGACAACGCGGTGTCGGTGGGCGCGGTGGCCGGGAAGCTCGGGCTCAGCGGCTCGGTCGTGGACGCACGCCAACTGCCCACCGATCAGGCGGAGATGGCGAAGTCCCTGGACAAGGGCACGGTGTTCGGGCGGGTCACCCCGCAGCAGAAGCGGGACATGGTGGGCGCGCTGCAGTCGAACGGGCACACCGTGGCGATGACCGGCGACGGCGTGAACGACGTACTGGCCCTGAAGGACGCCGACATCGGGGTCAGCATGGGCTCGGGCTCCGAGGCGACCCGCGCCGTGGCGCAGATCGTGCTGCTCAACAACAGCTTCGCGACGCTGCCTTCGGTGGTCGCGGAGGGCCGACGGGTCATCGGGAACATCACCCGGGTCGCGACGCTCTTCCTGGTGAAGACGGTCTACTCGGTGCTGCTGGCCATCCTGGTGGTGTGCTGGCAGGTCGAATACCCCTTCCTGCCACGCCACTTGACCCTGCTGTCCACCCTGACGATCGGTGTCCCGGCGTTCTTCCTCGCTCTCGCCCCCAACAAGGAGCGAGCGAGGCCCAATTTCGTCCGGCGGGTGATGCGGTACTCGATCCCCGGGGGCGTGATCGCGGCGGTGGCCACCTTCGTCAGCTACCTGATCGCCCGTCACCACTACACCGGGACCGGCGCGTTGGCCGCGGAGACGAGCGCCGCGACGCTGACGCTCTTCCTGATCTCGATGTGGGTGCTGGCGATCGTCGCCAGGCCCTACACCTGGTGGCGGATCGCCCTGGTCGCGACCATGGGCGGGGCGTTCCTGCTGGTGCTCGTCGTGCCGTGGCTGCAGAACTTCTTCGCGCTGAAGCTGGTCGGGGTGACGATGCCGTGGATCGCGGTGGGTATCGCGGCGGTGGCGGCGGTCGCCCTGGAGCTCACCTGGAGGTGGGTCGACCGCCGCTTTCCCGCGTAACCGCGGTGCTGCCTACTTCACGTCGATGTAGTCACCCGTGGCGGTGGAGGTCCCGACGGTCGAGACGCCCGCGTAGGTGAAGCGGTAGTAGCCGTCGACCGAGGCCTTCACCGTGGTCTTCAGCGCGCCGCCCGAGGTCGACTTGATGGTCTTGACGTTCTTGTACGTCGTGGTACCGGCCTTACGGAACTGCAGAACCACCGACTGACCACTCAGACCCGCGTACTTGTTCGTCTCCCAGTCGGCACGCGTCAGCTTCCCGGTGACCGTGATGGTCTTGCCCTTCTTCACCGGCTCCGGCGCGGCGTTGACCGTCAGCTTCGACTGCCGCTGCACGTTGGGAGAGGTGAAGCCGCCCTGGTCGGCGACGCCGACCTTGGTGATGTCGAAGCTGGTGCTCGACGGGTCCTGACCGTTGTACGCGTAGGCCAGGCCGGCGGCCTTCCAGGTGCCGGCGTCCGAGTTGACCAGGTAGCCCTCGTTGGCGTAGATGTCGATGTCGGCCACGCAGGAGGCGACGGTCGACGAGGTGGGGGTGCAGGTGCCCGGGTCGTCGCCGAACTGGAAGTTGTCCGGCGTGTCGAACGAACCCCTGTAGATGTAAGGGCCGTTGAGGAAGTCGGCGGCGGTGATGTCGACGTCGGCGGCGTGGGTCAGGGTGTACGTGACCGGGATGGTGACGTGGGTCGTGGCGCCGACGACGATCGGCTTGCCCTTGTTCACCTTGATGTTGGAGAAGGTGACGTCGAGGGCGTACGGCTCGTCCACGGCGGCGGCGGAGGTGCTGAACGCGCTCTTGCCGGAGGTGGCGGCAGCGTGGGCGGCCTCCCGCACCTTGGCGGCGTCCGCGCGGTAGGTGGAGGCGGAGCCGGAGTCGGCTGCCTGCGCGCCGGGTACGGCGAGGGCGGAGAGGGCCAGGGCGCCGGAGACGGCGGCCACGGTGGCTCTGATGCGCATGCGATCCCCAAGTGGAGAAAGGGGCCCGCCGGTGGTCGTCCTTACGGCTCGTTTCACACCTGGGGCCCATGTGATGTCGGAGTCTGTTGACTCACATGATCAGATGCGTGGCGGGGTGCGATTGGTTGTACGGATGAGACTGATTTTGCCCACGAATGACCAACGGCCCCCGGGGGAAACCCGGGAGCCGTTAGCAGGGCACTAGAACTTCACACTGGTCGACTACTTGACGTCGATGTAGTCACCCGTGGCGGTGGAGGTCCCGACGGTCGAGACGCCCGCGTAGGTGAAGCGGTAGTAGCCGTCGACCGAGGCCTTCACCGTGGTCTTCAGCGCGCCGCCCGAGGTCGACTTGATGGTCTTGACGTTCTTGTACGTCGTGGTACCGGCCTTACGGAACTGCAGAACCACCGACTGACCACTCAGACCCGCGTACTTGTTCGTCTCCCAGTCGGCACGCGTCAGCTTCCCGGTGACCGTGATGGTCTTGCCCTTCTTCACCGGCTCCGGCGCGGCGTTGACCGTCAGCTGCGAGGCGCGCTGGAGGTTGAAGCCCTTGACGTTGTCCTTCTGGACGGAGTCGGCGTCCTTGCCCTGGGCGAGCGCCCAGACCTTCCAGCCGCCTGCGAACTTGTTCAGCAGGTCGTACCGCGCGTCAATGGTGAAGGTGTGCTTGCAGGTGGAGGTCGTCGCGTTGACCGTCGTGCAGACGGCCTCCTCCTCGTTGGGCACCGCGCCGCCGTCGATGTTGGCGAAGGTCGAACCGTGCCACAGGATCGCGGTCGCCCACTCGATTCCCGAGTCGTCCTTGGCGGTGAAGCTGACCGTGACGGTCTTCTTCGTGGTCGCGCCGAGAACGATGGCCTTGCCGCCGTTCACCACCACGTTCGAGATCGTGGTGTCTCCGTCGACGTAGTCGGCCGGGCCGACCGCCGCGTTGGGCTCGACGCTCTTCGCGAAGGCGGAGACGGGGTTGCTGTCGTCCGCCTGAGCCGCCGGAACGGCGAGGGCGGACAGGGCCAGAGCGCCGGTCACGACGGCGACAGAGGCACGAATGCGCATGTGTGTTCCCCACGTTGAAGATGGGGCGCGCGGTTCTGCGGCTCCCGCTGCGCCCGATCAGTTCTGCGGAGCCTGGTGACCCCACAGAACAGACGTGAGACAGAAGTGAAAGGTTGTACGATTCTGTGAATTTTATTTGAGTACGCGTTTCACTCACGCACCACGGCTCTCAGTCGAACCAGCGGTCCCGCTCCAGCTCCTCCGTCCGGGACGGGTCCTCCAGGAGGGCCGCGACCTCGAAGCGGCGCGGCCACTGGCCGGCCGCCCAGGCGAGGGCGGCGGCGACACCCTCCACGGTGGCGGCGTGCAGCACCCCGTCCCGGGTACGGAGCCAGTCCAGCTCGACGCCGTCGACGACGAGCTCCTCGTGCTCGACGTACGACGCCGGGGTGGCGGGACCGAGCAGCACCCGCACCGACGCCGGTACGTCGTGCTCGGCTCCCTCGGAGTCGACCTCGCCCGTCACCGACTCGCTCAGCCGCCGCACCTGGAACAGCTCGGCGAGTTCGGCGGCCCGCGCAGGCCGTACCGGCAGAAGCGGCACACCGCTGGTGAAGGGCAGCAGGTCGGGTGAGTCCACGACCATGGCGTCGGCCGCGTCCACGACGGTCACCTGCCCGTCGACCACGGCCCGCAGCTCGTCCGGCAGGGTGACCTGCTCGGGGTCGAGCTCGGCCAAGGCACCGTAGAGGGCGTGCAGTTGGGCGCCGGAGACCTCGCGGTCCGGGTCGGCGAGGCGCTCCAGGAGCTCGGCCGCACCGCCGGGTTCGTCGAGGAGGGCGGCCACCGAGGTCCGTACGCCCAGCGCCCGCAGGACCTGCTCGTCCTCGAAACCGCTCGCGTCGGCGGCGTCGTAGAGACCGTGCAGCAGCGGGTCGCCGCCCGCGGACCGCAGCCCGGCCGGGCGACGCCCGTCCAGGACGGGGTTACCGCGCAACCACCAAGCCGTGTACGACCGTACGATCTCGTGCGTCCCGTCCGGCAGCAGCAGCCGCACCGGTTGGGTGAGCGCGTCCCGCAGCGGCGGCTGCGACAGCAGGGCGAGGGCCTGCGGCCAGCGGTCGTCGTCGACGAGATCCAGGTCCCGTACGGCGACGATCTCGGTGGCGACGGGCGGCACGGGCGTGTCGGGCAGCCGGTCCAGGACGTCCTCGCACCACACGTCGACAGCGTCGAGCAGACCCGCGTCGTCGGGCTCCGCGAAGTCGGAGTCGCGCGGCTCCAGTTCGTCCGGGTCCAGGACCACATCGGTGGCGCGTACGAGGGTGAAGTTGGCGAGGACGCCACAGGCGGCCAGCGGCTGCTCGCCCCAGCGATCGGCCAACTCGGCGTCGACGAAGGCGAGTTCGTCCTCGCGCATGACCTGGGCGAACGGACTGCCGGGCAGGACCAGTTCGCCCGCGGGCACCAGCTCGCCCTCCTCGTCGGGGAGCGCGAGGGCGCCGAGCCAGGGCTCGTCACCAGGTTCGAGACCGGCGGCGCGGACCAGCGCGAGGACGGTGTCGGCCAACTCCTCGGCGTCCGGGGCGTCCTCGTCCCAACTGCCACCGTCGTCATCCAGCGAGGCCGCTACGGCGGCGCGCACCTGCGGGGTGGTGAGGACCGCGCGGGGGGTGGCCGGGAGGGCGCCCAGCTTCTCCAGGAGCGGGTGGGCGGCGTCCGGGTGGGCGACCTTGAGACCGAGCCGGGCGAGGGTGTCGGGGGCGGCGGCCTGGGCGTCGTCGGCGAGGGGCAGCAGGACCTGCCGTGGCCCTATGGTCGTACGCCCGTCAGCGAGCGGCACGGGCAGCCCGGAGAGCCGGTCGGGGTCGACGCCGGAGAGGCTGTCGTACAGCCGCCGCCACCAGCCCGGGTCCTTCTCCAGGCCCGCCAGCCGGTCCACGGCCTCGGTGAGCGGGACCCGGGCGACACCCAATGTCCGCAGTTCCGCCCGGCGTTCAAGCCCGGCGGGCAGCAGGCTGGGCAGCACCTCGGCGAGTACCCGGACGGTGTCGGCGCCGGCGCCCTCGACGACCTCGGCGTCACGGGGACGCAGCGCGACGGGGTTCTCCGCGAGGCCGGTGCCGGTACCGGCCTCGGGCCAGTCGAGGGGGGTCTCCGGGACGGCGGTGTCCGGCGGGGCCGCGGGCGGCAGGAACGCGGTGCGCGGCAGCCGCTCCAGGATCGCCTGCCGCAGGGAGCCGTCCAGTTCGCCCTTGCCGAGCGGGCCCGGCACGAGGTCGATGATCCCCGTGGCCACCGGGCTCCAGGCGGCGAGCAGTTCGGCGTACGCGTCCGCCGCGCGCTCCACGATGAAGGCGGTGAGGGGGCCGGGGGCCGCGTGACGGCGGGTGGTGTCGAGCGGCAGCGAGGCGATCAACAGCGCGGGGACGCCCAGGGGTTCGTCGCTCGGCGTGGGCGCGTGCACGACGGGGCTGGTGCGGGGCTTGGCCGGAGCGCCTTCGGCGTCCACGGGGACGGCCCAGGTCACCGACCAGTGCGGGCGCAGCCGTTCCTCCACCGGACGGTCGGCGAGCAGCGCGGGTTCGAGGGCACCGTGGCGGAAGACGGTACGCCAGCGGGTGGTGCCGTCGCGGGAGTCCTCGATGACGACGCCGTGCTCGTCGGCGCGGCGGCGCAGGGTGCGCACCTCGCCGTCGCCGGTCTCGACGACGACCTCTTCGAGGCCGGGCAGCGCGAGAAGCAGCGCGTCGTCGACGTTCTGGAGAAGCCGCTCGGCGAGATCCTGCGCGGCGGGGTCCCGCAGCGGGAGGATCACGGCGGTGTCGTACGGGTCCGGGGCCGTGCCCTCGGCGGCGAACGGCAGCCGGAGCAGGGGCACATGACCGTCCCGGCGACGGACTTCGTCACCCAGTCCTGGGCTGTGGCGCGCGGTCTCCGAGGCCAGGTCGCGGGACTCGGCGAGGGACCAGCGGACGCCGCCGTGCCGGCCCACCACCGCCGGCTCGTCGGTCACCGCGAGAACCGCGGCGAAGCCGACGCCGAAGCGGCCGACCGCCGTGTCGTCGGCGTCCCGCTTCGCGGAGGCGCGGAGCGTGGAGAGCGACTCGACGCCCGTCGCGTCGAGAGGGGCGCCGGTGTTGGCCGCGACGAGTACGCCGTCGCGCAGGGTGAGCCGGAGGCGGCCGGGTACCTGGGCCCTCGCCGCGGCGTCGGCCGCGTTCTGGGCGAGCTCCACGACCAGGCGGTCGCGGTACCCGCCGAGTACGAGGTCCTCCTCGGCGTTGGCGTCCTCGCGGAACCGTGCGGGGCTGGTCGCCCAGGCGTCCAGCACACCCCTTCTGAGACGGGCGGTCCCGAACGGGTCGGCACCCTGGGCTGCGGGCCGCACGAACTTGCTCACTGTGGCTCTCCTCATCGGCGTGACGATGAAGGTACCGCGAGGCGGCGGCGGGCGCCCCGCCAGCCCATGCCGAGGTCGAGCCGCCCGGCGAAGGCTAGGCGTGACCTGGGGAACGCCGGGCGGCGAGGGCCTCGCCGAAGCGGTCCAGGAGGAGGAAGAAGACGGGGAGGCAAAGGAGGGGGATGCCCAGGAGGAGCAGGAAGGAGAGCGTGGGCCGGTCGGTGAAAATCATCCAGAAGTCGCGGACGACCAGGGCGACCACGACGACCACGCTGACGCCCGACGCCCGCTGCCACGCCGTGCGCCCTCGCGCCCCTCGCCGGATACGCTCCTCCACCTCGGGCCGCGTCTCAAAGGACGTGAGCCCGAGCCCTACGGCAGTGGCGCACAGGTCGGCGGCCTCGGCGATCGGGTCGTCCAGCTGAAGCTCGTCGAGGTGGGGGAGGCGAACCCGGCGCCCGTCGGTGCGGTAGAGATACGCCGGCCAGTGGGGGCTGCCCCACCTGCTGTTCTCGACCCGGATGCCGTAGATCTCGGTCCAGGCCCAGGTGCGGGTGCGCAACGGCCCTCGGGCGGTGACCCGGTCGGCCGTGACGAACGTCCGCGCCCGCCACTGGTCCAGGGCCACCCGGGCACCGCCGAACAGCCAGAGCGCCGGGAACATCACGTCCGAGGCCTTCTGTCCGGACAGCGTCGTCGCGTTCAGCACTCCGATGGCGGCCACCACCGCCACGGCCACCAGGCTGACGTACACCGTCGGCACAACCCGCCGCCCGCGGTACTCCCGCTCGATCCCGTCGCTCATCGCAACTCCCCCGCTTTCAAGGCCCTGCATGGCAGACGTATGAGGGCGGGGGATGTTATATCCGGTCGCTGTGAACGCGTCCGGGCCGGAGTGCGCAGGTCAGATCCGGGAACCCCGGGACGCGTACGGCACGAAGTCGGCCCAGGCCTGGGGGGTGAGGGCGAGTTGGGGGCCGGTGTCGAGGCACTTGGAGTCGCGGACGTGGATGGTGCGGGGTCCTGCCGCGATCTCCACGCAGGAGTCGCCCTCGCTGCTGCTGCTGTAGCTGCTCTTGAACCAGTCCAGCGCGATCTCGACGCACGAGTCGCCCTGGGTACCGCCGCTGTAGCTGCTCTTGAACCACGCCAGTTCGGAGCCGTCCCCGGTGGAGGCCTTGCGGATCATGTTTCTCCCAGCAATTGCTCGATGAAGACCAGGGACTCCCGTGGGGTGAGTGCCTGCGCCCGGATGATGCCATACCACAGTTCAAGGATGCGGAGTTGTTTCGGTTCTGAAGTCGGGCGACCGCTGTACGCACCGTCAGCTCGCCCCACTGCTGTCCCGTCCGGGAACTTCAACAACTCGATCCTGCCGTCCAACCCGGGATGGGCTTCGGTGTTCGTCGGCATGACCTGAAGCGTGACATTGCGCAACCGCCCTACCTCCAACAGACGTTCGAGCTGCTGCCGCCACACCATTGTGCCCCCGACCCGTCGACGCAGCGGCGCCTCCTCCAGGACGAAGTGGATAGAAGGAGCCGGGTCTCGTTCGAAGACGGATTGTCGGGCCAGGCGAGCAGCCACCATGCGTTCCACGTCGTCCGGCGAGTACGGCGGCTGTGCTGCCTCGATCACGGTCCGCGCGTGATCCGGCGTCTGCAACAGTCCAGCGATGATGTTGCACTCGTACACGCCGATCTCGACCGCCATGGCCTCCAACTTGCCCAACTCCCGCACCTTCTTCGGATACCGGACCCTCTTGACGTCCTCCCACGTCGCCGAGATCAGCCCACCCGCCCCCAACACCTCGTCCGCCCTGTCCAGATACTCCTGCCGAGGGATCCGCTTCCCTCCCTCGATCTTGTAGACGAGATCCTCGCCGTACCCGACCGCCTCCCCGAACTCGGCGGCCCGCATCCCCACCGCCTCGCGCCGCAGCTTGAGCTGCCGCCCCACCGTGGCGATGACCGCGACTCCCCACTCGTCGTCGGGATCCACCTCCCAACCCGGCTCGTCCGCCTCGGTCCTGAGCCGACCCGCACCCGCGTCCACCGACATCCCGCACCCCTCCGTCGTACGACCGTGCCGCAACGCCCCTACCCCTACGCCCGCCCCCGACAGCCCGGACACCACCGGACAAGCTCCGGACAGTCACCGTACGCATCGGCGTCGTCACTGTTCACGGTAGGCGCGCACGGCCACGCTGAGTGACGTGAACCAGGAAACCTCCACCCTCATCCGCAACTTCAGCGTGCCGCTGTCCCCCACACCACGCGGAGCCCGACTCGCCCGCCTGCTCGCCACGGAACAACTCCGCGACTGGGAACTCCCGTTGGATCCGGCGGAGCACATCGTGGCGGAGCTGGCGGCGAACGCGGTCACGCACGGCCGGGTCCCGGGCCGGGACTTCCGGCTCACGCTCTACGTCGTCGGCGACACCCTCCGTATCGAGGTCACGGACACGAGGGGCGACCGCGCCCCGCACGCTCAACGCCTCGCCGCCGACGCGGAATCGGGCCGGGGGCTGCTCATCGTGGACGCCCTCGCAGACCGCTGGGGCACGAACACCGGTCCGCACCCTCGCAAGACCGTATGGGCCGAAGTCACCCTCCCGTCCCCGTCACCACCGAGGCCCAGTCCTCTGAGCTCCGGTGACATGGGCGGTCTTTCCCAAGAACCACTGGGGAGAAAGAACCCTCACCAAGCCCCACCCCTCCCGCCCGCAGCGCAAACTCACTCGCGCGAGTGAACATCGCCAACTCAGCTGGATTCGGGACCGGTTGCCTGCCCTACGCTCAGCGCGACAAGCTAAAGACCACCGCGGACAGCCTCAGACAACCGCGGACATACGACGGCCCTCGCCGGGACTGGCATCCCAATGCGAGGGCCTGACCACCAAGGAAGAGATCGCTTCCCGATGGACACGCAAAACCCTAGCGCCCCCGCGCGCCCCCAGTCCCGTACTCGGGCCAGGAATCGCCCCCACTCCGGAGTGATTCACGACAACGCCCGCCACACCACCCGCTTCACGGTGATCGGCAACCACCTCGCCCAGCATCCGGAACTCTCCGGCCTGGCGATCGGACTGGCCGTCCACATCCAGTCCCTCCCCACCGGCGCCTCCGCCGACATCAGGACCCTCGCGGCCCGCTTCCCGGAGAGCCCGGCCCGTATCGCCGCCGCCCTGCGGGAGTTGGAAGCCCACGGTTACCTGCGGCGCACCCGCGAACGCGTTCCCGGCGGCCGCATCGTCACCCGGACCGTGTCCTGCAACCGGCCCGGACACCGCGACCAGGCCGCCGACACCCCCAAGCCACCGCGTCGACGCCCGGACGCCACCCCACCACGTAAGAAACTCCCACCCGTCCCCCAGCCCGCCTACCCCGCCCCCACGCTCCTCCAGCAGGCGACCGACCTCCTCTCCGGCCTCCGCCGCCAGGACCCCCGCCTCCTCCTCTCCACGACCGATGCCGAACACCTCGCCCCCGGCGTCGCCGCCTGGCTGGAGCGCGACCTCACCCCCACCGCCGTACGCCACGCCCTGACAGCGGACCTGCCGCCCGAGGACCTACGCCGCCCGGCGGCCTTCCTCGCTCACCGCCTGACCGCCCAACTGCCACCGCCACCGCCGCCGTTCCGGGCCCCGGCCCCACCCCCGGACGTACGGCACCCGCTCCAGAACTGCGACGGCTGCGACCACGCGTTCCGCTCCCCCACTCCCGGCCGCTGCCACCACTGCCGATCCGATCTCCCGGAGGCCGCCTAGCATGGTGATCCTTGCCGTTCCCGCCACCGAGGAGCCCTCTTCGCCGCCGCCCCGGCCGGATAGCCTGGGCAGGGCACTCCTGGAGGACACCATGAGCACACTGGCCGACCACGGACGCGAGCTGATTCCCCGCCCCGCGCAGACCCCTGACGCCCTGCGCGCGGCCTTGACCGTCGTTGCCCCGGGCCGCTTGGAGGAGATGCAGGCCACGAAGGACGTAGCCTTTGCACAGGCTGTCGAGTGGCAGTCCCTGAGCCCGGTGCAGAGCTGGGTCCTGATGTGGGCCAGGGATATCGAGATCGCCCGCCGCCCCGGTCTTTCCTCTCGTCTCGCCCGCGCGCAGAGCACGCTGGAACACCAGGACCCTGCCATCGCTGGGGAAGCCCTGCGGGAGCTGAGCGCTGTGCTGGACGAAGCCATGAAGGCAGTGCGCGGTTGAGTTGGAAATGGGAGTACGCCTTCGGCGCGGAAGAAGCCGCCCGCACCGCTCCGGCCGACTTCCTCGCCAGAGTGGAGAGAAAGGCGGATGAGCTGGTCAGAGCCTTCGAAGCCGTCCATATCCACGGCCGGTCCCACCAAGGCGTCGATCCGAAGGGCGGCAACATCATCGTGCCGGGCGGCATGTTCACATACCAGGTCGTCGTGCGCAGCGAACGCGTCTACGTCGTTCAGATCGCCTGCCTGGGATTCTGAACCTCTGCCGCGTCCCCTGACCTACGAGTGTCCCAACTCTGCCGCAGCCTCGTCCGAGGCCTCCGATACCGACCCCGAGTCCGCCGCCGGGCGCAGCGGGAACGGGTCCACCCGGGTTTCGTCGATCACGTGCGGCGCCGGACGCGGTGGTGCGGGCATGACCGCGGCCTCCGAGTGGCCGCCGCAGCCGTAGGCGAGGGAGACGACGTGACCGTCGGCCGGTGAGAACTCGTTCGCGCAGACCCCGAACGCCTGACCGAGCGAGCCCCCGATCCGGTTGAGGAACCCGCAGCTGACGCACGCCGCCGGCGCGGCCTGCGCCATGGGCGTCTTCGGCCCGTACGACTCCTCCCAGCGGTCCGCCGCGACATGCAGCCCGTACCGGGAGAGGACACGCGCACGGCGCAGCCCCAGCTCCTCGGCGACCGACGCGATCGAACCGCGCATCGGCGCGAGGAGCAGGCCCGCGGGCGTCACACCCGAGACCTCGGCGTCCTCCGCCTCCACCAGCTCGGCCATCTCCTCGGAGAGGGGCGAGTTCGGCGGGGGCTCGTCCTCACCGGTGTAACCCGGCTCCAGGCGCAGATCCTCGGCGTCCGTGGGCAGCAGGTCACCGGGACCGAGGTCACCGGGGCGCAGCCGCTCGCTCCACGGCACCCACTCGGGGGCGAGGAGGGAGTCGGGGCCGGGCAGCAGCACGGTCTCATCGAGGGTGACGAGCTTCGCGCGGGAGGCGCGGGCGACGGTCACGGCCCAGCGCCAGCCGCGGTAGCCCATCTCCTTGCACTCGAAGAAGTGCGTGACGACTCGGTCACCTTCGGAGACGATTTCCACATGCTCGCCGACGACGCCGGGTGCGGCGGCCTCCTCGGCGGCGGCACGGGCGAGGTCGACCGCCTCGGCGCACAGGCGGTCGGGGGTGCGGCTTCGCGTGGTCGCTGCGCTCACAGGTATCGCTTCTCTCCTACGCCGTCTCACGGGTGCGCCATTCCACGGCGGGGGTGCGGACGGAGCGGACCAGGGGACCGCGTCGACGTCCGCGCCCGATCGCACTCGGGCGCACCTACGCCATCCATTCTGCGGGATGACCGAGAGGCGCGCGGCCGAGAACAATCGCCACTGGCGCGCTACGCACGCTACCTTCTCCTGGCCCCTGGGCCCACACCGGCGGGCCTCTTCGGCGCTCCGCGCCGGGTTTTTCGCCGCTCCGCGGCCCCAGCCTCCCGCCGCTCCGCGACCGTTTCCCCGCCGCTCCGCGCCGATATTTCCCACCCGCCCACCCGTCTCGGTCGGCTGGAAAGCACCGGAAAACCCAACCGCTCCAGGCGCCCCCACCCCACCCCACTCGGCCCCCATACGCGCGGTAACCGCACTACGCACCGCCATCTCGGGGCACTATGACGGGGTGGCAGCCGCAAGGTCGCCCCATGGAGCCACCGGGATCGGTGACTCCAAGGGGAGCAGCCGAGGTGGCGGATCGACCCGGGTGAGCGGGTCCGTCCGTGCGCTCGGTCGTGCCCTGCACTTCCCGGTGACGGGAACGGCACGCGGCATCCGCAAGGCGACGCACGCGCACGGCGCGGGCGAGTCGGGCCTGGGAAAACTGATCGAGCTGCACGGCGTGAACGGCGCGGGAGACGTCATGATCACCGTCGCGCTCGCCTCCACCGTCTTCTTCTCGGTGCCCACGGACGAGGCCCGCGGCCGCGTCGCGCTCTACCTCGCCGTCACCATGGCGCCCTTCACCCTCCTCGCCCCCGTGATCGGCCCGCTCCTGGACCGCCTGCCGCACGGTCGGCGCGCCGCGATGGCGGGCGCGATGCTCGCCCGGGCCTTCCTCGCGCTGCTGCTGTCCGGCGCGGTGGTGACCGGTGGCATCGAGCTGTACCCCGCCGCGCTGGGCGTGCTGGTGTCGTCGAAGGCGTACGGGGTGGTGCGCAGCGCCGTCGTGCCACGACTGCTGCCACCGGGGTTCTCCCTGGTGAAGGCCAACTCCCGGGTCACCCTCGGCGGGCTGCTCGCCACCGGTGTGGCCGCACCGATCGGGGCGGGGCTGCAGGCGCTCGGCCCGCGCTATCCGCTCTACGGCGCCTTCGTGATCTTCATCGCGGGGATGTTCCTGTCGTTCTCGCTGCCGCCGAAGGTCGACTCGGCCAAGGGCGAGGACAAGGCGCTGCTCGCGGCGGACCCGGAGCATCTGCACGGGCCGCATCTGAAGAAGGTCCCGCGCCCCGGGCTGCGTACCGTCGGCACCGCCGTCACGCACGCCCTCGCGGCGAACGCCGCCCTGCGCTGCCTCTCCGGCTTCCTGATCTTCTTCCTCGCCTTCCTGATGCGCGAGCACCCGCTGGCCGGGGCGAGCGCGGCGGCCTCGCTGGCGATAGTGGGCGTCTCCGCGGGCGCGGGCAACGCGCTCGGCACGGCGGTCGGAGCTTGGCTGAAATCGCGCGCTCCGGAGATCATCATCGTGACGGTCGTCGCGTTCGTGCTGGCGGCCGCGATCATCGCCGCGGTGTTCTTCGGCGCGGTCCTGGTGGCCTGTCTGGCCGCGGTCGCCGGTTTCGCGCAGGCACTCGCCAAGCTGTCCCTGGACGCGCTGATCCAGCGGGACGTACCCGAACTCGTCCGTACGTCGGCCTTCGCGCGCTCTGAGACGATCTTGCAGATGGCCTGGGTCATCGGCGGCGGCATCGGCATGGCGCTGCCTCTGAACGGCACGCTCGGCCTCTCCGTGGCGGCCGCGATCGTCGCCACCGGCTGGCTCACCACCGTGCGGGGGCTGATCGGGACGGCCCGGCACGGGGGCCCCGCACGGCGACGCGTGGAATAGCCGCGCCGAGATCCACCGGTCGCGGCACGCCGTACCCCACGTGGGGGGACCGGTGGACGTGCCGGATAACCTTCGCCCATGACCTCTGGATTCAGCGCCGCGCGCCGCCGTCGCGCCGTCGCCGCCGTCGGAGCCGTATCCGCCGGACTTCTCGCCCTGTCCGCCTGTGACAAGCCGACGCCGCTGGCCACCATCACGGTCGGCGACAACTCGGTGAGCTCCGAGACCGACTGCTACAACGACGGCAAGGAGGTGAAGGCCGATGAACTGGCCAAGTGCCTCAAGGCCAAGGACATCAAGTCCATCACGGTCGACCCCGACGAGACCGTGCGGTTCGGTGTGGACCCCGACATCGCCGACAAGGGCTGGACGATCCTGATGAACGGTCAGCCGCTGACCGACTCCAGCAAGAAGACGTACCGCACGATCCCCGGCAGCGTGTTCTTCAACGCCCAGTACGGCGCGAGCGGCGACTCCACACTCGTCTCCATCAAGGAGGGCGACACGACGGTCACCGGTCTGTGGTCCTTCACCCTCAAGAAGGACTCCTGACCACGTCCTCCGTACCCGCGGCACATGTCCTCGTAGCCACCGCCGTCCCGGCCGAACGGGACGCGGTGGCACGGGCGTTCGCGCACCAGTCCCCCCTCTTTGAGTTCCAGCTCCCCGGGGCAACCCTCCACCGGGCCGGTGCCCACGACCTGCTCGCCGCCGGCGTCGGTCCCGCCCTCGCCGCCGCGTCGACCGCGACCGCCCTCACCGCGGCCGCCCTGGCGGACACCCCGTACGACCTCGTCATCTCCACGGGTATCGCCGGCGGTTTCCAGCCCGACGCGCCCCTCGGCTCCCTCGTCGTCGCCGACGAGATCACGGTGGCGGACCTGGGCGCCGAGACCGCCGACGGCTTCGTGTCCGTCACCGGACTCGGCTTCGGCGTCGTCAGCCACCGTCCGCCACCGTCACTCGTACGAGACCTCGTGACCGCCACGGGGGGCCGCGCCGGAACGGTCCTGACCGTTTCCACGGTCACCGGCAGCGCCGCCCGCGCCGCCGAACTGCGCGCCCGCCACCCCCGCGCCCTCGCCGAGGCGATGGAGGGCTTCGGGGTCGCCGAGGCCGCCGTCGCACACGGCGTGCCCGTACTGGAGCTGCGTGCGGTCTCCAACCCCGTCGGCCCGCGCGACCGCGCCGCCTGGCGCATCGGCGAGGCGCTCACGGCCCTCACCGAGGCCTTCGCGAAGCTCGCGCCCGTACTGGAGAGTTGGAACCCACATGAGCCCTGAGAAGCTGCCTGAGCCCCTGAAGATCGCGTACTCGCCCTGCCCGAACGACACCTTCGTCTTCGACGCCTGGGCCCACGACCGGGTGCCGGGCGCGCCCGCGCTCGACGTCACCTTCGCGGACATCGACATCACCAACGGCATGGCCGAGCGCGGCGAGTTCGACGTGCTGAAGGTGTCGTACGCCGTGCTGCCGTACGTCCTCGACGCGTACGCGCTGCTGCCCTGCGGAGGCGCGCTCGGCCGGGGCTGCGGGCCCCTGGTGCTCACCCGGGAGGCCGACACGGACCTCACGGGCCGTACGGTCGCCGTGCCGAGCGAGCGGTCGACGGCGTATCTGCTGTTCCGCCTGTGGGCCGCGGACACGCTGCCCGGCGGGGTCGGCGAGGTCGTGGTCATGCCGTTCCACGAGATCATGCCCGCCGTACGGGACGGGAAGGTCGACGCGGGACTCGTCATCCACGAGGCGCGTTTCACGTACCAGAACTACGGGCTGCACAAGCTCGCCGACATGGGCGAGCACTGGGAGCGGACGACCGGCCTGCCCATCCCGCTGGGCGCGATCATCGCCAAGCGCTCACTGGGCGAGGAACGGCTGACCGCGCTCGCCGCGGCGGCCCGTACGTCGGTCCGGATGGCCTGGGACGACCCGGAGATCTCCCGCCCCTACGTCCTGGAACACGCCCAGGAAATGGACCCCGCCGTCGCCGACCAGCACATCGGCCTGTACGTGAACGAGTTCACGGCCGATCTCGGCGACGACGGATACGCGGCGATCAGGGGGCTGCTGACACGCGCGGCGGCCGAGGGGCTGGTACCGCCCCTCGGCCCGAACGCGCTGAACTTCCCGTAGATCCCGCCGAACTTCGCTTGTTCGCGTGGATGCGGATATGGGTCGGCGATGCGATTCGGGTTATACGTCGAGCTGGTCGGCGACCGCTCGCAGCAGGCCCGCGATCTGGCTGCCGGAGGCCTTGTCGGGGTAACGGCCCCTCTCCAGCATGGGCGTGATGTTTTCGAGAAGGGTCGTCAGATCCTGGACGATGGACGCCAGTTCGTCGGGCTTGCGGCGCTGAGCGACCGCCACGGAAGGAGTCGGGTCCAGAAGGACCACCGAAAGCGCCTGGTCGCCGCGCTGGCCGGCGACGACACCGAACTCCACGCGCTGGCCGGGCTTGAGGACTTCGACTCCGGCGGGCAGGACCGAGGAATGAACGAAGACGTCGCCGCCGTCGTCGCGGGAGAGAAAGCCGAAGCCCTTCTCGCTGTTGAACCACTTGACCTTGCCAGTCGGCAAAGCACACGCTCCCTCGATCACTCCCGGACTGGACCCGGACGCCTTTGAACTGCCGTCGTGACAGCCTACCGGGGGTCTCTCCAGGGAGACATGCCTTAAAACGACACCGAGCCCCTGCCTGTATCGACAGAGGCTCAAAGTGGTGCAGGGAGCCTGAGGGGCTTAGCTCTCCTTGGCTTCCCCCTTGATACGGAAGACCGTTGCCCGACCAATCCCATGCTTGGCCGCAACCTTCATGACCCTCATACCGGCTTCCAGGTCTTCCAGGACGGCCGTACGGTCAATCTCCCTGGGACGCCCCCAAGTCTTCCCGCTGGACTCACGAGAGGCACGCGCAGAGGCGCGGCGCTCACGCTGGTGGATCAGCTCCATCTCAGCGAACGTACCAAGCATCAGAAGAGCCATATCGGTAGCCGGACCACCTACGCGGGTGTCAATGGTCGTCACTCCCCCGATCACCAGGTGAATCCCCTTCTCCCTCAGATCTGCGACGAGAGCGAGCACCTTGTGCATGGTGCGCCCGAGCCTGTCCAGGGAAGCCACGTACAGGACGTCACCGGCACGGAGTTGGGAGAGGACAGAGGCCAGACCCTCACGCTCAAAGTCGGTACCGGTCTTCTTGTCGGCGTAGATGCGCTCAGTCGGCACCAACACTGCACGTCTGCCGGTACTGCGATGGACTGACCACAGACCCTGATGACGCGGTAGCCGTCGCACACGACCTCGGCATGAGCGGCCCTGGCTGGACGGTATGGGCTCACCGTGAACACGCTCACCTGGTGAAGCCGGATGAAGCTCCCGTTCGCTTTCTGTCGCGCGTCCTGGTGGCCAAGCTGACTTCCCCTGACGCCAAGTGGCGTAAGGAGTCCTAGAGCCGTTCCGGCTACTGCCCAACCCCTAGGAAGCTCTAGGCACTCGGAACACCAGGGCACCCCCAATTGATATCGAATCGTTAGCGGTTGGGGGTCGAATTCATAAACAATTCAGAAAAAGAATAAGGACCTGCCGATTCGGCGGGGCGTCCTATTTTTACGAATTCCCTTATCGAGCGAATGCTGATGCCTTCCATCGGTATTCTTCCGGTACGTTATGACTAATCACCATTCTCGACATTTTCCCTTTCTTTCCGGGGCGCGAGAGTGCCAATTCATTTGCCATGGTCTGGATATCACCCAGATCCATAACCATTCCCCTCTCACCCTCATCCGCTCCCTTATCCCAAGCCCAGACCTTGACCTGATAGTTTCGAAGGAATTCCCTACGGTCTTCCTGGTCTTTGGCTTCCCAGACTTCCCCGTATTTCTTACCCGTGGATTTGAGTTCGGGATTAGCCCTTTCCTCTTCCTGCTTAGCCAGGAGAGCGACCTTTACCGACAGACCCTTATGCATACGACGGTAGGACTCTTCCTGTCCCTCTCCGTCGTACTCCCCTGCCAGGAAGTCACCTTCCAGCTTCTCCAGGCGTGCCCTGGCTGACTGGAGTTCCCTTTCCTGAGAGGGTCCCGTACCGGCTCGCTCGTACATGTCCCACTTGCCTACGCTCCCCAGAATCTCCTGGTCAACCCACGTATCCAGGAGATCAGCACGGACGTAGAGACCCTCGGTGCATGCCCCGCCCTTGAACTTATTGGAGCAGCGGTAGTACCTGTGTCCCGGAATTCGCTCTCCGTCTTTCCTGGTGTGCCCGGAATTCAGAAGAGAAGTAACCGGCGCTCCACAGTTACCGCACCGAGCAATACCAGCAAGCAGACTCTTAGCACCTGTACGGCTTTCCATTCCCACAGGCTTGGGAGCAGGCTTAATCCTGTCGACCAGGTCTGTCCATTCACCCATCGAAGCCAAAGGCTTCGTAGGGAGGATTACCGGCTCTCCCTGGTCATCTAGAACAGCCTCACCCTTATAGGCGTAGATGCCCGGCACCCAAGAGGAGCGGATGAACTTATTGATGATGGTCGACTGCCACTGAGTTCCCTTGGTTTCCTCCCCCTTCAACTTCCTGAGGTGATCTCCCCATGTGAGTACGCCACGGCTGTTGAAGTCTCGGGCAATCCTGTGTGTGGACTGACCCTCACGGACACGAGAGAAGATCTCTTCCAGGTAGGGGTGGAAGTCCTGGTCAATCTCCAGAACTTTCCGCTTGCCTCCCTCCACCGTCTTGATGCGGTAGCCGGTAGGCGGAGCACCCGTGAGCCATGAACGGTTCTCCAGACGGCTCTGTACGCCGTTCAGGATGCGTGCCTGGATCGTGTCCCACTCAGCCTCAGCGAAGACGGCCGTCATGCGAGCCATCATCTTGCCTTGGGGAGTCGAGAGGTCGAACCCCTCTTCAACGCAGACGATGAACTTCCCATTTTCCTGCGCCCATTCAACTAGTTCATTGAAGTGCATCGAGCGACGGGTGAGCCTGTCCATCTTGGCCGCAATGATCACGTCGAACTCATCGGCTCGGGACGTCAGCCACCTACCGAGTCTCGGACGCTTGAAGGGAGAGATGGAGCCTGAGATGTCCGTGTCCTCTGCCTCGCCCACCAGGACGCCGGACAGGAGCGGGGAGCTGATGTGGTGTCGGATCACGCCACGCTGCCACTCGATGGAGGTGGAGCCGTCCGAGTCGGCAGAGAGACGGAGACAGGCGAGGTAGCGCAGACCAGGTGTCATGGCAGGAGCGTAGCGTTCGCTGTGTGCCTAGGTGACCGGATCGACCTTGCCGGTAGGCACGTCTGTCCTCGTACTCGTCGGGAAACTGCTCTGAAAACTGCTGGGTAGTGCTTTGCAACTGCTCGGCTCGTTGGCGGCAAACTGCTCGGAAACAGCTCTGGATAGCACTACAGCGGGTCGTCGGACCCGCCGGTACCAACGCTAATGGCCTGGCGCCTGCTGACAAGACGTCGCCGGATTGTTCCTTCGCGCTGGGAACTACCCTGGTCGGGTGCGTGACAAAACCCAAGCGAATTCCGCGGAACCCGGTGACCGGCTGATCAGTGCCGGTGCCATCGTGTTCTTCCTCGGTGCCGTGGCCACTCTGGTCACCGTGGCCCCGCTGTTGCTCGATACGGCGCCTTTCCCTACATACATGTTCGGATTGAGCATGCTCATGGGCGTCGGCTTCCTGATGGCCGGAGCGGGGGTGTTCCAGTCGCTCGCCGCGGGACGCCGGCCGGCCCGCGGCGACGCCTCGGGGGAACACGTCAGGCCCCCAGTGGCGCCGCGCCGCGCGGTAGACCCGCCGACCCGGTGCCGCGCCTCGCGGTAGTCCGTCAGGCCCGCAGTGGCGCCTCACGGAAGTCTGTCAGGCCCGCGGCGACGCTTCGGGGTAGCCCGTCAGGCCCGCGGCGACGCCTCGAGGTAGTCCGTCAGCCATGCCGGGAACTCCGTCAGGTCGGCGAGGACCACGTCCGCGCCCGCCGCGCGCAGTTCCGCGGCGTCGCACGGGCCGGTGGGGACCACGACGGAGTACGCGCCAGCGGTGCGTGCGCCGCGTACGTCGCCGGTGTGGTCGCCGACGTACACGCTCGCGCCGTGTTCGCGCAGCGCCTGTGCCTTCTGCTCCGCCCACAGGTTGCCGACCACCGCGTCCGCGTCGATCCGCAGGTGCTTCAGGTGCAGCTTCGCGTTGGGCTCCCATTTCGCGGTGACGACGATCGCGCGGCCGCCCGCCGCCTGTACCGCTGTGACGGCCTCGCGGGCGCCGGGCATCGCGGGTGTGGCCGTGATCGCGTACGTGGGGTACATCTCGCGGTAGACGTCCGCCACGGCGGCGACCTCCTCCGCCGGGAACCAGTTGCCGAGCTCCTCCTCCAGGGGAGGCCCCAGCCGCGTCACCACCAGGTCACAGTCGATGTACGTACCCGTCCGTTCCGAAAGCTCTTGGAAGCAGGCGTGGATCCCGGGCCGGGAGTCGATCAGCGTCATGTCGAGGTCGAAACCGATGGTGAGGGGGGTGCGGGGGCGCGATGTCATATGGGTCATTGTGCCCAGGGGGTAGGGGCGGAGGTTTTTCGCCCCCTCCGCCCGCCCCTGCCCGTCCCGTACTTGCGGGGCTACGCCCCGTTTCAGCCCGTCCGGCGTTTGAGGACGAGCGCGTTCAGCGCGAAGCGGGGGTCCGGGGGGGGGCGGCAGCCCCCGGGAACAAGGGACGGGCAGGGGCGGAGGGGGCGAAAAACCCACCCACGCCCACCCACCGTCACCGCCTCCGCTGCGACCGCCAGACCACATACAACGCCGACCCCACCGCCGCCCCCCGCACGACCCACGGCCAGGTCTGTGCGATCGCGTCGCTCAGGTGCCCCTCGGGGATCGGCTCGCCCCAGCGGCCGTTCGTGCGCCCCCACAGCCAGACGACGCCGGCCGTGACCGCCAGCCCGGGCAGGACGAGGACGGCGCCCTTCCCCTCGGCGGGCGTCAGCCGCCGGGAGGCGTAGGCGATGACCCAGCCGAGGACGAGGGCGAACCAGTTGCCGAGGACGGCACCGGCGACGAGGAGCGCGGCGGCGAGTAGCAGGAGCGGGTTGCTCCACCCGCCGAGGCGGGGGAGGCGGAGGAGACGCCGCGGGGCCTCGACGGCCTCGACCAGGGGGGCATCCACGACGTCCGCAACACCGGCCTTGCCCTCCGTCTCAGGTACCGATCCCCCGGCTTTCTCGTCCTTCTCGACCGGCGGCGGCTTCAGTATCTCGGGAATCTCCACCCCGCCCACGAACCCCGGCACGCTCTCCCCGGGCCCGAACAGGCTGCTGTCCACCCGCCACCAGTCCGGCTGCGTGGCGCTGTTGCCCAGCTCCTCCGCACTCGCGAGGTGCGGCGGGGACGGCACGTCCTCCACGGGGTCCGGTTCCGCGGGGCGGGGCTTCGGGACGGCGCGGCGCAGGCCTTTGGGGCGGGGCTGCGGGGCGTCGGCCTGGCGCTGGGTGGGGACGGCGGCCCAGGTCCCCGTACCGCCGGCCGCCTCTCCCGGGGTGCCCGCGCCCGCGGCGTCGACGATCTCGTCGGGGGTGCCGAGGCGGTCGAGGATCCGGCGGACGGCGGCGGGGCTGTCGGCGGTGGTCCTCGCTCGGCGCCGGTCGATCTCGTTGCGCAGTTCCGACACGAGCCGCATGCGCGTCGCGGACGGCACCTGGCGCTGCTGGGCCAGGTCTCCGACCCGGCTCAGGTAGTCGTAGACCAGCTGGTCGCTCTCAATCCCCACGAAGTCCCCTCCGGGGCGCACGCGTTGCAAACTCCGTGGTCACGACGGTACCGGGTTTTCCGCACCAGCCGCTCCCGAGGATCCGACGTGTCCTGCGTGCCCGGAGCGAGGCCCGGAGGAGGTCCGGTGTGAGGTCGGGCGAGGCCCCGCACGGAACCCGCCCCGGAACCCGCCCCGGACCCCGCCCCCTCTGCCCAGGGCCGACCCCGAGGTCAGGCAGGTCAGGGGCACAGGAGCCGAAACCCGCTACCGTTGGCCGGATGAGCACCGAGGAGCACCCCACCACGGCCTCCGCCCCCGCGGGGAACGCTCCGCGTTCGCTGGCGGAAGCCCTCCGCACACGCGACGACGCCTCGCTGGCCGCCCTCCTCAGTGCCCGCCCTGACCTGATCACCCCCGTCCCCACGGACCTGACGCAGCTGGCCACCAGGGCGGGCACGCGCGCGTCGGTCGTGCGGGCCCTGGAGCGCCTGGACCGGTTCGCCCTGCAGACGGCGGAGGCCCTGGCCGTGGCGCCGGAACCGGCGGCGTACGACGATCTCCTTGCCCTGCTGGCGGGCGACGACCGCGACCCGGTGGTCATCGGGGCCTTCCCGCGGGCTCTCGGTACGCTCCGCGAGCAGGCGCTCGTCTGGGGGCCCGACGACCGGCTGCGTCTCGTCCGCACGGCCCGTGAGCTGCTCGCGCCGGTTCCGCAGCATCCGTCCCCGACGGGCCTCGGCCCGACGGTCGCGGAGGCCACGGCGGGCATGTCGCCGGGGCGTATCCAGGAGATCGTGACCGCGGCGGGGCTGCCGAGCACCCATGACTCCGTGTCGGCCAGGGCGGCGCTGACCGGCCTGTTCACGGACCGCAGCAGGATGTCGGCGCTCCTCGACAGCGCCCCGGCCGAGTCCGTGGACGTCCTGTCCCGGCTGGTGTGGGGGCCACCGTACGGACAGGTGACCGCCGATCCGGCGCGCCATCTGCGCTGGCTGATCGACCGGGGGCTGCTGCTGCCGACGGCGCCCGGCACGGTCGTCCTGCCCCGGGAGGTGGCCCTGCACCTGCGGGCGGGCCGCGCGCACCGGGTGACGGAGCCGGTGGCGCCGACCGTGGAGGCCGCGGCGACGCACCGTCCACAGGTTGTGGACAGCACCGCGGCGGGCCAGGCGTACACGGCGCTCGCGACCGTCGAGGAACTGCTGAAGGACTGGCACGAGGGCGGTCCGGCCGTGCTGCGCGCGGGCGGGCTGAGCGTGCGGGATCTGAAGCGGACGGCGGTGGCGCTGGACGTGTCGGAGCCGGTGGCCGCGTTCTGGGTCGAACTCGCCTATGCGGCGGGCCTGCTGGCGTCGGACGGTGCGGCGGAGGAGCGGTACGCGGCGACGCCCGCGTACGACGAGTGGCTGGAGCTGCCTTCCGCCGAGCGTTGGGGGCGGCTCGCCTCGGCGTGGCTGACGGCGACCCGTGCGCCGGGTCTGGTCGGCGGGCGGGACGCGAAGGACCGTACGTTGTCGGCGCTCGGCCCCGGTCTGGACCGCTCCGCGGCCTCCGAGGTCCGCCACCGCGTCCTCGCACTCCTGGCCGCCCTCCCCCAGGGCGCCTCCCCCGCCGCGGCCTCCGTCCTCGCGCGCCTCCAGTGGGAACGCCCGCCGCGAAGCCCGCAGTCGACGGACGACCTGCGCACCCGGCTCGCGCGCTGGACCCTGTCGGAGGCGGAGTCGCTGGGTATGACGGGCCGGGGGGCGCTGTCGGCACAGGGGCGGGCGCTGCTCGGTCTGCCGCCGGCGGCCGCCCACGACGCCGATTCGGCAGCCGGCCACGACGCAGGTTCCACGACCGGGCATCACGCAGGTTCCACCGCCCACGCCGCCGGTTCCGCGGCAGGACCCGGCGACAAACTCCCCGTCCACAAGCGCCCGCATCCCGCCCCCGTGTCTCCCCGCTCCCCCGCCGAGCAGGCCGCAGCCGCCGAGCGGGCGGTCCGGCTGCTCGCCCCCCTCCTGCCCGAGCCGCTGGACCACGTCCTCCTCCAGGCGGACCTGACCGCGGTCGCGCCGGGCCCGCTGCAACGCCCGCTCGCCGACACGCTGGGCGTCCTCGCGGACGTCGAGTCGAAAGGCGGGGCGACCGTCTACCGCTTCACGCCCGGGTCGGTGCGGCGGGCGCTGGACGCGGGCCGGTCGGCGTCCGACCTGCATGCGTTCCTCGCCGCGCACTCGCGGACGCCCGTCCCGCAGCCGCTCACGTATCTGATCGACGACGTGGCGCGCAGGCACGGCCATCTGCGGATCGGCTCGGCGTCGGCGTACGTGCGCTGCGACGACGACTCGATGCTGAACGAGATCCTCGCCGACAAGCGGTCCCAGGTGCTGCGCCTGAGACGCCTCGCGCCCACCGTGCTCGCCGCACAGGCCGATCCGGGGGCCCTCCTCGAAGGGCTGCGGGCGATGGGCTTCGCGCCCGCCGCCGAGTCCGCGGAGGGCGACGTCCTGATCACCCGCGCGCACGCCCGCCGCACCCCGCCGCGCTCCGCCCCCGCGCCCGTCCCGGACGGCCCGCCGATCCCCGACGCCACCCTTCTCGGCGCCGCCGTCCGCGCCATCCGCGCCGGCGACCTGGCCTCCACGACGCCCCGCAAGCCCACCTCCGACGGTGGGCCGCCCGGCAGCGGCGACCTCCCCCGCACCAGCCCCGCCGAGACCCTCGCCACCGTGCAGGCCGCCGTGATGACCGGCGAGGCCCTCTGGATCGGCTACGTCAACGCGGAGGGCACCGCCACCCAGCGGGTCATCGCCCCGATCCGTGTCGAGGGCGGTTTCGTGACGGCGTACGACCACACGGCGGACGAGGTACGGACGTATCCGCTGCACCGGGTCACGGGAGTCGCGGAACTGGCCGACGGACAGGCCTGAGCCGACGGACAAGGGTGCGCGACCGGCCACCACGCATGATCGTCCGCCGGTGATGCACACTGGACGTTTGGCCAAGCATCCGCGTGTGGGTGCCGCCGCGCAGAAAGGTACGGGCGTGAACGGACCTCTCATCGTCCAGAGCGACAAAACACTCCTGCTCGAAGTCGACCACGAGAACGCCGACGCGTGCCGTCGGGCCATCGCGCCGTTCGCCGAGCTGGAGCGGGCGCCCGAGCACATCCACACCTACCGGGTGACGCCGCTCGGGCTGTGGAACGCGCGGGCGGCCGGGCACGACGCCGAGCAGGTCGTGGACGCGCTCGTCGAGTTCAGCCGCTATCCCGTGCCGCACGCGCTGCTGGTGGACATCGCGGAGACGATGGACCGCTATGGGCGGCTCACGCTCAGCAAGCACCCCGCCCACGGCCTGGTCCTCACCACCACCGACCGGCCGGTCCTGGAGGAGATCCTGCGGTCCAAGCGGGTCGCGCCGCTGGTCGGCGCCCGGCTCGACCCGGACACGGTCGCCGTGCACCCCTCCGAGCGCGGCCAGATCAAGCAGACACTGCTGAAGCTGGGCTGGCCGGCCGAGGACCTCGCCGGGTACGTCGACGGCGAGGCGCACGCGATCGAGCTGGACGAGACGGGGTGGGCGCTGCGGCCCTACCAGCGGCAGGCCGTGGAGAACTTCTGGCACGGCGGCAGCGGGGTCGTCGTACTGCCCTGCGGCGCCGGCAAGACCCTGGTCGGTGCCGGGGCGATGGCCGAGGCCAAGGCCACCACCCTCATCCTCGTCACGAACACCGTCTCGGCCCGGCAGTGGAAGCACGAGCTGGTGAAGCGGACGTCGCTGACCGAGGAGGAGATCGGCGAGTACAGCGGTACGCGCAAGGAGATCCGGCCCGTCACCATCGCGACGTACCAGGTGCTGACGACGAGGCGGAAGGGCATCTATCCGCACCTGGAGCTCTTCGACTCCCGCGACTGGGGACTCATCCTCTACGACGAGGTGCATCTGCTGCCCGCGCCCGTCTTCAAGTTCACCGCCGACCTCCAGGCGCGGCGGCGGCTCGGTCTGACGGCGACCCTGGTGCGGGAGGACGGCCGTGAGTCGGACGTGTTCTCGCTCATCGGGCCGAAGCGGTTCGACGCGCCGTGGAAGGAGATCGAGGCGCAGGGGTACATCGCGCCCGCCGACTGCGTCGAGGTCCGCGTCAATCTCACCGAGACCGAGCGGCTCGCCTACGCGACCGCCGAGACCGAGGAGAAGTACCGCTACTGTGCGACGACCGCGACCAAGCGGAAGGTGACGGAGGCGCTGGTACGGCGGTTCGCGGGGCAGCAGATCCTGGTGATCGGCCAGTACATCGACCAACTCGACGAGCTGGGCGAGCACTTGAACGCGCCGGTCATCAAGGGCGAGACGAGCAACGCGCAGCGCGAGAAGCTGTTCGGCGCCTTCCGCGAGGGCGAGATCAGCGTGCTGGTCGTCTCCAAGGTCGCGAACTTCTCCATCGACCTGCCCGAGGCGACCGTCGCCATCCAGGTGTCGGGGACCTTCGGTTCCCGGCAGGAGGAGGCCCAGCGGCTGGGTCGCGTGCTGCGGCCGAAGGCCGACGGTCACCAGGCGCACTTCTACTCCGTCGTCGCCCGCGACACCATCGACCAGGACTTCGCCGCCCATCGGCAGCGGTTCCTGGCGGAGCAGGGGTACGCCTACCGGATCATGGACGCCGATGAGTTGCTGGCGGCGGACAAGGACAACTGAGACGCCAGTACGGCCAGTCCCAGGAGCGCGTAGGGGGAGGCCAGTACCTGCTGCCACCAAGGGAGTTGCAGGTCCAGGTCGCCCTGGTGCGGGACCAGCCAGAGGGTGCGGGCCGTGAAGACGGCCGTCACCGCCGCGGCCAGGTGGAGGCGGCGTTCGGCGTAGAGCACGGTGATCAGCGGTACGCACCACACCCAGTGGTGCGACCAGCTGATGGGACAGACGAGGAGGGCCGTGGTGGCGGTGAGCAGGATGCCCCAGCGGTCCTGGGGGGCGCGGCGGGCGAGCCAGAGGCCGGTGCAGGCGACGGCCGCCGCGGGCAGTGCCCAGGCGAGGCCCGGCGAGGGCTCCCTCAGGGCGCGGGCGACCAGCCCCTGAAGCGACTGGTTGTCGACGATCCACACCTTGCCGACGCGGCCGGTCTCGTACAGTCGCCGGGTCCAGAAGTCGGCGCTGGCGGCGGGGAGTACGAGCGCGCCGAGCAGTACGGTTCCGGCGAAGGCCGACCCGGCCGTGGCCGCCTCCCGTCGGCGGCCTCTGAGCAGCAGATACGCGATGAAGAGGGCCGGGGTCAGTTTCACTCCGGCGGCGATGCCGAGCGCGATTCCCTTGCCGCGGGCGCCGGTCGGTCGGGTGAGGTCCCAGAGGATCAGCACCGCGAGGGCGAGGTTGATCTGGCCGAACAGGACGGTCTGGAAGACGGGTTCGAGCCAGAGGGCGAGGGCGGTGGCGGCGCAGACGGCGGGGGTCTTCGCGGGCAGGTCCGCGAGGCGGCAGGAGAGCCGGACCAGCGCGGCGAGCAGGGCCACGTTCCCGGCGACGAAGGCCAGTTTGAGGGCGGCGAGCGGCAGCCAGGTCGTCGGTACGAAGAGGAGTGCCGCGAAGGGCGGGTACGTCGCGGGCAGCCGCCACCGGGTGACGGTGAACCCGTAGAGGTCCGTGCCGTTCGCCACGGCCGCGCCTTCCGCCCGGTAGACCAGTACGTCGGCCATGGGGGCGCGCGTGACAACGCACAGCGCGGAGAAGGCGGCGAGGGAGACGATCAGCAGGGCGCGCGCGGAGGCGACTTCGGTGGGTGAGTGGTCGATCACGTTCCGTTGAAGCACGGAGTGACCCTAGTGTCCGGGCAGTTCGGCCCGGCGTACGGCTCACCGCCGCGGGTCTGGCATAGGGCTCAGCGACGCCGTACGCCCGCCTCCTCTCCGTACTCGCCGAGGAGGACCACGCTGAGGGCGGCGCCCGCGAACACCTTGACGGCGCGCAGGGCGTCACCGACGCGGTGGCGGCGGTGGACTCCGGAGACGGCGGTCGCACCGCCGGTGTGGACAGGGGGGCCTGGGGTGAAGGTAGCTGCGCTCATGTATCCATGGTGGAACTCGCGGCCCCGGATGGCGTCGGCCTTCCGACCGAACCTCGGCGGCCCCCCGTACACCTGTGGGCCGCCCCTCGTACGCCTCACGACGGACCCCGTCCCCTAGGACTCCTACGGGTGCACCCCTGAGACCGAGGAGCAGGCCCACCCCTGACGGCGCGGAAAAACGATTGGCCCCGAGATCCCCCGCTCGCCTAGAATCTCCGCTCTTGCCCGCCTCCCCGCGCGGAGCGCCGCCGTCCGGACGGAAACCGGACGGCATCCAGGAATCACCCACGCAGCAGGTCTCCCGGAGGCACCCCCTTGTCCAGCCCGTCCGACCGTCCGCTCCACGCCGACGACGACCCCCTCTCCCGCGAGCGCACTCATCTCGGTGACTCCCGTGCCGCCCTGCGCGCGATGCGCGAGGACGTCGAGAACCTCGACATCAAGGACGTCACCGCGAACTGGGTGAACGCGGCCGTCCTGCAGCGCCAGATGGACGACCGCATCAAGGCCCTCGCCGACCTCAGCCACACCCCGCTGTTCTTCGGCCGCCTCGACTACCTGCACGCACCCGGCGCGGAAAGGGCCGAGGGCGCGGAGGGCGAGCGTTTCTACATCGGGCGGCGGCACGTCCACGACGCCGGCGGTGACCCGATGGTCATCGACTGGCGCGCACCGGTGTCGCAGCCGTTCTACCGGGCCTCGAAGAAGCACCCGATGGACGTCGGACTGCGCCGCCGGTTCGGTTACACGGGCGGCGACCTTACGGCGTACGAGGACGAGCACCTCTCCGACCCGTCCGAGGCGGCGGCCACCAGCAAGCTGCTCCAGCAGGAGATCGAGCGCCCGCGCGTGGGCCCGATGCGTGACATCGTGGCGACGATCCAGCCGGAGCAGGACGAGATCGTACGAGCGGGGCTCTCCGGCTCCGTCTGTGTGCAGGGCGGTCCCGGCACCGGCAAGACGGCCGTCGGCCTGCACCGTGTCGCGTATCTGCTGTACGCCCATCGCGAGCGGCTCGCCCGCACCGGCACCCTCGTCATCGGGCCGAACAGCTCCTTCTTGCACTACATCGAGCAAGTGCTGCCCGCGCTCGGCGAGTTGGAGGTCAAGCAGGCGACGGTCGACGACCTCGTCGCGCATGTGGAGGTGCGGGGCACGGACGGGGCCACCGCCGCGGTCATCAAGGGCGACGCCCGGATGGCCGAGGTGCTGCGCGGGGCGGTCCGTTCGCACGTGACGCTGCCGACCGAGCCGGTGATGGTCGTACGGGGCTCACGGCGCTGGCGCGTCCCCGCGTACGAACTGGAGAAGATCGTCCGAGAGTTGCTGGACCGCGACATCCGGTACGGCGCGGCCCACGACGCCCTTCCGCAGCGGATCGCGCATGCCGTCCTTGTCCAGATGGAGCGCTCGGGCGAGGCGCCGGACGACCGGGTGCAGGACGCCGTCGCCCGCAACCCCGCCGTGAAGGCCGCGGTCAAGGCGATCTGGCCGGTCGTCGATCCGGCCAAGCTCGTCCTGCGTCTCCTCTCCGACGCGGACTTCCTCGCCGTACACGCGGCGGGAATCCTCGACGAGGACGAGCAGAAGGAGATCCTCTGGCAGAAGCCGGCACGGACCGTGAAGGCCGCCAAGTGGGCTTTGGCGGACGCCGTGTTGATCGACGAGGCGACCGACCTCGTACAGCGGACGCACTCGCTCGGGCATGTCGTCCTCGATGAGGCGCAGGACCTGTCGCCGATGCAGTACCGGGCGGTGGGGCGGCGCTGCACCACCGGTTCGGCGACCGTGCTCGGCGACCTCGCGCAGGGTACGACCCCCTGGGCGACGCGGAGTTGGGCCGAGGCGCTCGGTCATCTCGGCAAGGGCGAGGCGGTGGTGGAGGAGCTGACGGCGGGTTTCCGTGTCCCCACGGATGTCATCACGTATGCGTCCCGACTGCTGCCGCACATCGCGCCGGGGCTGACGCCGGTGGCGTCGGTGCGGGAGAACCCTGGCTTCTTCGAGGTGCGCACGACGTCCGGTGACTCCGAAGTCGTCGCGGCCTGCGAGGAGTTGCTCCGCCAGGAGGGCTCGACCGGCCTGATCGCGGCGGACGCCCGTATCCCCGTACTCGCCGAGGCGCTGACGACCGCCGGGATCACCTACCTCGGCCCCGGCGAGGAGACGACCCCCGACACCCGCCTCACCCTCGTGCCCGCCTCGCTCGCCAAGGGCCTTGAGTACGACTACGTGGTCCTGGACGAGCCGCAGGCCGTGGTCGACGGCGAACCCGACGAACGCACCGGTCTGCGCCGCCTGTACGTGGCCCTGACCCGAGCGGTGTCGGGCCTGATCGTGACGCACGCGGCGCCGCTGCCCGTCCAGCTCACATAGGGGGTCCGAGGAGCGCGTCCAGGAGGCCGGGGAACCTGGCGTCGAGATCGTCGCGCCGCAGCTGGACATAACGGTTGCGGCCGACGACCCGCGTCGAGGTGATCCCGGCCTCACGCATGATGCGCATGTGGTGCGAGACGGTCGACTTGTGCAGATGCCCGATGCCGAGCGCGTCGGGCGAACAGCTGTACGGCACACCGGCCGCGTACACCTTCAACAGCGACAGCCGCACGGGGTCGCCGAGCGCGTGCAGCACCTTGACCAGCTCGATGTCGTCCGCGTCGGGCTGCGGCAGCCGCTCGCCTTCCTCGCCCATGCCCGGGCTCCTCTCCTCGTACTGTTTGACAATCATCCAACAGTCTCTATTGTTTGACCAACGTCAAACCATCATCGCACTGTTTGCGGACCACCTGGGGGACCCCGTGCGCCTAAGACTGCTCCTGCTCGCCCTCGGCACCTTCGCCGTCGGAACGGACGGCATGGTGATGGCAGGCATCCTGCCGCTCATCGCCCGCGATCTGGACGTCTCCATCTCGGTCGCCGGACAGACGGTGACCGTCTTCGCCCTGGCGTACGCGGTCCTCGCACCCGTGCTCGCGGCGGCGACCGCCCGCTGGCCGCGCCGCCGCACCCTGCTCATCGCACTCACCGTCTTCACCCTCGCCAACTGCCTCACGGCGCTGGCCCCTTCGTACGGCACCCTGCTCGCCACCCGGGTACTCGCCGCCGCCGGAGCCGCCCTCTACACCCCCACCGCCAACGGCGTCGCGACCGGACTGGTGCCGCCGGAGCGGCGCGGCCGGGCCATCGCCGTGGTGATGGGCGGGCTGACCGTCGCCACCGCGCTCGGGGTCCCGCTGGGCACCTGGATCGGCCGCAGCGACTGGCGGCTGACGATGTGGCTGGTGACCGGCCTCGGGGTGGCCGCGTTCGCAGGCCTCGCCCTGCTGCTGCGCGAACTCCCGCAACCAGCCGCGGCGTTGAGCCTGCGGGACCGGGTGGCACCGCTCGCCAACCCTCGCGTGCTGGGCGCGGCGCTGACCACCTTCCTGGTCTTCCTCTCCTTCCAGACCTCGTTCATCTACTACACCGTGGGCACGCACGCGGCGACCGGCGGCGACCAGGACCGGCTGACGCTGCTGCTCCTGGTCTCCGGGATCGCCTCGGTCGGCGGCTCCTCGATCGGCGGACGGCTGGTGGACAAGTGGGGGCCACGCGCCGTCATCCTGACGAGCAGCACGGCGTACGTCGTCCTCGCCGCCACCGCGCCCTGGACCCTGCGCACCATGCCGACGGCGCTCGTCGCCTCCGCGCTGACCCCGCTGGTCGGCTGGGGCATCGCGGTCGCCCTGATCACCCGGGTGGCCTCCCTCGACCCGCCCAACGCGCCCGTCCTGGTGTCCCTGAACAGCAGCGCGCTCTACCTGGGCATGGCGGCGGCGGGCGGCACCGGCAGCCTGGCGATCGCGCTGTTCGGCGACCGCTGGTTCCTGCTGGTGGGAGCGGGCCTGATGGTGCTGGCGACGGCGGTGGCCGCGGTCACGACACGGGAGCGGTCGGGTGACCTCCGGCACCTGGCACCGGAGGCCGTCAACAGCCCTGCCGGGTCGACCACTTGACCCTCGGCCGTCCTACGCGTCCAGGACCTGCCGCCACTCCCGTACCGCCTCCGCCGAGACCGGCCCGGCCCAGCCGCCGGGCCGGGCGGCCCCGCCGATGTGGAAGGCGTCGACGCCCGCGGCACGCAGCCGGGGCACGTGGTCGAGGCGCAGGCCGCCGCCGACCATGATCTGCGGCTCGTAGCCGGGCTCACCGCTGCGGGCGGCCTCGGCGAGGAGGGTGGGCATCCCGTCGTCGACCCCGGCCGGGGAACCGGCGGTCAGGTAGGCGTCGAGGCCCGGCAGGTCCGCGAGCGGCTTGCGCAGGGCGTCGCGGTCGGCGGCGCGGTCGATCGCACGGTGGAAGGTCCAGCGGCAGCCGTCCAGCTCGGCGACGATCCGCTCCACGGCGGCCAGGTCGGGGCCGCCGTGCTCGTCCAGGAACCCGAGCACGAACTCGTCCGCCCCCGCGCCGCGCAGCTCGCCGGCGACGCGTACCAGCGCGTCGACATCGCCCGCCGCGAAACCGTCCGAGAGCCTCAGCATCACGCGCAGCGAGACGTCGACCGCGGCCCGGATCCCGGCGAAGGTCTCCACCGGCGGGGTGAGCCCGTCCGCGGCCATGTCGGTGACCAGCTCAAGGCGGTCCGCGCCTCCGGCCTCAGCGGCGACCGCATCCTCCACACCGAGAGCGATCACCTCCAGGAGTGCACGCTTGCGCTTGCTCATCGGACCTCTTCCCTTGGGGGCGGCTACAGGTCTAGTCCAATCCAAGCGTACGCGAGATCCTCCACCCCCGGCCGGAGATCTTCCAGCCCGTCCGGCGTTTGAGGACGAGGCCGTCCAGGCCGACAGCGGGGGTCTGGGGGCGGC
>NZ_JBHXMF010000077.1:0-39162 GCF_042721055.1 Streptomyces sp. NPDC058470
GTGACGGCGATACGGGCCGCCTCGATCGCGGCGTCGAAACAGTCCGCCGGGGTCCTGGGCGCCACGATCGGCACAGGGGCCTCGCCGTTGCGGCCGTACATGGCCTGCAGCAGATCGGCTTGCTCGGTCTTTGTGGGCAGGCCGGTGGAGGGGCCGCCACGCTGGATATCGATGACAAGGAGCGGCAGTTCGAGGGAGACCGCGAGCCCGACGGTCTCCGACTTGAGCGTGACACCCGGGCCGGAGGTGGCGGTGACGGTCAGGGAGCCGCCGAAGGCCGCGCCGAGCGCCGCGCCGATGGCGGCGATCTCGTCCTCCGCCTGGAAGGTTCGTACGCCGAAGTTCTTGTGCCTGCTGAGCTCGTGCAGGATGTCCGAGGCCGGCGTGATCGGATACGAGCCCAGATACAGCGGCAGATCCGCCTGCTTCGAGGCCGCGATCAGCCCGTACGACAGGGCCAGGTTCCCCGAGATATTGCGGTAGGTGCCGGCCGGGAAGGCGGAGGAGGCCGGGGCGACCTCGTAGGAGACCGCGAAGTCCTCGGTGGTCTCGCCGAAGTTCCAGCCTGCGCGGAACGCGGCGATGTTGGCCGCCGCGATGTCCGGCTTCTTGGCGAATTTGGTGGTCAGAAACCTTTCGGTGCCCTCGGTGGGCCGGTGGTACATCCACGACAACAGGCCGAGCGCGAACATGTTCTTGCATCGTCCCGCGTCCTTGCGTGCCAGTGCGAAGCCCGCGAGCGCCTCCACGGTGAGCGTCGTCAGCGGGACGGGATGCACACGGTGGCTGTCCAGCGAGCCGTCCTCCAGCGGACTCCTCGCATAGCCGACCTTCTGCATCGCCCGCTTGGTGAACTCGTCGGTGTTGACGATGATTTCGCCGCCGCGCGGCACATCGCCGATGTTCGCCTTCAGTGCCGCCGGGTTCATGGCCACCAGGACGTTCGGCGCGTCGCCCGGCGTGAGGATGTCGTGGTCCGCGAAGTGCAGCTGGAATGAGGAAACGCCTGGCAGGGTGCCTGCGGGCGCTCGGATCTCGGCCGGGAAGTTCGGCAGCGTCGACAGGTCGTTGCCGAACGACGCCGTCTCCGACGTGAACAGGTCACCTGTGAGCTGCATACCGTCGCCCGAGTCGCCCGAGAAGCGGATGATGACTCGATCGAGCCGCTCTGTTTGTTTCGTCACCGGCAAGTGCCTCTCCCTGGGGCGGAATGCGCGTGTGCAGGTATGCACCCGCATAGCCGTCGCACTGACGAGGGTTGGGCGCCCGCCGTGAGCCTAGGGGCATCCTCCGATTATTTCAATGGGCGTTGAATTGTTCGGATGGGGTTGGGGTGAGCATGGGTGTTGTTGGGGCGGGCGTGTCGACGGATGCTGATGGATCATCAACGGCCCCTGGTTTCTGGGGAGTTGGGGATGATCGAAGGGTGGGAAGCTTTGACCATAGAAGTCACTCTGTGTAGACTTCATTGACGGGTGAATTGCCGTCAAGGGTGACTTTGCACGCTCTCGCAGGTCGCGGGCGCCTTCGTCGGCACCGGGACGGGAGTACGTCCTTCGGGGGACTCGTGATGGAGAGGAAGTGCTCCGTGGCAGAGGCTAGAGGCATATCCGTAATCCGGCAGGCCATCATGCGCTCTGCCGCAGATCTCTTCGCAGAAGTCGGCTACCGCAAGGCCTCGTTGCGTGGCATCGCCGCGGACGCGGGCTGCGACCCAGCGCTGATCGCGCACTACTTCGGTTCCAAGGAGGGACTCTTCACCGTTGTGGTCGCGGAGACGGTCAGGCCGGCCGGTGTGCTCCAGGAGGCCATGGACCGGAGGGATCCCGAGGCGGCGGAGTGGCTGCTGCGGCATGCCGCGACCGACTGGGACGACCCGGTGCAACAGCGGCGCATCCTCGGCATTCTGCGCTCCGTGCCGGATCTTCCGGTCGCCAGGGAGCGGATGAGTCAGTCGCTGGTTCCGGAAGGTGTCGCGGGCGTGGCTGCGGACGAGATCCGGCTGGCGCTGATCAGCAGTCTGTTCGTGGGTGTGGTGACGGCACGTCATATGGATCTGCTTCCGCCCGAGTTGACCGTGGGCGGCGACTGCAGTGAGCTGGTGCGCGCACTGACCCCGGTCGTGGCCGCCTATCTCGCCGCGAGCCCGGCGGCCGACGTCCGCCCCGACGCTCTCTAGGTTCTGCCTCTTCGAGCTCCGTTGTTCCCAGGGTTCCGCTTCTCCCTGTCCCTCGTCCTTCGGTTCTGCCTCTGCGCGTTCCGCGAGGCCGGGACCCCGGACGGCATCACGACGTCAACCAGTTCGGTGTCTGTTGACTTCGTGGCCTTCCGGGCGCTCGGTGCGGCCGGGCTCGGAGGTCCCTCCCGCTCCGCAGCCGCTCGCTCCGTGTGTGCTCGCGGCCTGGCCGCCTGTGCTGTCGCGCGTCAAATCGGTGTGCAACCAGCGAGGTTGGGCGGACCGCCGGTGTCCGGATCGCGTCCATCGAGCTTGCGGAACATAATTCATTACTCGTAGACTTCATTGGAGAGTGAATAATTCGCAGGACGCTGCCATCGGAGAGCGGGCGGCGGACCCAGGAGGGGAACATGGATTCGATTGCTGCGGGCCTGAAGACGACGGCCCCGCCCGACCAGGGTGACACTGGGAGCCCGGCACGCTGGGTGGTCCTTGCGGTCGCGCTGTCCGCGATCTTCATGCAGATGCTGGACACCACGATCACGATGGTCGCCCTGCCCTCGCTGCAGAGCGATCTCGGCGCCACCTTCGCCGAGATCCAGCTGGTCGTCGCGGTGTACTCGCTCGCGTTCGCCTGCGCCCTCGTGACCGGAGGCCGCCTCGGCGACATCTATGGCCGCCGAAAGATCTTCCTGATCGGCATGCTGGGCTTCACCATCGCCTCGGCGCTCTGCGGGGCGGCCCCCAGTTCGGCCTTCCTCATCGGGTCCCGGGTGCTCCAGGGCTTGTGCTCCGGCCTGATGTTCCCGCAGGTCCTGTCGATCATCCAGGTAACCTTCTCGGCGAAGGAGCGCCCCAAGGCGCTTGCCATGTACGGCGCTTCGGTGGGCCTCGGAACCGTGCTCGGGCCGGTGCTCGGCGGCTGGCTGATCGACATGGACGTCCTCGGTACCGACTGGAGGGCGATCTTCTACGTCAACCTGCCTGTCGGACTGATCGCCCTGTTCCTCGGCATGGCCAAGATCCCCGAGTCCTCGGCGGGAGGTGCACGACGGCTCGACGTCACGGGCGCAACGATCCTGAGCGCCGGCCTCTTCAGCCTGATCCTGCCGCTGGTGATCGGCCGTGAGCACGACTGGCCGGGCTGGAGCCTGGTGCTTCTCGCGCTGAGCCCGCTGCTGCTCGCCGAGTTCTTCGTGTACGAGAACCGGCTGTCGAAGCGGGCCGACAAGTCCCCTCTGGTGCCGACCGGGCTCTTCAAGGAGCGGTCGTTCACCGTCGGGCTCCTGATCAGCGTGGTGTTCTTCGCCGGTATCCCGTCGTTCTTCATGACCTTCTTCATGACCTTGCAGATCGGGTTCGACTACACCCCGATCTCCGCGGGCGTGGTCAGCCTCGGCTTCGCCCTGCTCATCGCGGTCGGCTCCGCCCGTTCGGCGGCCGTGGTCCGGAGGCTCGGCACCAAGACCCTCGCGGTGGGAACCGGACTGCTCCTTGTCGGCATGGCAGGTGTGATCGGGACCCTCCACTGGGCCGGTTCGGACCTGCGCGGCTACCAGCTGATCCCCTCGCTGATGGTTGCCGGACTCGGTGGCGGCTTCTTCCTCGCTCCGTGCACCGGGATCATCCTGGCCGGTATCCGCTCCCGCGAGGCCGGGTCCGCGTCCGGCATGCTCGCCACCGTGCAGCAGGTCGGCATCGCCATCGGCATCGCGGTCGCAGGCATCCTCTTCTACGGGCTGCTCGGCTCGAACGCCGACGATGCCAGCCGTTCGGCGCTGCCCGAACTGCGCCGCGACCTCGCGGTGGCGGGGCTGTCCGAGACCGAGCAGGCGAACGTCACCGCGGCGTTCCAGACCTGCTTCCACGACCGCATGAACCAGAAGGACCTCACCGGGACGCCGGAGAGCTGCGCGCGCATCGAGAAGGAGATGGCGAACGGCCCCGCGCCGCAGGAGGTCAAGGAGAAGGTGCAGGACGCGGTGACCGGGACGGCGGTGCCCGAAGCGCGCAAGGCCAACTTCAGCGACTCCTTCGAGCAGGTCGTGTACTGGCAGATCGGCTGCTTCGGTCTCTCTTGCCTGCTCGTGCTCGCCCTGCCGAAGATCCGCCCGGAGGACGTCCAGGACGTGCCGGGAGGCGCCTGACGGACCTGCCCGTGGGTCTCGGCACCATGACCACGGCGGGCGGAGCGAAGCCCCGGCGAACGTTGCCGGGGTCGGGGACTGGGGGAGAGGCACCACCCCCGGTCCTCTGTGCGTACCCCAAACGCCCGCGCACCGTGCGGTGAAAGGACTCCGTGAACACTGTGTTCCCGGTTCTGGCGCTCGGCGTGACCTCGGCCCTGGCCTATGCCGCCGCGGCCGTCGCGCAGCGGGCGGCGGCCGCGCGAGCCGCCGATCGCCCGTCGTCGGACCCCGGCCGGGTGCGGGACGCCTGGCACGGGCTGCCGCGAGCTGTCGGCTCGACGCGAGCAGGGGGCACCCCGATACCCCGCCGGCGCAACACCCTCGTGGCGAGGCTGCGAGGACGCGCCGCCTCCCCACGGTCGCACGTGCCGGACGCCCCCGGCTCACCGGGCGGGGGTTCCAGGAGAGGTGCTGAGCGCGGGCGTCGAAGCCTTTCCCGCTCTGGTGTGTGGTGGGTCGCCCTGCTGCTCAACTCGCTGGGCGCGGTGCTGCATACGGCGGCCCTGCGCCATGGCTCGCTCATCGCCGTGCAGATGCTCGGCGCACTCACCCTTGTCGCGGCGCCTCTGCTGTCCGCGGCCGTAGAGCGCCGCCGCATGACCTCCGTGCAGTGCTCCGGCACGGCCCTGACCGTGATCGGCATAGCCGGACTGCTCGTCCTCACCCGCTCCGCCGAGGCGAGCCACGTGCTCGAACCGCCGGAGGTGGCGGGCGTCGCCGCCCTGACCGCTGTGGCTCTCGGCGTCTCGACCGCGGCGGCTGCCGCCGCCCGGCGGACGATGACCAGCAGCCTGTGGTACGCAGTCGCGGCAGGGGTCGCTTTCGCCACCGCGTCGGCCCTGACCCAGACGGCCGTTCTGCAGCTGACGGGAGAGGGCGCCCGGATAAGGCTCCCGCTCTCGGCAGTGCTCGTCGCGGTCGGCGTGGTCTGTCTGGCGGTCGTGGGCCTCGTCCTGTGCCAACTCGCCTACCGGGGCGGTCTCGAGGCTCCGCTGGCCACCCTCACCCTCGTCAATCCCGCATTTGCAGCTGTCATCGGTGTCGTTGTCCTCGGGGACCGCTATGTCACGGAAATCCCCGGCGCGCTGGCCGCCCTGGCCGCGACTGTCGCGGCAGGGCGGGGCGTGTTCGTCCTGGCGCACGCCGAGACGGTTGCCCCGGAGGGAGGACTAGGGTTTGGACAGCCGGTCGAAGTGCACTTCGAGGGCCGGCACGAACCAGTCGAGGAGTTCCTCGAAGTCGAGCGAGGCCAGCGGCTCGACCCGGAGGACGTACCGCAGCATCACGAGTCCGGCCAGCTGCGCGGACACAAGTGAGGTGAGGGCCGGTGTCCGGTCGGTCTCCTCGTGAACCAGCCGCCGGACACACGCAGCGAAGCTGCCCTCGATCTGGTCCCGGAAGGTTTTCGAGGTCGCCTCGTCCGACAGGCCGGTACGGTAGATCGCGATCATCGCGGGCCGGGTCGACTCGTCCTCCCAGAAGGAGAGGAAGGTTCGGGCGACCTGCTCACCGCGGTTCTCCATGCATATCTCGGTCCCGGGGTCCGTCAGGGAGTCGAAGAGGGCTGACACGTCGAGACGGGACGAGACCGAATCCTGGAAAACTCCTTCTTTGTTACTGAAGAAATGGTGGATCAAGGCCGGGTCGACCTGGGCCTGCTGGGCGATGCCGCGCATGGTGGTGCCCGAGTAGCCCTTGGCCGCGAAGAGTTCGAGCGCCGTGCTGAGGATCTGCTCCTTGGTGCTGGTCTGCCCCGGGCGTCGGCCGCCGCGGGGCGAAGGCGGCTGGACACCGTGGGCCCCGTCGCCCTTCGGGGCGTCGGCCTCCTCCACCCAGCGAGTCCCGTTTCCGGTGCTCATGGGCCCCCTTCGGGTATTAATTCATGTCTCGTGGAAATCGACGGTACCAGCATCCCAGATGGGATGACTCCCCGGTAGGGAGCATTCCGGCACCTCGCACCGGTTGTCGAGAAGGCGTCGCTGCGGCGGTACGGCCGCTGGCCTGATCCGATCAGAGGTCCGCACCGGGACGGGAACGGGGAGACGGGCTGAGGTACGCAGCGCGGAGCCGCCGCCCCGCCGCTCTCGTATACGAGCGTGCGCGGGGCGACGGCTCCTTTCCGGAATTCCTTCAGCGACCCACGGGATCCCCTCAGGAATTCACGAGATTGTTTCAGTGGCCAGCGAATTCTCCTCGGGAACCCACGAGTTCCCCTCTCACCGCTCGACGCTGGGCAGCACGGTGGCCCCTGGGGTGAGGACCCGCTGGACCATGTAAGGAGCCCTGCGTTTGGCCCACAGCAGTACCTTGATCCGCTTCAACGGAGTGAAGTTGTAGTAGCGGTCGGTGGGGTCGCCGAAGGCGAAGAGCGGCGGGATGAAGCAGGCGTTCCGCAACTGGCCGAAAATCCGCTCCGCCGCTCCGCCCGGTGCGAGGCGGTTGTCGGCGACCTGCCGCAACAGCCGTTCCATGTCGTCGAACAGCGCAACGAAGCCCGGGTAGACGGGGAACCACATGCCGGCGCCCCGGTAGTGCTCCAACTCCCGCCACCGGTCCGGCCGGCCGGAGCTGGCCAGGGCGTCATTGCGTGCCCGCTTGAGAGAGAGGGCGGCGAACATGGAGTGCAGCAGCCAGACCCGGCAGAAGGCGTTCCACAGTCGGAAGTCGGTCGTGGCCGTGAGTGCCGAGCGAAGCAGTCGGTCCCCGTGCTCGATCAGGGACGCCTGGAATGTCTCCAGCGCCCGGAAGCGCTCCGTGGACCAGTCGCCGTCGAGCGCCGCCGCGATGATGTGTGCCGCCGCCTCGTGGACGAGCTCCGCGGTCAGGGTGACGTCACGGGAGAGCGTGAAATCGCAGCGTACGGCGGAGCGGTCGAGGACGATGAAGCCTTTGCCGGCGGTGGTGTTGGCGCCGTACTGCCAGGGCTCCCCACTCGCCCAGGGACGTACCGCGGTGGCCTGCTCGAACTGCCACTCCAGATCCGGGAACTGACGTATCAGGTGGTCGAAGTCGTCCTCTGCCGAAGCAGAGCGCTGCGGCCACAGCTTGGCGTCGAGGCTCACCGCCACACTGGTCAGGGAGGCCTCGCCGCTCCGCTGATCCCCGAACGGGACGAGCTGGATCCATCCGCCGGGAAACACCACCTGGGTCGTACCGCCCGTCCACGGCGTCCCTCCCGTGCCGGGGTCCACCCGCTGCTCCAGCGGGCGCACACCCCGCAGATGCGCGGTGAGCACCCGCGACGAGTGACGGAGTGGACGCAGAGCAGGGCCGGTGCCCAGACGCTTGAGCATCGGCGCGTCCGGCCCGGACATGTCGACCACGAACGTGGCCCCGACCGCGCTGCCGTCGGCCAGCTCGATGGTGAACTCGCCTGCCTCGCCCCGCACTTCGGTGAATGTGGGGCGGCCCTGCGGCACCTTGCTCCCGTAGCCGACGGCGAGCCGGTGCACCCAGGCCTCGATGTCGGGGCGGTACAGATGCGACTCGCCGTGCTCGCCGGGCACGTTGAACTGCACCACCTGGTGCGGCCGTACGCGTTTGCCCGGCCGCGCGTAGACGAAGCCGATGCTCCGCTTGACCCCCGAGGTCTTCCGGAGCTCCTCGGGAAGCTGCCCGAAGTGCCCGAGCGCGGACAGCTCCGGGATCTCGTAGCGGCGTGCAAGCAGTTCGAAGACCTCTGCGGTGTACGGGACCGTGGTCTCGCCCGCCGGGGTGCCGGCGTCGTGGGGCGAGTCCACGAGGACTACGTCGATCCCGGCGCGGGCCAGGATCGCGGCGAGCATGGAGCCGCCCAGGTGGGCGCCGAGCACGGCGACGGTGTGCCGCGCCGCGTGCCCGGGCGGGGGCGGCGGCCCGTCGGCCGGTTCGAAGGGCAGGGCGGACTCGGCCGCCCCCACCGACTCGGCGCCCTCGGCCCAGGACCGACCCGTCGTATTCACAGGACCTCGGGCTGCTGGTCGTTCCGCGTGTTCCTCCAGGGGCATGGGTCCGTCCTCCTTCATGAGCTCTTGCGGAACCGGGAGCGCAGGAAACCGCCGAGTGCGCTGGCGACGACCGGTCCGGTGTCCGCGGCCGCGGACCCGCGCCTGGCCCAGTGCATGGTGCGCAGCATGCGCGCCGGGTTGGGGTTGTAGAAGCGGTTCGCCGGGTCGTGCAGACCGAACGGCGGGGGAGCGTAGGCGTCGTCCTGCAGCAGGTCGAACAGCTCGCCCGTGGCCCGGTCGGGTGTCATCAGACCGGCCTCGACGTCCCGGCAGGCAGACCAGGCGGCGTCGGTGATCTTGTTGAAGCCGACGCTGGCGGGGAAGAGGGCGCCGGGGTGCGGCTGAGCCTCCAACTCCCGCCAGATCAAAGGGTCCTTGGTGCGCTGGAAGCGGACGAGGCCGTCCTGGGCGTTGAGCGTGCCGAGCACCGTCCCCAAGGCCCACATACGAAACGTGGCGTTCCACATTCCGTAGTCCCGGAAGGACGTGAAGGAGGACGCCACCACCTCGTCGTGGGCGCGTACGAGCCCCTGCTGCAGGGTCTCGACATGGCGGAACCGCTCGGCGGAGAAGTCGTCGTCCTTGGTCGCCTCGATGAGCCGCCAGGCCAGCGAGTTCACCACGTCCGTGGTGTTGGTCAGGCCGCGCGAGTACAGCGCGTCCACGAATCCCGCGGCGTGCGAGGTCAGGCAGAAGCGGTCGCCGACGACCTGGCTGGAGGAGTACTGCAGCCTGCCCGTGGACACCCAGGGGCGGGCGGCCTTCGCGTGCTGGAACTGTGGGGCGACAGCGGGGAACCGCTCCAGGAACTGCGCGAACTCCTGCTCGGGCGGCAGATCCGTCTTGGGATGCTTGCGCGGGTCCAGGGTCAGACCGACGCTGCACAGCCGGTTGGTGGCGCCCCGGTGGTTGTCGAAGGGGATGACCCAGACCCAGCCGCCATCGAAGACATGGTGCAGGGTGCCCTGGTGCCAGGGGCTCGGGTTGTCGTGCGCCCGCCCGGCCGGGCAGTCGTCGTACGGGCGGACCCCGACCATGTGAGTGAAGAGGGTCCGCGAGTGAGTGCGCTGCTGCGGCACCTCGTCGCGCAACCCGAACTTCTGCGCCAGCGGCGAGTGGTGACCGCTCGCGTCCACCACGTACCGGGCGCGGATGTCGGGCCCGTCGGCGACCGCGAGGGTGACCCCGGAGCCGTCCACATCGACGTCCGACACCCGGGTGTTCAGCCGCGGCACCGCGCCGTAGCGCACCGCGACATTGAACATGTAGGCGTCGACGTCCTGGCGGAACATGTGGGACTCGGTGGACAGTGCCACCGGGATCACGAACTGATTGATCTCGTGAGAGTCCTGGGCCTGGCCCTCGCGGTGGTAGACGAAGCCGAAGTTGCGCTTCTGGCCGGAGTTCGAGGACACCTTGGAGCGCATGGTGGAGAAGTGGCTCAGGTGCGCGATCTCCGGCACTCGGTAGCGCGCCGCCAGGATACGCAGCATCACGGACGTGTACGGGATGGTGGACTCGCCCACCGCGAAGCGGGGATGGGCCCCGGCGTCCACCAGGACGGTCTTCACCCCGTTACGGGCGAGGATCGCCGCGAGGATGGAACCGGCGATTCCGGCGCCCAGGACGGCGACGTCATGGACAGCCTCGCCGGGGCGGTCGGGTGCGGGCAGCGGTTGCATGATGCTCGTTCCTCCAGGGTCGGGGAGAAGTCGTGGTTCTTGGCCGTCAGGTCAGGTCTGCCGGCTGCTGCGGACCGGCCTCGTCGGGCGCCGGATACCTCTTCTCGAGCAGCCCTTGAAGGAAGGAGCCCCAGTCGATGCCGGGGCAGGCGAAGAAGTCACGGCTGTTGATGTCGAGGCGCAGATCGTCCCGGCAGCGACTGATGAGCTCCATCACCATCAGGCTGTCCAGGCCCATGTCCGCGAGCCGGGTGTCCTCGGTGAGGGTGCTCAGCTCCATCCGCAGGATCTCCGACAGCTGGACGCGCACGTACTTGTTCAGCTCGCCGAGACGCTCCTCGCGGCCGAGGCCGATCAACCGGGCGGTCAGCGGCGCCAGTTCGGCGTCCTGTGCGCCGTCCGTGACGGGGGCGCTGCGTATCCCGCTGAGCATCGGCCGTTCACGGCGAGCCTCCATCAGGTCGCGGAACAGTTCCCAGTCCGCCGAGCACACCGTGCGGTTGGCGACACCGTCGACCACGGCCTCCCCGAGCAGCTCGAGCGCGTGCTCGGGGTTGAGCTGGTGCAGCCCGATGGAGCGCAGGAAGGCCATCACCGAGTCGTCCGCGAGTCCGGACGCGGCGCCCCACGGACCCCAGCTGACCGTCGTGGCGGCCAGGCCCCGGAGCTGTCGGAAGTGGGCGAAGGAGTCCAGGAACGCGTTGGCCGCGGAGTACCCCGCCAGGTGCTGCGAACCCCAGACCGAAGCGATCGAGGAGAAGGAGACGAACAGATCCAGGTTCTGGTCGACGGTGGCGTTGTGCAGCGCCCAGGTGCCGTCCACCTTGGGGCGCAGGCAGCGGTCGTACGTCTGCGGGTCGCTCTCCCGCAGGAACTGCGGCTCCGACAGGCCCGCCGCGTGCACCACACCGCGCAACGGCCTTCCGGACAGGCCTAGTTGGTCCGTCAGTGACCGCAGTGCGGTCTCGTCGGCCACATCGAGCGCCACCACGCGTACCTCTGCGCCCTGCGTCTCGATCCGGCGGACGCCGGCGATCTTGGCCGCCGTGGCGTCGTCGAGGGCCGGGTCGTCCCAGGCTGCGCGCTCCGGCAGGCCCGTGCGGCCGAGCAGGACGACGGCGCCCGCGCCGGCCCGCGCCAGCCACTCGCCCACCAGCAGGCCGAGGCTGCCCAGGCCGCCGGTGATGAGGTAGCTGCCGAGGTCGCTCAGGCGCGGCATCGGATGCTCCGTCCCTTCGTCGCCCGGGGGAACCGGCACCAGCCGCGGTACCAGGACCGCGCCGCCGCGACGGGCCGTCAGGTCCTCGGCGGTCCGCATCGTGATGAGCCCGGCGATCTGCTCCGCTTCGTCCGCCGCGCCCGCCGGGTCCAGGTCGAGCAGACCACCCCACAGCTCGGGGTGTTCCAGGGCGGCCACCTTGCCCAGACCCCACAACGGGGCCGTCGGCAGGCAGAGTTCGCGCTGTTCGGGGCCGGTCCACTGGGCGCCACGGGTCACCACCCACAACTGGGTGGCTGCCTCCTCGACGGCCAACTTCCGGGTGACGGCCAGAAACACGTGCTCCGCCCGCTCCCGGACCTGCTCCGCCGACGCGGCGTCGTACCCGGCCACCGGCACGTCCAGGCCGCTCAGCAGGACGAGATGCCCGAACGGCCGGCCGGTGTCAAGTGCCCGCAGGGCCGCGTCCACGGACGCCTCGACGTGGCTCACCTCCGCTCCGCGAAGGGTGAGTTGCTTGGACACGGCGCCCAGCAGGCCGGCGTCCGCGCCGGTCGCGGAGACGCCCGGGCCGTCCCCGCCGATCAGCAGGACCCGATCGTCGCGCAGGCTCCGCTCGGTGAACGTCGCCGGGTCGGCCTGCTGCCAGACCTGCTCCCAGACGGTCTCCTCGCGCGCGCCGCGCGGAACGTCCTGCGGAGCAGGCATCGTCGACCGCAGATGGACATGGCGCATCATGATCAGCACGCTGCCGTCGGAGCCCAGGATCTCCAGGCCGCCACGGAGCTCGCCGTCCTCCTCGGCCGGGTCCAGCCAGCCGTGGATGTAGCGGCGGGTTCCCCCGGGCGTCGCCGTGGGCGAGGGGGTCCCTCCCGCACCGGGTGCGTTCTGCGACTGGCGCAGCAGCCCGAGCGTGAGGTCGAGCAGGGCGCCCCGGGGAAGCTCCTCGGCGATCTGGTTGACTTCGGCAAGGACCTCGCCGGAGCCTTGGTAGACCTCGTTGAGGACCGGCTCGGCCCAGCCGGGAATTGCGACGTCGGCGGGGTCGACCAGCACGCACCGGGCCCGGACGGCGTTCAGATCGCCGTCGGAGGGACGTGGGTCCGTCGGACGGCGCACCAGGACCCCGCGGGCGTGCAGCCGCCAGCTCCCGCTCTCGGCGGACTCCACGCCGTGCCGCGAGAAGCACAGGAACAGGGAGCGGCCGTCGTCGTCCTGCGGCAGCACATAGACCCGTATCTGGGCCGGACGGTGCTCGGGGTCGAGGAGCAGCGGCTCACCCACCACGAAGCGGTCGACCAGCCGGGGCTGCGCGCCGGGGAGCTTCGCGGCGCCGGCCAGGGCCCAGTTGCAGAAGCCGCCCGCCGACACGGACCGGCGGCCGTCCGGGCCGGTCTGTACGAACATCTCGGACAGCTCGTCGAGTCGAGGCGAGAACGTGGGCGAGCCGGACAGCAGATGGCCCTCGAAGAGCGCACTAGGGGTGTCGTCGGCCGCGAGCACCGGATTGCCGCCCGGGACCTCGTCGTTGAACCAGTAGCGCTCGCGCTGCCACGGATAGGTGGGCAGTGGGGTACGGCGCGGCCGCTCATCGCTGTGCACGGCGTTCCAGTCGACCGGTACGCCGCGGTGGTGCAGGGCGCCCAGGGCCTGGCCCACGATGTGGGCGTCCTCGCGGTCCCGGCGCAGCGACGGAATCCAGGCGACGCCGTCCTCGGGCAGGGAGCGGGCCCCGAGGCCGAGAAGCACGGGCGCGGGGCCGAGCTCCAGGAACGTACGGCAGCCCGTCTCGTACAGCGTGGTCACACCCTGGGCGAAGCGCACCGGTGCCAGGACGTGCTCGGACCAGTACGCGGCGCGCAGTTGCTCGGGGCCCCACTCCCGGCCGGTGACATTGGAGATGATCGGATACTTCGGCTGATGGAACGTCAAACTCTCGGTCACCTTGCGGAATTCGTCGAGCATCGGGGCCATCAGCGGTGAGTGGAAGGCGTGCGAGACGACGAGGCGGCGGTGCTTGACGCCGCGCTCGGCGAGCAGCCCGATCACCTTGCCCACCTGTTCCTCGGGGCCGGACAGGACCACGTCGGTGGGGCCGTTCACCGCGGCCAGTGCGACCTGCGGTACCGGTCCCGCTTCGGTGACCGCCGCGCGCGCCGTCTCCTCGTCGCAGACCAGGGTCTCCATCACGCCGCCCGCGGGCAGCGCGTCCATGAGACGGGCGCGGGCCGTGACCAGGCGGGCGGTGTCCTCGAGCGAGTGCACACCGGCGACGCACGCCGCGGTGATCTCGCCCAGGCTGTGCCCGATCAGTGCGGTCGGACGGATCCCCCAGGACGTCCACATCTTCGCGAGCGCGTACTCGACGGCGAACAGCGCGGGCTGCGTGAAGCCCGTGCGGCCGATGCGCTCGCTGTCCCCGTTGCCCTCCAGGACCGGGCCCAACGGCTCGTCGAGGTGCTGGTCCAGGGCCTCGACGCACTCGGCGAGCGCACTGGCGAAGACCGGCTCGGCGGCCGCGAGACCCGAGGCCATCCCGGCGTACTGCGAGCCCTGGCCGGTGAACAGCCAGCCCAGGCGGCGTGCCTTGGTGCCCGTCGGCGAGTGCGCCGTCACCTGCTCGGCCCGCTCGCCCGCGGCGAACGCGGCCAGTCCCGCGGCGAGTTGCTCGCGGTCGCCGGTCACGCTCAGCCCATGTTTCATCCGGGCCCGCCCGATGTGGGTCGAGTAGCGGATGTCCGACAGGGTGCGCGGATCCGCCTCCCGTACGTGGGCCTCGTACGCCGTCGCCATGGCGCGCAGCGCCTCCTGACTGTTGGCGCTGAGGGTCAGCAGTCCCATCCTGCGGGGCGTCCCCTCCCGGGGGACGGGCTGCGGTGCCTCGGCGATCACGGCGTGCGCGTTGGTGCCGCTGGCGCCGAAGCTGCTCACGCCGGCGATCCGGGGCCCTTCCGGCCAGCTGGTGCTCTCCGTGGTGATCTTCAAGTTGATGGCGTCCCAAGGGACTTGGGCGCTGGGGTTGTTCAGGTGCAGATGCCGGGGGAGCGTGTCGTGCTGGAGGGCCAGGACGACCTTCAGCAGACCTGCGGCCCCGGCGGCCGGCTCCAGATGGCCGATGTTGGTCTTCACCGAGCCGACCAACAGCGGCCGTTCGGCCGGGCGGCCGGTACTGGTGACGGCGTTGAGGGCCTTCAGCTCGATCGGGTCGCCCAGCGGGGTGCCGGTGCCGTGTGCCTCGACGTAGGTGAGTTCGGCGGGGGCGACGCCGGCGTCCTTGAGCGCGGAGCTGATGACGTTCTGCTGTGCGGAGGGGTTCGGGACCGTCAGGCCGCTGCTGCGCCCGTCGTGCTCCGTCGCCACGCCGCGGACCACGGCCAGGATGCGGTCCCCGGCGGCCTCGGCCTCGCTCAGCCGCTTGAGCACGAACAGTGCGCCGCCCTCGCCGCGCGCGTATCCGTCCGCCGAGGCGTCGAACGTCTTGCACCGGCCGTCAGGCGACAGCGCGCGCAACTTGCTGACCAGCACGAAGCCGTACGGCGACAGCATCAGGTTCACCCCGCCGACCAGCGCCGTGTCGCAGGCACCGGACCGCAGCGACAGGACGGCCTGCTCGAGCGCCACGAGCGAGGACGAGCACGCGGTGTCGATCACCATGCTGGGTCCCTGGAACCCGAAGGTGTACGAGACGCGCCCGGCCAGGAAGCTCGGCTCGCCGATCAGCTGGTAGGCGTCGACGTCCGCCATCGCGCCCTTCTGCTGACGCATTCGCACGTAGTCACTGGTACTGGCGCCGAGGAAGACCCCGACCCGGCTGCCCTCCAGGCCGCTCGGGGGCAGGCAGGCGTTCTCCATGGCCTCCCAAGCCAGTTCGAGCACCAGGCGCTGCTGCGGATCCATGCCCGCCGCCTCACGGGGCGAGATGCCGAAGACGGTCGGATCGAAGGTGTCCACCGGCCCGTCGAGAAAGTTTCCCGCCAGCGTGTACGCGGTGCCCGGGTGGTCGGGGTCCGGGTTGTAGAAACCGGCGACCGAGTGCCGTTCCTCGGGGAACTCCGAGGTCGAGTCGCGGCCGTCGGACAGCGACTGCCAGAACTCCGCGGGTGTCGCTCCACCCGGGAGCCGGCAGGAGAGACCGATCACCGCCAGTGGCTGTGGCTTCTGAAGTTCCTGCACCCGTGCGCGCAGGCTGCGGATAGTGCCGAGGGAGTCCTTCAGGCGGCCGCGGAGGACATCCTGGCTCGCCTGCCCGTGCTCGCTCTTCGTCATCGGTTCTCCTCAAAACCAAGCTTCAGTGAGTCGGAGATCTCCGACTCCAGCTGGCGTAGCAGTTCGTCGTCGTCGAGGTCGTCCGCTCCGCCGGGATCGTCGTGCTCGCCCGGGTCCGTGGTGGCCGTGGGCGTGGAGCCGGGATCGTCGGCCGGATGTCCGAGCAGTTCAAGGAGGTGCGTGCTGAGCGCCAGTGCGGTGGGGTGCTCGAAAGCGACCGTCGAGGACAGCTCGGTCTCCAGCTCCCGGGAGAGCTTCAGCCGCAGCGTGAGAGACATGACGGAGTCCATCCCGAGCTCGAAGAAGCCGTGGTCGGCCTGGAGGTCGTCCTCCGGCAGGCAGAGGACCTCGGCGACCTGGGCGCAGACCCAGTCGAGCATCCGGTCGCGGCGCTGCGCGGGGTCGAGATCGCCGAGCCCGGCCACGAACGCCGTGCCGCCGCCGCGCTTGGCGACCCCCAGGACCGCGCGGAACAGCTCCCGGTGCGGGGCGTCGGCGAGTGCGCTCCCGAACAGCTCCCAGTTGACGTCGGCCACGCACGCGTGCACCGTGTTGTCCCAGGCCAGCAGGTCCAGCGCGGTGACGAGGTCCTGCTCGCGCAGTGGTGCGACCCCGCTCGCCTTCAGCAGTAAAATCGTCCGTTCGTCGAGGAGCCGGCTGCCTTCGAGAGGCATCAGCTCGACATGCGCCACGGGCAGCCCTGAGGCCCTGCGCCGCGCCGCCAGTGCCCGCAGCGACCAGTCGGACGGGGCTGCCGCGCCCGTGATCGCACCGCCCCAGGTGCCCGGCACGGAGCCGAGGAGGACGAAGAGGCGTACGGGGTCCTTGGCGGTGAACCGGTGCAGCAGTTCGGCTGTCTCGGCACGGTTCGACTCGGCCCGCAGGGCGGCGTCGGTGGTCTCCTCCAGCGGGGTCGCCACCCCTGGAGTGCCCGCGCACACCACCCCCGCGATTCCGGTATCCGCCCGCAACTCCTCGATCAGCTCAGCCAGTTCCTCCCGGGAGCCGTGGGTGCGCACGGTGCGGATCTCGGCACCCAGGGCGCGCCAGGCGGCGATCCGGTCCTCATGGGCCCGCTGTTCCTCGCCCGCGGGCTCTGTGTCGGCGAGCACGATCCTCCGGGCACCTGCACCGACCAGCCAGTCCACCGCGGGGGGAGCCAGAGTGCCGCCCGCGCCGGTCACCAGATGCCAGCGATCGGCGGACAACGCCCGGTGCGGGACCAGGTCCGGCGCCTCGGCACGGATCAGTGACCCGACCTGGACCGAGGAGTGCTCCACACGGATGTGCTCATCTCCTGGAGCGCGTAGCAGCCGGGTGACAAGCGTGCGCAGTTCCTCGGCGCTGCCGCGGCTCAGGTCGACATGCCCGCCCCACGCGTCCGGCCGCGTCATCGCGAGGGTGCGGCCGAGTCCGGCGTGCGCCCCCTGGTTGCCGTCGGGGAAGCCCTCGTGGCCGGTGGGCAGCAACGCGTGCCGGGTGACCAGCCAAAGCCGTGGCGCTGCGCTCTCGGTGTTGGCCAGCGCGGCGGTGAGCGCGGTGGTGACGCGCCATCCGTCGGGGCGCGAGTCGAGGTCCTCCAGCGGCCACAGGTCGCAGATGCCGGTGGTGGTCTCGTTGGCGTGCACCGCGAGGAGCGTCTCCCACGCCTCGCGGTCGGCCGGGTCCAGCGCGAGATCGTCGTCACCCCCGCCACGGCGTGCCGCGTCCAGCGAACGCACCCGGCGCACCTCGCAGCCCGCGGCCCGTAGCTCCTCGGCCACTGTCCCCGCCAGATGCTCGGTGTCACCGCACACCAGCCAGCGCGTCGCCGGCGCGACGTCGGTGGCGTCACGGTCGGCCGGCCGCTGCCCCGCGGGGCTCCAGACCATCCGGTACAGCAGGCCCTCCACCCGGTCCCGGTCGGCGTCGGGCCTGGCCGGGGGCGGGGAGGCGGCCAGGCGGAGCCCGGTCAGCTCCACCACGGCCCGTCCCGCGGCGTCGAGTACGGTCACGTCCGCTTCCGGCAGCTCGTCCGCACCGACGCGGACAGGGCCCCGGTACACCCGTACGGTGCCCTCGACCGCTGCTCTGCACCGGACCGACGCGACGGCCGCGGGCGGTGACTCCCCGCCGGATGGTTCCGTGCGCTCGGCCGAGCCGTCAGCGACCAGGCGCAGCGCCAGACGCAGCAGATCGGCGGGCAGTCGATGGCGGGAGGTGCCGTCGGGCAGTTCCACGGTCACTTCCGCGGCCCCCGGTCCACTGCCGGCAGACCGCACCCCCAGCGCGGGAAAGCCGTCGGCCAGCATGGCCCGGAGGGGCTCGTCGTCCACGACTGCGGTGAGGTCGACGGCGTTCGACGGCACGGCGCCCGACGCCTGCACGGCTGCGCTCAGTGCCGGATCGGCCGGGGCGTCCGCGGAGAGCGAGCGCAGCAGCACGCTGCCCTGTCGCGTGTCGACCACGGCCTGGAGATCGGCCCTGCTGTCGCCGCCCGTGCGGGGCGGCGTGCCGAACCGGACGTCGTCGAGCGCCGGCGCCGGGGAGCCCGTCGCCGCGGCGCTGCACAGGGCCGCCTCCAGGAGCGCGGCCGCCGACACCGTCGTACGGGATCCACCCGTGGAGATCTGCCAAGGGCTGCGGGTGCCGTCGACCGTCACCGGAAGCAGCGCCGTCCACGACGCGGTCGCCGGCCGTACCGGCGCCCCGACCAGGGAGCCCGACGGGGCGGCGCGGTCCACCGGCGGATCCGGCAGCCAGTGCTCTTTTCGCTGCCACGGATAGGCGGGCAGATCCACGACCGTGCGACCGGGACCGGCGAACGCCGTCCAGTCCACCGGGACGCCGTGCGCGTGCAGGGCGCCCAGGCAGGCCAGCAGAGAACCCACCTCGTCCTCGTCGCGAACCAGTGAGGGCAGCACGAGCGGACCGCTCACCCCGGCCTCCGCCAGGGACTCCTCGGTGCCGGACACCAGCACGGGGTGCGGGGACACCTCGACGAACACCCGGTCCTGCGGGTCGTCGACCGCGCTCACCGCGTCCTGGAAGAACACCGTGTCGCGCAGATTGCGGCCCCAGTACTCGGCGGTGAGCGAGGAGCCCGGTACCTCGCCGCCCGCCACGGAGGAGTACACCGGGATGCGGGTCTCGGACGGCACCAGATGCGCGAGCCCGGACACCAGCCGTTCCCGCAAGGGCTCCATCAGCGGTGAGTGCGGGGCCACCGGAACCTTGATGCGGCGGACGAACACATTCGCCTCGGCCAGCTCCTGGGCCAGCTCGTCGAGGGCGTCGAGGTCCCCCGCGACCACGGTGGTGCGCGGGCCGTTGATCGTGGCGATGCCCAACTTGTCCTCGTACAGGACCAGATACGGTGCGAGTTCCTGCCGGGGCAGCCCGACGACGATCGAGCCACCGGTGCCGATGATCGTGTCCAGGAGCCGCGAGCGCAGGCACAGGATCTCCGCGGCCTGCGCCAGGGTCAGTGCCCCGGCGGCCCACGCGGCGGCGACCTCGCCCATGCTGTGCCCGACGACCGCCTCGGGCACCACGCCCCAGCTGCGCCACAGCTCGACCAGGCCGACCTGCACCGCGAAGATCAACTCCTGCGGGATGCCCTCGTCGAACGGGCGGCTGTCCCGCTCACCGCGCAGCGAGGCCAGCGGGGACCAGGCGATCCACTTGCGCATCTCCTCCTCGCAGCGCAGCACCGCATCCCTGAACACCGGCTCGCTCTGCAGGAGTTGGCGTCCCATCCCGGGCCACTGGGAGCCGAACCCGGAGAAGACGAACACACAGGAGCGCTCCAACTCCGCCGAGCCGGCGAGTACCCCGGGGTGTTCCTCGCCCTTCGTCAGGGCGCGCAGGGCCGAGCGGACCCCGATGAGGTCCTGGCCGACCACGACGGCCCGGTGGTCCAGATGGCTGCGGCGTACGGAAGCGGTGTACGCGAGATCGGCGAGCGTGTGCGCGTCGTCCGACTCCAGCAGCGTCAGGTACTGCTTGGCGGCGCTGGGCAGTGCGAAGGCCTGTGCGGCGGAGAGCGGTAGCGCGAAGCGCGCCGGGGGCTCGGTGTCCGCCTCGCCGGGGGAGCGCGGTGCGTCGGGCGGCTCGGCGACCAGTACATGGGCGTTCGTACCGGTGAAGCCGAAGGAGCTGACTCCCGCGATCCGGCGCCGCCCCTTCTCGGGCCACTGCTCGCGGCCCTCGGCGATCTCCAACTTCAGCTCTTCCCAGGCAACTTGGCTGGTCGGCGCGGTGGTGACCCCGATGTGCGGGGCGATCCGCCCGTGGTGCACCGACAGGACCGCCTTGATGAGACCGGCCATACCGGCGGCGGCCTCCAGGTGCCCGATGTTGGGCTTGGCCGAGCCGACGAGCAGGGGAGCGCCGTCGCCCGCCCCGGGACGCAGGGCCTGCGCGAGGGCGCGCAGCTCGATCGGGTCGCCCAGCGGGGTTCCGGTCCCGTGCGCCTCGGCGTAACCGACGTCCTGTCCGGACAACCCGGCCTGGTCCAGGGCCTGTTGGATGAGCGCACGCTGAGCGGTGCCGTTCGGCACGGTCAGACCACTGCTTGCGCCGTCCTGGTTCACGGCGCTCCCGGGCAGTACGGCGTAGACGCGGTCGCCGTCGGCGAGCGCGGTGGACAGCCGCTTGAGCACGACCGCTCCGGAGCCCTCGCCGCGCAGATAGCCGTCGGCCGCCTCATCGAAGGTGCGGCAGTGGCCGCTGGGGGAGAGCGCGCCGCCGGCCGAGACGGACACCGGGATCACCGGACTGAGGATCACGTTGACGCCACCGGCCACCGCGAGGTCGCTCTCACCCTGGCGCAGGCTCTGCATGGCCAGGTGCACCGCGGTCAGGGAGGAGGAGCAGGCGGTGTCCACCGCCATGCTGGGTCCGGTCAGGCCGAGGAAGTAGGAGAGCCGCCCGGACGCCCCGGCGAAGGAGTTTCCCGTGCCGTAGTAGAGGTCCACGTCCTGGAGTTGGCTGCCGACGTGCTGGGCGTGGTCCGAGCTGTTCATGCCGACGAAGACGCCGGTCGCGGAACCGCGCAGCCGGTCCCTGGTCGCCCCGGCGTCCTCCAGGGCCTCGTAGGCGACTTCGAGGAAGAGCCGGTGCTGCGGGTCCAGGCTGCGCGCCTCACGCGGTGAGATCCGGAAGAAGGCCGCGTCGAAGCCCCGTACGTCGTCGAGATAGCCGCCGCGCAGGGAGGTCATGGTGCCCGGCGTCCACGCCCCGTCGGAGAGGAACGCCTTGCCGTCCCAGCGGTCCGACGGCACGTCACGGATGACCTCGCGGCCGTCGAGCAGCAGGCGCCAGTAGTCCCGCACCGACGGACTGCCGGGGAAGCGGCAGCTCATGCCGACGATGGCGATCGGGTCGGCGGCCGGAGCTGTTTCGGGTGCTGTGTCCGGTGCCGATGGTGAGACGGTCGCCGGTGCCGGTGGTGAGGCGGGTGCCTCCGGTGCCTTCCGCGCGGCGATCCGCGGCAGCAGATGGTCCACCAGGTCGTCCAGGCACGGGCGTTCGAAGGGCATGGAGAGCGGGATCTCCAGGCCGAGCCGTGTACCGAGGCGGTCCACGAACTCCACGATGCTCAGCGAGTCCAGGCCGAGATCGGCGAAGCCGCGCCGGGGAGAGATGCGCCGGCCCGGGTCCTGGCCGAGGATCTCGCCCAGGATCTCGGACGTCTGCCGCATCAACGTCCTGCGGTCGCGATCGGTCCCGGCCCCGTCGGCCGGGACCGAGGCCGCGCCCGCGGCGTTCCCTGTCCCGTCCGCCACGGCTCCCGCAGGGGGATGGAGCGGGGCGGTGGCGGACGGGACGGCTTCCCGGTCGGCCCCGTCGGGGGTCGGGACCGTGACACGGGAGTCGTCGGCGGAGCCGGAGGTCTCCGCCGGGGTGGTCGCGGGGCCGCCGGTGGGCGTCCCGCTCAGGTCGAGTTGGTGCGCGGGTCCCAGGGGCCTGCCCGTCGGATCCAGCAACTGCACGGAGAGCCGGGCCGGTGTGGGCCCCGCGTCGGGGACCGCGCCCGGGACGTACTGCGTGCCGGGGGACACCCCGGGCAGCCAGAACGACTCGTGCTGCCATGGGTGCCGGGGCAGCTCCGTGAGACGGCCCGGGATCAGCTCGGCCCAGCGGACATCGGCGCCCGCGCAGTGCAGTTCGGCGAGAGAGGCGAGTAGCACCGCGGGCCCGTCGGCGTCCCTGCGCAGCGAGCCGACCGCGACGCCTTGGCGCCGCAGCGACTTGAGGGCGTCGGTCAGGGGTCGTACGAGAGTGGGGTGCGGGCCGATCTCGACGAAGTCGGCGCCACGGTCCTCAAGCAGGTCCCGCACCGCGGGCCAGAAGCGTACGGGGCGCAGCACGTTGGCGGCCCAGTACGCGGCGTCGAGCATGGCCGGGGGCTCGTCCGGCCAGACGGTGGACACGAACGCCTCGGGTGTGGGACTGGCCGTCAAGCCGCCCAGTTCGCCCAGGAGTTCCTCGGCGAAGGGAGCCATGGCCGGACTGTGGAACGCGTAGTCCCCGGGTACGAACCGCGCGGTGACGGAGCGCTCGCGCAGCAGCGAGGCGATCGCCGTCAGATCTTCCTCGGATCCGGCGAGCACCGTGGAGTTCGGCCCGTTGACCGTCGCGACGGTGACCGCTCGGCCGGTTCCGGCGACCGCCTGCAGGGCTTCGTCCTCGGACAGCGCCGCCGCGAGCATCCGCCCGGTGCCCGCGGCGGCGCTCATGATCCGCCCTCGCCGGATGGCCAGGCCGAGGGCGGTGGCCAGGTCGAGCGCGCCGGTGAAGCACGCGGCCGAGATCTCGCCGAGGCTGTGTCCGACGACCTTGGACGGCTCCACCCCGCGGGCGCGCCAGACCTCGGCGATCGCCAACTGCAGTGCTACGAGCGCGGGTTGGGCCAATTCGGTGGCAGTGAGGTCGCTCTCGCCGAACAACTCGCGCAGGCCGGGGAGACCGGCCTCGCGCAGCAACGCGTCGCTGCGCTCCAGACTGGCGGCGGCGACCGGCTCGCGATCCCACAGGTCCAGGCCCATACCGCGCCACTGCGAGCCCTGCCCGGAGAAGACGAAGACGGTCCGGTGGCGCCGCCGGGGCTCGGCGGTTCCGGTGATGGTGCGCTCGTCGGGGTTCCCCCCGGCCAGCTCGCGCAGCGAGGCGCGCAACTCCTCGGCGTCCGCGCCGATCACGGTGGCCCGCGCCTCGTGGTGGGTGCGCCGGAGCGCCGCGGTGTGCAGCACGTCATCGAGGGAGCCGAGGGTGTTGGGCGGCCGTTCACCGGCGAGGTCGAGGGCACCGGCCAGGTCCCGCGCGCGTTCCTGGAGCGCGGCCTCCGTGGAGCCGGACAGCAGCAGCACCCGGGGTGAGGCTTCTCGCGGCGCCGCGAGAGGCTCGGGCTCCGGCGGGGCGGAGAGCAGCAGATGGGCGTTGGTGCCGCTGAGACCGAAGGCACTCACCCCGAACAGGGTGTCCTCGGTCGCGTCCAGCGGACTGGCCTCGGCCGAGATGCTCAGGGGCCCGTCGGCCCAGGGTATGGCCGGGTTGGGGGTGCCGAGATGCAGTTGCGGCGGGACCACCCGGTGTCGCGCGGTCAGCACGGTCTTGATCAGAGCGGCGACACCGGCGGCGGCGTCCGTGTGCCCGAAGTTGGCCTTGTGCGAGCCGATGCGGAGCTTGCGCCCAGGGTCCCGGCCGGGGCCGAACACCTCCGACAGCGCGAAGGCCTCGATCGGGTCCCCGAGCGGTGTACCGGTGCCGTGCGTCTCCACATAGGCGACCTCGTTCGCGCCGGCGTCGGCCCGGACCAGCGCGTCCTGGATCAGGGACTTCTGCGCCGAGGCGTTGGGGACGGTCAGGCCGGCGCTGCGGCCGTCGTGGTTGAAGGCGCTGCCGCGGATGACCGCGAGCACCCGGTCGCCGTCCGCGAGCGCGTCGTCGAGCCGCTTCAGTACGACGACGCCGCACCCTTCACCGCGTACGATGCCGTCCGCGTCGGCCGCGAACGGCTTGCAGCGCCCGGTGGGCGACAGGGCCTGCACCTTGCTCATGAAGATGGAGAGTTCGGGGGCGGCGAGGACATTGACGCCGCCCGCGAGCGCGGTGTCGGCCTCGCCACTGGCCAGGCTGCGGCAGGCCAGGTGCACCGCCACCAGGGACGAGGAGCACGCGGTGTTCACGGAGAGCGCGGGCCCGTGCAGCCCCAGGGTGTAGGCGACGCGGCCGGGGGCGAAGCTGAACTCCTTGCCGCTGGCGTAGTAGGGGTCGATGCCCTTCACGCCGCGGGTCTTGGAGTGCAGCAGGGTGTAGTCCATGCCGAGCATGCCGAAGAAGACGCCGGTTCGGGACCCCGCGAGGCCGGGCTTGGTGAGCCCCGCGTGTTCCAGTGCCTCCCACGAGACTTCGAGCAGGAGCCGCTGCTGCGGGTCCATCTCGCGTGCCTCACGGAAGGAGATGCCGAAGAAGTCCGCGTCGAACTGGTCGAGCCCGGGCAGGACACCGGCGTAGCGGCAGTACCCGGTGCCCGGCGCGGACCCGTCCTCGCTGATGTACTCGGGACCCCATCGCTCAGGGGGGATCTCCCCGATCACATCGACACCGTCCCGAAGTACGTGCCAGAAGGAGTCGAGATCGACCACGCCTCCCGGGTAACGGCATCCGATGCCGACGAGTGCTATGGCCGGATCGGTGGTGATTCCGTTGCGGGCGGGCATGGATCCCCCTCATGGAGTGCGGCGGACGGCTGGTGACGAGAGAAGCCCGGGTGGCGGGAGGGGCGTCCACGCCACCCGGTCGTGCCCGGCAGCGGACCGCTGCGGTGTAGGTGCCTGGCCGGCCGGCACCGGAGCCAGGGCTCAGAACTTGGCCGCGGCGGCAGGGGCCCTGAGGGTCCCCAGGTACTTGTGCCACAGGTGGTCCGGGTCGTTCTCCACCGCCTCGACGATCTCCCGCATCGCGGCGAGGGCCTTGGGCTCCCCGTCGTACACATCGCCCTGAAGCATCTTGAGGACGTCAAGGCGGTAGCGCGGGTCCTGGACGAACGCCGTGAAGAGGATGTTGAGTCGGTAGTAGATCGAGATGAACTCGTACCAGTTGGAGACGGCGCTGCGAAGCGTGCCGACGTAGGTGTCGAACCGCTCCTTGCGGAAGTCCCCGGCCTTGTGGGCCGCGATGATGTCGGCGGCCGCCAGGCGGGCGCTGTTCAGCGCGACGCTGACACCGCTGGAGAAGATCGGGTCGACGAACCGGGCCGCGTCGCCGATCATGAGGAGCGAGTCGTCGGAGACCTTGGTCATGGCGTAGCTGTAGTCGCCCTCCGACTTGAAGGGCTTGACCCTGCGGGCGTTCTTGAGGGCGTCCTGGAGCGGCGGCCGGCTGCCGATGGTGTCCCAGAAGAAGGTCTCCAGGTCGTTCTTGGCCTCCTTGAACCGCGCCTTCTGTGTGACGACACCGATCGAGGTGATGGTGTCGGTGATGGGTATCTGCCAGACCCAGGTGTCCTCGAGCGGCAGGAAGTGGATGAAGATGTAGTCCGACTGCTCCTTGTTGACCGCGAGGGCCTTGCGGTCGAAGTCGTCGAACCAGGTGTGCACCGCGTACTGGTTGAAGACCGGGTCGGGCTCCTTGACCTTGAGCTGGCTGCCCATCATGGTGCGGCGGCCGCTGGCGTCGATGACCATGCGGACGGGGACGCCGACGGACTGGTTGCCGACCTTCGCCTGAATGACGGGGCGATCCCGGTCGGAGAAGTCGACGCGGTTGACGCGGACGCCGTGGTAGACCTTCGCGCCCAGACTCTCCGCGTGCTGCAGCAGGATCTGGTCGAACTTCCCGCGGTCGACGTGGAAGGTGTGATCGCGGTCGACGCCGGCCTGGTCGCGCTCGCTGAAGAGGACCTCGGCGGCGCGGAAGTCGTGGTCCAGGCCCTGGAAGCCCATGTGGTCGATGTCCCGGTCCTCCGCCGAGGTCCAGGCGGCCCCGTACTTCTTGGGGAAGCCGGCGGCATCGACTTTCTCGATCGCTCCGGTCTCGATGAGCACGGGGGTGGTGGCCGGGACCAGCGACTCGCCGACGTGCTCGCGCGGAAAGGTCTCCGATTCGAAGACCACCACGGACAGACCCTCCTTGGCGAGGTAGGAGGCGGCGGTGGAGCCCGCCGGGCCGCCGCCGATGATGCCGATGTCGTAGTCGTAGTTCTCGGATGCCTCAGACAACGTGATCTCCTGTCGCGAGTTCGGTGGGAAGCGCGGGACCGTGTCCGCTGGTCAGTGGATGGGCGCGCGAAGGGACAGCAGCAGGTCGGTGATGCTGTCGAGGTTCTGGAAGTTGGTGCCGGTCAGCTCGGTCGGCGGGATGTTCGTTCCCAGCTCGTCCCGGATGAAGGTGAGCAGCTGAGCGGTGTTGATCGAGGTGAGGATGCCCCATTCGAGCAAGGGGGTGTCCGGGTTGATGCCCTGCGCGTCGGGCTCCGACAGCAGTCGCTCCCTGATGAACTCGGTGAGCTGGGCGATCAGTTCGTCGCGGGCACTGGCCACGCCGTACCTCCTGGAGATGCGTTGACGGGCGGGTGTCCCGCCGGGCGTTCAACGGTTGTTGATTTCAACGCCTGATGATGTCATTTCTCGATGAACTCTACTAGTGTTGAGTTCATCGTCAAGAGGCCAACTGGAAGCGACGACGAAGCGGTTGGAGATTCGATGACCCGAGCACGGCACGGCCCCCCTCCCGGAGAGGCGCACATCTGGGCCGTCCCCGAACCCGGTCCCGGGCCGCGGCGCGAAGCGGTGGTACGGCGCTGCGTCGAACTGCTCTCACCGGATGAGGTACGGCGCTGGCGGCACGTCGTTCCCTCGCAACGGGCGCTGTACGCCTCCGCCCATGCCGCACTGAGGGCCGTCACCGCCGCCTACAGCGGGCGTCCCGCAGACCGAATCGCCTTTGTGCGAGGGCGGTTCGGCAAGCCCTATGTGTCCGGCGACCCGGGCCTGCGGGTCAGCCTGTCGCACACCGACGGCATGTCCCTCGTTGCGGTGAGCCGTGACGGTCCCACCGGAGTCGACGTCGAGCGGATCAAACCCCTCCAGGATCCGGCGGGACTGCGCCGCCAGGTGCTCTCCGAATGGGAGGCGGCACGCTGGCCCGCGGACTGCGAAGACGACCTGCACAGCGGTCTGTTCACCCACTGGACCTGCAAGGAAGCCGTCCTCAAGGCGATGGGCAGCGGGCTGGCCGGCGACCTCACCGCGGTGCGGGTGACTCCGGGCGCGCGGCGTCGCGGACGGGTCACGCTGCACGCGGCTCCGGGTGCCGCCGCCAGGTCCTGGACCCTTCAACTCATCGACGTCGGACCGGAGTTCAGGGCCGCCATCGCGGTCGCGGACGGTGGCGAGGTCATCCGCCTGTTCACGCTCGCCCCCGGTGAGCGGCCGGTGCTGCGGCCGCCCCTCACGGCCCCTCGTACGATCCGTGCACCCCTCGACAAGGAGACTCAGTCATGAAGGTGAGCCCGCCCGGACCGACCACCGAGACGTCCTCTACCACGACCACCCCCGCCACGACGCCCGCGCCCGCCCGCCCGAGCCGTCCGACCCTGCTGTGCCTGCCGCACGCGGGCGGTGCGGCGCGGGTCTTCGCGAGCCTGGAGGCCGCGCTGCCGCCGACCACGAACACGACCCTCCTGGAACTGCCGGGCCACGGCGCCAGAATGGCCGAGCGGGTGCGCGACGACTTCGGCGCGGTCCTGGAGGATCTGATCCGAGGCTCAACCGCGCACACCACGGGGCAGTACGTGCTGCTCGGGCACAGCATGGGCGCGGCGTTCGCGTACGAGCTCGGCCGCTACTGGAGCGCCCTGGGCCGTCCGCCGGCCGCCGTCGTCGTGGTCGGCCGCAACGGCCCCACCGCTCGGCGGATCCTGCCGGACATCCACACCCTGGAGGCCCCGGCGTTCCTGGAGTCCGTACGCCGCCTCGGCGGCACCCCGCCGCAGCTATTCGACCACCCGGAGCTGCTCCGGCTGTTCGTCCCTGCGCTGCGGGCCGACTTCACCGTCTCGGAGACGTACGAACCGCTGCCCGGCCCGCCGTTGGACTCCCCGCTGTGGGTGTGCGCGGGCCTCGACGACCCGATGGTGGACGACGCCGGTCTGCGCGACTGGGAGAACCACGGCGCCGGCGACGTGCTGATCGAGTGGCTGCCGGGCGGCCACTTCCTGCTCGACGACCCCGCGTTCCACGCGTATGTGGCGGGAGTTCTCCAGACTCTGCCGAAGCCCGGAACCACGGGCTGAATCCGTCATTCACGATCCATCATCAGCACCGGAGCAGCTCCAGCGCGACGTGGGCGGTCATGAGCTCAGCTCATGACCGCCCACGGACATTGCACTCCGAAAGCCGACGGGGTCAGGCCGCCGGGTGGGTCCTCAATTCGGAGAACTGGGCGCGCCAGTAGGCCAGAGGCACGCGGGTCGTGCTGACGTCGCCGTGCACCAGGCGGCCGATCAGCACCTGGTGGTCGCCCGCCAGATAGCTGCTTGTCAGGACGCACTCCGCGGACGCCACGGTGGACTGGAGCAGGGGGACGCCGGTGCGTTTCCCCGGCGTCCAGGGCACGCCCTCGAACCGTTCGGGCACCGGCGACGCGAAGGTGCGGGCCGTCTCGGCCATGTCGACGGAGAGGAAGTTGACGGCGAAGGCCGAGCTCTGATGGATGGCCTCAAGCGTCGCGCTGGGCTGCTTGACGCAGGCCAGGAGCAGCGGCGGAGCGGCGGAGACACTGCACACCGCGCTGCACGTGAGGCCGCGCGGTTCGCCGTCGGCCGTCAGACTGGTGACGACGCTTACCCCGGTGGGCAGTGAACCCATCACGGAACGGAAGGTGTTGAGGTCCACCTGGTCCAACAGGAGCTCGGACGTGCTGAGTTGTTCAGGCATTTCCAGATCCTCGTCTCTGAGGCCGAGGCGGGTCAGGGCCGCGGAGTTCATCGGGCTTCACCGTGGGGCGATGGCGGCGATTTCGCTCGCCAGGGCCTGACGGTCCGTCTTTCCGTTTGCGGTCAGGGGTAGTTCGGTGACGACATGGATCGCGTCGACCACCATGTAGAGGGGTAGCCGGTCGGCGCATTCGCGCTTGAGTTCAAGGAGCCCCGGGCGCTCGGTCCCCTCCGGCACCACCACGGCATGGATCTTGGCGTCCAGGCCGCTGCCCACCACCAGACACGCCGCGGAGGCGACCTTGGGGTTGGCGGTGATCGTCGCCTCGATGTCGCCGAGCTCGATCCGGTGCCCGCGCACCTTGACCATGTGGTCGCGCCGCCCCACGTACTCCAGCATCCCGTCGGGCCCCATCCGGCCGATGTCACCGGTGAAGTACGGGCCCTTCTGCGGCTCCCGGCCCCAGTAGCCGAGCATCACGGTCGGGCCGCTGACCACGATCTCCCCCTCGCGCGAACGCGGCGGGTGCAGCCGGATGCGGTCGCCGGAGACGGCGGTGCCGATCGGCAGCGGACGGGTGCTGCCGAGATCCCGGTCGGTGACCTCGTAACTGGTGCACACATTGGTCTCGGTCGGCCCGTACCAGTTGAACATCCGCACATCCGGCCACGCTTTGCGCAGTTCGTGCACGTGCTGGATGGGGAAGGGCTCACCGGCGAAGACGCAGGCGCGCAGGGCCGCCGGGGGCTCACCGGCGAGCAGTTCTCCCCGCTGCATCATCAAGGTCAGCGCGGACGGCACCGAGTACCAGACGGTGATCTGCTCGCGGTGCAGCAGCGAGCCCAGCTGCACCGGGTCGTACGCGAGTCCTTCCGGGACCAGGAGGACGGAGGCGCCGGCCAGGAACGCCGCGTACAGGTCGAAGACGGAGAGGTCGAAGTTGAACGGCGCGTGGTTGGAGAGCCGGTCCTCGGCGGTGACACCGACCTCGGCGGCCGCCCAGTGAACGAAGGCGAGTGCGTTCCGGTGGCTGATGCAGACGCCCTTGGGCTCACCGGTGGAGCCGGAGGTGTACAAGATGTAGGCCGGGTCGTCGGGCTCGTTCCTGTGGACGGGCGGCGCGTCCTCGGCGGGGGCCTGCTCGCGTACGGTCTCGAAGGAGGCCAGCGGTACGGAGTCGTCCCAGCCGTGGTCCGTGGCGCGGCGGATGCCGTCGGCGTCGGTCACCACCACGGCGGGTGAGCAGCTCGCGGTGATGCGCTGCACCCGGGCGGCCGGGTTGACGGCGCTGATCGGCACGTAGATGGCGCCGACGCGCAGGGCGCCCTGCATCAGGGCGATGGCGTCGAAGGTCTTGTGACTCCACAGCACGACCCGGTCGCCGGGCCGCACACCGCGCCGGTGCAGCGCGGCGGCGTACTGATCGGCGCGGGAGTCCAGCTCCCGGTAGCTGAACACTCCGTGGGCCGAGCGCACGGCAGGGGAGTCGGGCGAGCGCCGGGCGGAGTCGATGACGAGCTGGTGGAGCCTCACAGGCCTATCTCCTTCACTATCAACTGACGCTGGATGTCCGAGGTGCCCGAGAAGATCGTGCTGGGGATGGCATCGCGCAGCGCGGCCTCGATGCCGTCCTCCCGCAGGTAGCCGCGGCCTCCGAAGACGCGGACCGCGTCGGCGGCGGACGCCAGCACGCCCTCGGACACGGCCAGCTTGGACAGGGCGATCGCGAGCACGGCGGAATCGCCCTGGTCCATGGACCAGCAGGCGCGGTACAGCAGCAGCCGGGCGCTCTCAAGGCGCAGCTTCATGTCCGCGATCCGGTTGGACACCGACTGGAACTCGCCGATCCTGCGGCCGAATTGGCGGCGCTCCCGGGCGTGCGTCACGCACTGCTCCAAGAGCCGGTCGAGCAGTCCGATGTAGAGCGCGAACAGACAGGCCCGCTCCCAGCCCATGGAGTGCTGGAAGATCGCCGCGCCCTGCCCGACGCCGCCGAGAACGTTCTCCTCGGGCACGAAGCAGTCCTCGAAGGTGATCGCACCGGCCGGGCAGGAGTGCATTCCCATCTTCTCGTAGGGCTGGCCTACGACGAGCCCCGGCGTGTCCCGGTCGACGACGACGCCTGTCACGCCGAGGAACCCCGCCTTGGGATCGACGGTCGCGTACGCCACGTACACATCGGCGGCGGGACCGTTGCTGACGAAGCTCTTCGTGCCGTTGAGCAGGAGACCGCCGTCGACCGGGGTCGCGATCGTGCCGAGCCGCGAGGAGTCCGAGCCCGCGTCCGGCTCCGTCATCGCGTTGCCCGCGATCAGCCGGCCCGCGGCCAGCTCGGGCAGCAGTCGCCGACGCAGGGAATCGCTGCCGAAGCCGTCGATCGGCACGGCGCAGGCGAAGGTGTGCGCCGCGGCGCCGAACACCAGGCCGGTGTCGGCGCAGCCACGGCCCACCGCCTCCACGACTCGCGCGGTGTCGAGGGCGCCGAGACCCTGCCCGCCATACTCCTGGGGGAGGCAGGACCCGAGCATGCCGATCTCGCCGAGCCGCAGCCAGTCCTTGCGGGTGTAGAAGCCGTGCCCCGCGCCGGGCGGCGCGGGGAAGGCGGCTCGGGTCGCGTCCAATACCTCGTCGTAGCGGGCCTGTTGGCCCCCGTTCCAGCCGAACTCCACATCTGCTCCTGGTGTACGGGGAAGGGTGGCGCCCTCCCTCATCGGATCGCTGGTCAGTGCTGGTCGGGGAGGTGGCGCAGATTCCGCGGACCGACGTAGCGCAGCCGCGGGTGGATGCGCCCCTGCTGGGCCCGCTGTTCCTCGACGTGGGCGAGCCAGCCGGGCATTCGGGCGGCCGCGAACATCGGGACGAACAGGTCGGTGGGCATACCGAGCAGGTGATAGATCGCGGCGGCGTAGCAGTCCACGGTCAGATAGGGGCGGGGCCCCTTCGAGGGGTGTGCCGCGGCTCGTACCGCGTCCAGGACCTGCAGGACGTGATCGCTGCCCGGGCTCCCGTGGAAGCGCCGGGCGGCTTCGCGCAGCGGCCGGACCCTGGGGTCCTCCTCGGCGTACGCGACCGGCCGGTTCCGCGCGGCGGAGGCCTGGTCGGCCCGTCCTCGCAGGTAAGCGGCGGCGCTGTCCGGGTTGTCGTCCTTCCGGGCCAGGTCGATCACCTGGGGGGCGGCGCCGCCGTGCAGGGGGCCGGTGAACGTAGCGAGCGCCACGGTGATGGTGGCGAAGGTGTCGGCACCGGTGCCGGCCGCGACCCGGGCCGCGAACGCGGAGGCGTTGCAGCCGTGTTCGGCCTGCAGGACCAGGCAGAGGTCGACCAGCTGCACGCGCTCCGGGTCGCGGGGCAGGCCCAGCATGTAGAGGATGTTCTCGGCGTGCGAGAGCTCCGGAGCGGGGCGCGGCAGTCGACGCCCGGCGCGGGCCGCCTGCTGGGTCGCGAAGATCGTGGGGATCCGTGCGACCAGGCGTTCCCGCAGGTCGATGTGGGCGGCGGGGTCGGCGTCCGCCTCCGCGGCGACCCCGAGTGCGGGGACCGCGGTGCGTAGTACGGACGACGCGCCTGCGTTGGCGTTGAGCACGAGGTTCGTCGAGACCATGGGCGGCAGCTCACGGGCCGCGGCGAGCCGGGCGCGGAAGGCGCTGAGCTCCTCCGGGTCGGGCACCCAGCCGCGGATCAGTAGATGAACGACCTCCTCGAAGGTCACCCTGCCGATCAACTCCCCGATGGGATAACCCCGGTAGGACAGCCGGCCGCGGGCCGGGTCCACCTCGGAGATGCCTGTCTCTCCGACGACCACGTCGGAGATGTCGGCCTGCGGGTCGCCTTGGAGACGCTCCCGTTTCGGGGCGGGGATCGTGACGCGGGGCAGTGCGGGGGCGATCGCCGACGCGTCCGGCGGGGCCTGGATGTGTGACAGCTCGGCGAGCCGTCCGTCGTAGAAGTCACGGAGCTGGCCCACGGAGTCGATGTGCTCGATGAGGCGGTCGTCGAGAGTGGTGCCCAACTCGTGCTCCAGATGGACCTGGAGCTCTACGGCCGTCAGGTTGTCCCAGCTGGCCACGGCGCGGAGCCGCAGCTCGTCGCCGATGAACTCCGACGGCATGTCGAGGACGCGGGAAAGCGTGCTGATGACGGGGTGCACCCGGGCCATCTCCTTGTCTGTCCGTCGCGTCTCCTGCTCGCGCCGGCGCGAGCCGAGCGACGTGGGGGTGGGGTGTGGCGTCACGGACCCGGGTCGGGCGGGTCGGTTCAACCGGCCAGATCCGGGGCCTGGGCCTGCCCGCCGGCCGGTTCGGGCACCCGCACTACGGAGGTGGCGGGGGCGGCGGGGTTGCGCGGGGGGACCAGATCCTTCCGCGTGCGCGGAAACAGATACGGGAGCAGGGGGCCGGTCATGGCCGTGGTGATCAGCGCCATGAGGACCATCTCGGTGAAGAGCGTGTCGTCGAGCACCCCCAGACTGAGACCGACGCCAAGGATGATCAGCTCGGTCAGGCCCCGGGTGTTCATCAGGACACCGACGCCCGTCGACTCCCGCCAGGAGAGCCCGAAGGACTTGGCCGGCACGCCCGCGCCGAGCATCTTTCCGATGATGGCGGCGGAGAGGATCAGGGCCAGTTCGCCCCAGGCGGTCACCGACATGGCCGCGACGTCGACCGAGAGTCCGGTGACGATGAAGTAGACGGGCAGCATGAGCTCGCCGGCATGCTGCAACGGGCGCAGCATCTTCTCCTCCAGCAGGGCCTGCGGCTTGCGGGGCATGACGAGGCCGAAGGCGAAGGCGCCGAAGATGGGGTGGATGCCGATCTTCGAGGTGGTGTACGCCGAGAGCAGCAGGCCCGCCGTGACCAGCGTCGCCAGGTAGACCCCTGTGCCCCGCCTGGACACCCGGGCGACGGCGCGGGCCAGTAGCGGACGCACGACAACGATCATCACGGCGCCGTACCCGGCCGACATCCAGAGGGTGTCGGTGAAGCCGGAGGGCCCGGACGCGGTCACGATCGCCACCACGCCGGCCAGCAGGCACCAGGCCAGGGCGTCGCCGAACGCGGCGCTGGTCAGGGCAAGCGCGCCGATACTGGTACGGCTGAGGCCGTTGTCCTTGAGGATGCGGGCCAGTACCGGGAACGCGGTGATCGACATGCTGACGCCCAGGTACAGGGCGAAGGAGAAGAAGGGCACTTCCTCGCCGTCGACGCGCGAGTGGTTCTGGTAGAGGACTGCGGCGACGGCCATGCCGAGCAGGAGCGGGACGAGGATGCTGCCCGCGGTGACCCCCGCGACGGAGCGCTTGCCACGGCGCATCGTCGACCAGTCCAGCTCCCATCCCACCGTGAACATGAAGAGGAGCAAGCCCAGTTGGGCGACCATGGATAACAAGGGCCTTGCGTTATCCGGAAAGAGACGTTGCGTCAGGTCACCGGGAAGCAGTCCGAGCAGACTCGGGCCCAGGAGGATACCGGCGGTGATCTCGCCGATGACGGCGGGCTGACGAACACGCCGGGCAAGGTGGGCGAGGACCGTCCCCGCGATGAGGATGCCGGCGATGCCGGCGATGGCGGTTGCCTGTAGAGCTTCGGCCTGGTGCGGCTGCGTCACGGCATCTTCCTTCGGCATCGGATGTTTGACAATTCACTACCCGCTGAACTCAACTGTTGATGAGTTTTACATGTGGAGTGGCGCTCGTACAAGGGGCCTCGGGTGGGGCGTCCGCCCGTGCGGCGGGGCTTGCGGGGCTTGCTGAGGCCCTGGCTTCGTGCAAAACTCCTTCCCTGTTGAGTTCATTGCGTGTTGAGTTTCTGTCGAGTGTGAACGCGGAAGGCGGTGCCTGACCATGCGTGAACTGGTAGAGGTGATCGAGTCCCCGGACTCGGTGCCTGCCGATGTGGCGGCCCTGGGAGTTCCCGAATCCTTCCGGGCGGCCGTTCTCCACAAGGAGGAGGCGGGGATGTTCGAAGGCGTGGAGCTGCGCGACCGTGCGCCGGCCGATTCCATTCACATCCAGGACGTGCCCACCCCGGCCCCGGGACCCGGCGAGGTCCTGGTGGCGGTCATGGCGAGCGCCGTGAACTACAACACGGTGTGGAGCGCCCTGTTCGCGCCGGTGCCCACCTTCGCCCTCCTTGAGCGCTACGCGCGCATCGGCGGCCTGGCGGCCCGGCACGATCAGCCGTACCACGTCATCGGCTCCGACCTGGCCGGCGTGGTCCTCAAGTGCGGTCCCGGCGTGCGGCGTTGGGGCGTCGGGGACCGTGTGGTCGCGCATTGCGTCTCGGTCGAACTGGAAGACGCGGAGGGCCACGGCGACCCCATGCTCGACCCCGAGCAGCGGATCTGGGGATACGAGACGAACTACGGCGGGCTCGCCGAACTCGCCCTCGTCAAGGCGACTCAGTTGTTGCCCAAGGCCGAGCACCTCACGTGGGAGGAAGCCGCCGCGCCGGGCCTGGTCAACTCCACCGCCTACCGCCAGCTGGTCACCCGCAACGGCGCGAGCATGAAGCAGGGCGACAACGTCCTCGTCTGGGGCGCCGTCGGCGGCCTCGGCTCGTACGCGACCCAGCTCGCGCTGGCCGGCGGGGCCACGCCGATCTGTGTGGTTTCCTCACCCGAAAAGGCCGCGCTGGCACGCCAGTTGGGCGCAGAGCTGATTATCGACCGCAACGAGGAGGGCTACCGCTTCTGGCGGGACCCGCACACGCAGGACCAAAAGGAGTGGCGCCGACTCGGCTCCCGTATCAGGGAGTTGACCGGCGGTGAGGACGTCGACATCGTCTTCGAACACCCCGGCCGGGAGACCTTCGGCGCCTCCGTGTACGTCACCCGGCGCGGCGGCACCATCGTGACCTGCGCCTCCACGGCCGGCTACACCCACGAGTACGACAACCGCTACCTCTGGATGAGCCTCAAGCGCATCGTCGGTTCCCACTGTGCCAACTACCGCGAGGCGTGGGAGGCCAACCGCCTGATCGCCAAGGGCCGGATCCACCCCACTCTGTCGCGGACGTACTCCCTCGACGAGGTCGGCCGGGCAGTCCAGTCCATCCACCGCAACGAACACCACGGCAAGGTCGGGGTGCGGTGCCTCGCTCCCGCCGAGGGTCTGGGCATCACGGCCCCCGAGTTCCGCGAGCCCCGCGAACAGGCCATCAACCGCTTCCGTACGACGCTGCCGCGGCCCGTGGCCCGCGACCTCAGCGGGGTGGCGGCGTGAACGGCCACCCCGAAGCGGGCGGCCATCAGGAAGTACTCGGAGTCGTCGGGCTCGGGACCATCGGCTGTGCGCTCGCCCGCAGGGCCGCGCTCGCCGGACTCTCCGTCATCGCACTGGAGCCCCGCGTCGAGGCGCGCACCCGGATACGGCAGCTGTTCGACTCCTCGGTCGTGGACGGCCAGGTCACGGCGGAGGAAGCGCTCCGGGCGAGCGGGCGTATCCGGCTCGCGGACCGTTGGGAGGAACTCAACGCGGCCGACGTCGTGGTGGAGGCGGTGCCCGAGCGCCGCGACACCAAGGTCGAGGTGCTGCGCGCGCTCGACCGGGTCTGCCCGCCCGAGACCGTCCTGGCCACCAGCGCCGCCGCCCTCTCGCTCAGCGACCTCGCGGCGGTGTCCGGCCGCCCGGGACGGGTCGTCGGCCTGCATCTGGCCCTGCCCACGGCCGGCCTAGCGGAGATCGGCCGCACGGTGATGGCCGACGAGTCCGCCCTCAATCGTGTCCGCGACGTGGTGCGAGGCATGGGACTGCGACCGGTCACCGTGGGCGACCGGGCAGGGCTGATCTCCACGTCACTCCTCTTCGGCTTCCTCAATCAGGCCGTCACGATGTACGAACAGCGGGTCGCGGGACGGGACGACATCGACGCCGCGATGCGGTTCGGCTGCGGGCTGCCCATGGGGCCTCTCGAACTGCTCGACCTGATAGGCGTGGACACCGCCTGCGACATTCTCGACGTCCTGTCCGCGCGGTGGGGCGAGCCCACGCTTGAACCGGCCCGGCGGCTGCGCCACATGGCGCTCGCCGGACTCCTCGGCCGAAAGTCCGGCCGTGGCTTCTACGACTACCGGGAGGGCGCGCACCGCACCTCGGGCCCCGGGCGGAAGTCGCCGGGCCAGTCGCCGATCCGCACGGTGGGCATCGTCGGGAGCGGCACCATGGCCACCGGTATCTCGGAGGTCTTCGCGTCCGGTGGCCTGGCCACCGTGATCGTCGGCCGGACCGAGGAGCGTGCCAGGAGTGCCCGGGACTCGGTGGCCGCGTCGACGGCGCGGGCCGTGCGCCGTGGCAAGCTGACCGAGGCGGAGCGCGCGACCACCCTGGAACGGCTGACTCAGAGCGGCGATCCGGCGCGGCTGGCCGACTGCGACCTGGTGATCGATGCCATCGCGGAAGACCTGGACGTCAAGAAGGAGCTCTTCGGCAAGCTGGGCGCGCTCTGCAAGCCGGGCGCGCTGCTGGCCACCACCACGTCCAGCCTGCCGGTGATCGAGTGCGGCCTGGCGTCCGGGCGTCCGGAGGACGTACTCGGGCTGCACTTCTTCAACCCGGCTCCGCTCATGCGGCTCGTCGAGGTGATCCCCTCCCTGCAGACCTCGCCCCAACACGTGCAGGTCGCACGGGACTTGTGCCACCGACTCGGCAAGCACCCGGTGCAGTGCATGGACCGGCCGGGCTTCATCGTCAACGCGCTGCTCTTCCCCTATCTCAACGGGGCCGTACGGCTTGCCGAGAGCCACTACGCCACCACCGACGAGATAGACGCCGTGATGAAGCTCGGGTGTGGCTATCCCCTCGGCCCCTTCGAACTGCTGGACATCATCGGCCTCGACATCTCGCTGAGCATCCAGCGCGTGCTGCACGACGCCGACCGCCATCCCGGTTCCCTCCCCGCGCCCCTGCTGGGGCACTTGGTGGCAGCCGGGCGGGCGGGACGCAAGACCGGAGCCGGATTCCGGGTGTACCGCTGACGGATCGACACATGGAGGCAGCACATGAACAGCACAGACTTCGACACAGTCGCTCCGGGACGCCAGGCCGACGCCCTCGCGTGGGTCATGCTGGCCGAGTTGACCGGATGCCCCGAATTGTTCTGGAGTGGGATCGCGACGGATTCACCCGGGTTGGTCGAACCCGCGCCGCGGGACGGAGGCGACCGGTGACCACCACGGCGACCGAGGCCACGGCCACCGTCCGAGGCGCGGCCCTGGCAGCGCGGGACGCGGCCGTTCGGCTGGCGGCCACGACCGGCGCCCAGCGGGACTTCGCACTGACCGCGCTCGCCGGCCGGCTGGCCGAAGCGGCGCCGCGCATCCTGGCGGCGAACGAACAGGACCTGGACGCCGCCCGGACCGCCGGGCAGTCGGCCACGGTTCTGGACCGCCTGACCGTCTCCCGGCAGCAGCTCGAAGGGCTCGCGGAGACGGTACGCGCACTGGCGGGCGAGCCTGACCCGGTCGGCGAGGTGGTGAGCGGCTCCGTCATGCCCAACGGCCTGGAGGTACGGCGGATCAGGGTGCCCCTCGGAGTCGTCGGCATGATCTACGAGGGACGCCCGAACGTCACCGTCGACGCCGCGGCGCTCTGCATCAAGAGCGGCAACGCCGCGCTGCTGCGCGGCTCATCGACCGCCCGGCGCACCAACGCGACCCTCGTCCGCGTGATGCGGGACGCCCTCGCGGGCACCGCCGTACCGGTCGACGCCCTACAGCTGGTTCCCGGGACGAGCCACGCCTCCGTGCACGAACTGATGTCGCTGCGGGGCCTGGTGGACGTCCTCATCCCGCGCGGCGGGCGGGACCTGATCGAGGCCACCGTCCGGCAGTCGGCGGTCCCGGTCATCGAGACGGGCGTGGGCAACTGCCATGTCTACGTCGACGAACACGCCGACCTGGACAAGGCGTTGGCCGTTCTGCTCAATGCCAAGACCCAGCGTCCGTCCGTCTGCAATGCGGTGGAGTCCCTACTCGTGCACGAGGCCGTCGCACCCGCCTTCCTGCCCCGGGCCCTGACGGCACTGGCCGACCACGGAGTGACCGTGCACGGGGACGAGCGGGTGCGCTCCTTCCACGAAGCGGTGGTGCCCGCGGGCGCAGAGGACTGGGAACGCGAGTATCTCGCCCTGGAAATCGCCGCCGCCGTGGTCGGCTCACTGGAGTCGGCCATCGACCACATCCGCCGGTACGGCAGCGGTCACACCGAGGCGATCGTCACCGACTCGCAGACCGCCGCGCGCCGCTTCGTCGCGGCGCTGGACACAGCGGTCGTGGCCGTCAACGCCTCCACGCGCTTCGCCGACGGAGGGGAGCTCGGGCTCGGCGCCGAGCTCGGTATCTCGACCCAGAAACTGCACGCGCGCGGGCCGATGGGCGTGACCGCGCTGACCACCACCAAATACGTCCTCGTGGGGGACGGGCACATCCGGGGCGGAGCCGCCGTCCCGCGGCCTTAGACAGGAGGTCCGGTCGTGTACGTACGCATCATTACCGAGGCGAAGCCTTCCCTGCGGCTTCTGGACGAGGACGAGGACGAGTCGGCGAAGGAGTCGCGGCTGCGGCTTCGCTCCTCGGTGATTCCGACTCCTTGGCTCGCTCTCGCGGGCGTGGAGGACGATCCCGCGGAGCAGCACATCGTCCGGGGCATCGACTGATCCGGAGCACTACGGTCCGACTTCGGCCCAGCGAAAGGGCGGGCACCGATGGCGAGTTGATGGTGTTTCCTC
>NZ_JBHXMF010000078.1:0-32590 GCF_042721055.1 Streptomyces sp. NPDC058470
GGGCGGCGGCGCGCCATGCCCTCCACGTAAGCCCCACACCCGGAAGCGCGGGAGATCGTGTTCGACTTTCTTGAAGGTTACGACGTCCTCGGGGCGTTCTGGATGACGGTGAAACTCACCGCCCTCTCCGCCCTCGGCTCCCTGGTCCTGGGCACCCTGCTCGCCGCCATGCGGGTCAGCCCGGTCCCGCTCATGCGCGGATTCGGCACCGCCTACGTGAACATCGTCCGGAACATCCCCCTGACCGTCATCATCGTCTTCACCTCGCTCGGCCTCGCCGACATCTTCGGCGTGACGATGGGAGCGCCCGACAATTTCGACACCCAGGGCTTCCGCCTTGCCGTACTCGGTCTGGTCGGCTACCACGCCGCCTTCGTCTGCGAGGCGCTGCGCTCCGGTATCAACACCGTGCCCCCGGGACAGGCCGAGGCGGCACGCGCCATCGGGCTGAGCTTCAGTCAGGTCCTGAGGCTCATCGTCCTTCCGCAGGCCTTCCGTTCGGTCATCGGCCCGCTGGCCAACGTACTGATCGCGCTGACCAAGAACACCACGGTGGCGGCCGCGATCGGCGTCGCCGAGGCTGCCTATCTGATGAAGGAAATGATCGAGAACGAGGCTCAGACGGTCGCCATCGGTGCGGTCTTCGCCTTCGGGTTCGTGGTACTGACCCTGCCGACCGGCCTCATCCTCGGCTGGCTGAGCAAGCGACTGGCGGTGAAGCGATGACCTCCGTGCTCTACGACACCCCGGGTCCCCGCGCCAAGCGGCGTAATGTGATCTTCTCGGTGATCTTCTTCGTCCTGCTTGCCCTCTTCCTGTGGTGGATCTGGCAGACCATGGACGGCAAGGGCCAACTGAAGTGGGACCTCTGGCAGCCGTTCACCACGTCGCAGGCCTGGACGACCTACCTGCTGCCGGGCCTCGGTGACACGCTGAAGGCCGCGGCGATCTCCATGGTGATCGCCCTTCCGCTGGGCGCGTTCTTCGGCATCGCGCGCCTCTCCGACCACCGATGGGTGCGGGGCGCAGCCGGAACGGTGGTCGAGTTCTTCCGGTCGATCCCCGTCCTGCTGCTGATGCTGTTCGCCAACGAGTTCTACGTCCGCTCCACGGACATCGGAAGCGAAGAACGGCCTCTCTACGCGGTCGTCACCGGCCTGGTGCTCTACAACGCCTCGGTCCTCGCCGAGATCGTACGAGCAGGCATTCTCTCCCTGCCCAAGGGGCAGTCGGAGGCCGCCATGGCGGTCGGTCTGCGCAAGGGCCAGACGATGACGAGCATCCTGCTTCCGCAGGCCGTCACCGTGATGCTGCCGGCCATCGTCAGCCAGCTCGTCGTCATCGTGAAGGACACCGCGCTGGGCGGCGTGATGCTGGGCTTCACCGAGCTGCTCAACTCGCGCAGCACGCTGGCGGCCAACTACGCCAACGTCATCCCCAGCTTCATCGTGGTGGCGGTCATCTTCATCATCGTGAACTTCATCCTCACCAGCTTCGCCAGTTGGCTGGAGGCCAGGCTGCGGCGCAGCAAGAAGGGCACGGGCGTGGTCCTCGGCGAGGATGCGGTGGAGATCAACCCCGCCGCGGTGGGGGGGCGGTTTCGGGACCGGTGGCGAGGGCGGCGGCCCTAGTGGCTTCACCTTCACCGACAAGCCACCCCAATGATCTGATGTACAGTCAAGTGGCCTGAACGACATGCTTGAACGACACGGAGGCAGTGGCATGATCGCCACTGCCTCCGTCACTTGACGCAAGCACCGGCAATAGGTTGCATACGTTCTGTGATCGTGCACCCCGCTCCACCTGCCTGTTCCCGTACGTCCCTCAGGGCTCCGCTCCGGGCAGGGGGCACCGCGCCGTGGACCCGGTGATCATCGTAGGAGCGGGGCCCGTGGGGCTCACGCTCGCCCTTGCGCTCGCCCGCCAGGATGTCCCCTCCGTGGTGCTGGACGAAGGACCGGGCAAGGAGGAACAGCGCCCCGCGCGAACGGTGGTTCTGCGCGAGGACACGGCCGCACTCGTTGAACGGCTGACGGGTTCCCCCCTCTCCAAGACCGGTCTCCGTTGGGCCGGATGGCGGTCGATGCGGCGCAAGCAGGTGATGCGCGAGATCAGGTTCGGTCAAGAGGGTTCCGAGGACGTGGAGAGCCCGGGCCGCGCGGTGGGCCCCGCCGGTGCGGACGTTCCGGGCGCTGCCGAACCCTTCGGCGCCCCCTTACACCTCGCCCAGCACATCCTCACCGCTGCCCTGCGCGGAGCCATCGCGGGCGAACGACTCGTCAAGATCGCCACGAACAGCCGCCTCGATTCCGTCGAGCAGGAGACCTCCGGCATCACCGCGCACACCCGCGGCCCCAAGGGCACCTGGTGGCGCGGCAGTTACCTCGTCGGCTGCGACGGACCACGTTCGACGGTGCGCAAACTCCAGGACATCCGCTTCCCGGGCCGTACCGCCGTCGAACGACACGCCGTAGCAGCGCTGCGTACGGAACTTCCCTGGCCCGGCGAGGCGTTGTTGCACCGGATGCCGCCGTGGCGGACGTCGGGCCCCTGGGCCGGAGAGGTGACCGCACGCCCCCTCCCCGACAGCGTGTGGCGGCTGGACTGGCTGCTGCCCCCGGGCAAGGACCTGGTCACGCCCGACCTGCTGGTGGCGCGCATCCGGGAGACCCTCGGAGGCTGGAGCGGCGGCTCCACCCCTCCGTACGAGCTGCTCGACACCGGAGTCCACACCGTCCACCACCGCCTCGCCCGCCGGTGGCGGTCCGGCCGTGTCTTCCTCGCCGGGGACGCCGCGCACCTGCTCGGCGCGCTCGGCGCACAGGGCCTGGACGAGGGGCTGCGGGACGCCGACAACCTCGCCTGGAAGCTGGCGCTGGCCTGGCATCACGGGCCGCACGAGGCGCTGCTCGACAGCTACCAGGCCGAGCGACGCGCGGTCGTCGCCGGCCGACTGCGGGCCGCCGACCAGACACTGCCCCTGCTGCGCGGCGGCGGAGGACTGCGCTCATACGTCCCCGGATCGGCCCGGGGACACGACACGCTCCTCACGGACGGTCACCTGGGGCGCGGTCCGCTGGGCGCGCCGGGGGCGTACGCCGATTCACCCCTCGCGCCTCCGTACGCCGAGTCGGAGATTCCCGTGGACACGACGCCCGGTGCGCCGGTCGTCGACGTACGGGTGACGGCCGAGGACGGCTCCTTCGTACCGTTGCGGGAGCGGCTCGGGCGCGGGGTGCTGCTGGTCGTGCTGATCGCACCGGGCACCGGCGTGTGGGAGCGCAAGCACTGGGTGACGGCCGGAATCATGCCCCGGCTCGCGGCAGCCGTGACCGCCCTGCCGCACCCGGCCGAACTGCTGGTCGCGGAGAGTTACCCCGGCGCGGCCGCACACACCGTACTGCTCGTCCGCCCCGACGGACACCTGGTCACCGCGTTGAGCGGGGTCCGCCCGGCCGATCTGTACGCGGCGGCCGAGGCAACGCTGGGCGGACCGGCGAAGACGGAGGCAACGGCGGACGCAACGGCGGAGGCAACGGCGAGTACGGGCTGATCCGGGCGGTCCTTCCACCCCCCGGGGTTCTCACGCGGCGGTCCCTCCTGGCTGCCCGGAGTGGTCCTGGGAAGGTCGGTCGTTCAAACCCGCCCTGGGTGGTCATGGGGCGATCACTCAAGCCCGCCCAGAGCACTGATCCTGCGGTCGCCGAAGCCCGCCGGGAACGCTGATCCGGATGTTCCCTCCAGGCCGTCCGAGGTGGCCATGGGACGGTCGCTCAAGGCCGCCCAGAGCACTGATCCTGCGGTCGCTCACGCTTGCCCCGAGGTGTCGAACACCAGGTGGTCCACATAGTGACTGTCAGTTGACCCTTCTCCACCGCCATGGTGTACTCCGGATCGTGACCGATACCTGTGTGCACCTGTGGCGGAGGGTCCATATGGACCTGCTCCGCTATGCGGGCTGCATCTGTCACTCGTCCTGCTGATTCGCATCCTTCTCCCCGCGTGAGCCGACCCTTCATGGCCGCGGGTTCCCAGGCGAAACCCTCAGGACGGTACGTGTGTCTGTGTCACCCTCTGTTTCCGCTCCCCCGCAAACTCCCACCCAGGCCGAGCTGCTCGACTTTGTGCGCCGCAGCGCCGCCGACCTCGAGCTGATCGCCTCGCTGCCGCTCGATCCCGAGGGCCGCACCTGGGTACGTCTCGAAGGCCCCGGAGGCAGCGAGGCCTGGCTCATCGGCTGGCCTCCCGGCACCGGAACCGGCTGGCACGACCACGCCGACTCGGTCGGCGCCTTCCTCACCGCTTCGGGCGAACTCAAGGAGTACTCGCTCGCCGCTCGACTTCCCACCGACGGCTGGAAGACCCTCGAACTCAACGAAGGGGTGGACCGCGAGCGCCGGTTGACGGCCGGCAAGGGCCGCGCCTTCGGCCGCCACCATGTGCACGAGGTGCTCAACGAGTCCACCGAGGAACACGCGATCTCGGTCCACGCCTACTACCCGCCGCTGCCCCGGATCCGCCGCTACAGCCGTACGGGTCAGGTGCTGCGCCTGGAGCAGGTCGAGCGCCCGGAGGACTGGCAGTGACCGCTCAACGCCCACTGGGTGTGGACGAGTTGCTGGACCAGGTCCGCGAGGGGCTCGACCGCGTGGAGGCCAAGGAGGCCTACGACGCCGAGCAGGCCGGCGAGGCCCTCCTGGTCGACATCCGGTACGCCGCCCTCCGCGAACGCGACGGCCTGATCCCCGGCGCCCTCGTCGTCGAGCGCAACGAACTGGAGTGGCGGCTCGACCCCCAGGGCAGCCACCGAGCCCCGGAAGCCACGAGCCACGACCTGCGGGTAGTGGTGGTGTGCAACCAGGGGTACGCATCGAGCCTCGCCGCTGTGTCCTTGCGGCAGTTGGGACTTCACCGGGCGACCGACCTGGTCGGAGGCTTCCAGGCTTGGAAGGCGGCCGGGCTTCCGGTGACGGGCTAGTCCGTAGCCCCTACAAGGCGGACGGGTCTCCGGTGACGAGTTGGTCCGAAGCCCAGACAAGGCGGCCGGCCTTCCGCTGACGAGTTAGTCCGAAGCCCGTAGACCGAAGCCCGTACGAGGAGTTCTTCCCTGCCGCTGCGCTCGCTCGGCACGAGTCGCTGGCACACCTTCCGGTTCGTCCGCGTCCCGAGTGCACTGATGTGGTCGGAGTTCCGCACGTCGCACGTGGAGGTCTTCGCGTGCGACGTGCAGTTCTTTACGTCGTGCCTACGGTTCTTTACCGGCCCTCCGCCGGATCAGAACCCCTCGTCCTCAAGACCTTCCGTGTCCTCGCCCTCTTCCTCCAGCGCCTGGCGGACCACTCGCAGGGCCATGCCCTGGGGGTAGCCCTTGCGAGCGAGCATGCCCGCGAGGCGCCGCAGACGCTTGTCCCGGTCGAGACCGCGGGTGGAGCGCAACTTGCGGGCAACCAGTTCGCGCGCGGTCGCCTCCTCCTGCTCGGAGTCGAGTTGTCCGACCGCCTCGTCGATCAGCGTCGAGTCCACGCCTTTGGTCCGCAGCTCCTGCACAAGTGCCCGTCTGGCCAGGCCCCGGCCGTGATGCCGGGACTCCACCCAGGCGTCGGCGAAGGCGCTGTCGTTGATCAGGCCGACCTCTTCGAAGCGTGACAGCACCTTCTCCGCCACGTCGTCGGGGATCTCGCGTTTGTGCAGCGCGTCCGCGAGCTGTTTCCGCGTGCGCGGGGTCCCGGTGAGCAGGCGCAGACAGATCGCCCGCGCCCGCTCAACCGGGTCCGCTGGGGGCTCCCCCTTCTCGGCCCTCGACGAGGAAGGGGCACCTCCGTCCTGCGGGTCGCCGGACGGCTCACCGAAACCGCCACGCCTCCGGCGCCCTCGTCCACCGCGTGGCCCGCCGTCACCACGTCGGCCACCGCCCCGGCGCGAGCCGCCGCTGGGCGAACCGTCGCCCCAAGGCAAGCCCTCGCCGCCCCGTGAGCCACTCTCCGGCAACGCCCCCGTGCCGTCCGGATCGCCGCCGTGGAACCCGTCGACACCGGACGTCCCACCGCCGTACGCCCTCGCACCATCTCCGGCCGAGCCACCCACGCCCCCGTCGTACCCCTGCTCTTGCCCCTCCGGGGCAGCAGGGTAGGCGTACTCGGCCCAGTCGGTTCGTCGCGTCATCGGCTAGCTCTTGGCCACCGCGGTCTTGGGCTTGGAGGCCTTGGCCGCCGGAGCGGGCACCGTCTTGGCGGCCCCGTCCGATGCGACCGAGACCGCCGCGTCCGCACCCGGCTCGGCAGTGGGCTTCTCCGGCCTCACACCGACGCCCAGCTTCTCCAGGATCTTCTTCTCGATCTCGTTGGCGAGATCTGGGTTGTCCTTGAGGAAGTTGCGCGCGTTTTCCTTGCCCTGGCCGAGCTGGTCGCCCTCGTACGTGTACCAGGCGCCGGCCTTGCGGACGAAGCCGTTCTCCACGCCCATGTCGATCAGGCCGCCTTCACGGCTGATGCCCTGCCCGTAGAGGATGTCGAACTCGGCCTGCTTGAAGGGCGGCGCGACCTTGTTCTTGACGACCTTGACGCGGGTGCGGTTGCCGACTGCGTCGGTGCCGTCCTTCAGCGTCTCGATGCGCCGGATGTCGAGCCGCACCGAGGCGTAGAACTTCAGCGCCCGGCCACCGGTCGTGGTCTCCGGGGAGCCGAACATCACGCCGATCTTCTCGCGGAGCTGGTTGATGAAGATCGCGGTGGTGCCGGACTGGCTCAGCGCACCGGTGATCTTGCGGAGCGCCTGGCTCATCAGACGGGCCTGCAGACCCACGTGCGAGTCGCCCATCTCGCCCTCGATCTCCGCGCGCGGCACCAGGGCGGCGACGGAGTCGATGACGATCAGGTCGAGCGCGCCGGAGCGGATCAGCATGTCCACGATCTCCAGCGCCTGCTCGCCGTTGTCCGGCTGCGACAGGATCAGGTTGTCGATGTCGACGCCGAGCTTCTTCGCGTACTCGGGGTCGAGGGCGTGCTCGGCGTCCACGAAGGCCACCTGGCCGCCTGCCTTCTGCGCGTTCGCCACCGCGTGCAGAGTCAGCGTTGTCTTACCGGAGGACTCCGGGCCGTACACCTCCACCACTCGGCCGCGCGGGAGTCCGCCGACGCCGAGGGCGACGTCGAGCGCGGTCGACCCGGTGGGGATGACCTCGATGGGCTCATTCGGCCGCTCACCCAGGCGCATCACCGCGCCCTTGCCGAACTGTCGTTCAATCTGTGCGAGTGCGGCGTCCAACGCCTTCTCGCGGTCGGTTCCTGCCATGGGTTCCACCCGATTTACTTGAGTCGATCGCTTCACGTCAAAGACGCTAACGCCTGCCACTGACAATGCGCTCCGACGCCCGTCCGGCCTGTGGATAACTCGGGCACATCTCCGTGAAAACCCTGCCGAAATCCCCGTAGAGAACTCCGCCGGAGACTCAATGAGAATGGATGTTCGATTTTAGTGTCAAGCGCACCACGCGGCATCACCGAGAGTACGTTCGCGCTCCGACACCGGCTGAACGCTGGCCTCGCACCTCAACCGTGGCGTCGGCACAGGAGCCCGAGTCCGGGCCGTCCTCACCTGTTGAACAACCGCCGCACCCGCGCGAAGAGGGGGCTCGAGCCCGGTTCCCGGTGACCGTGCACCCGGGGGTCGTCCGTGACGTCGTACCGCTTCACATAGGCACCCAGGAATGCCTGGAGCGTGGCGACCGCGGGGATGGCGATCAGTGCGCCGACCGCACCGAGGAGGGCGCTGCCCGCGACGACCGATCCGAAGGCGACCGCAGGGTGGATGTCGACGGTCTTCGCGGTCAGCTTGGGCTGCAGCACGTAGTTCTCGAACTGCTGGTAGATCACGACGAAGATCAGCACCCACAGCGCATACCAGGGATCGACCGTGAAGGCGATCAGCATCGGCAGAGCGCCCGCGAGATAGGTGCCGATGGTGGGGATGAACTGCGAGACGAGGCCCACCCAGACGGCGAGCACGGGCGCGTAGGGCACGGTCAGGGCTTCCAGCAGAACGTAGTGCGCGACGCCGGAGACGAGCGCCATCAGGCCGCGCGAGTACAGATACCCGCCGGTCTTGTCCACGGCGATCTCCCACGCGCGCAGCACCTCGGTCTGCCGGGCGGGCGGCAGTACCGAGCAGAGTGCGCGGCGCAGCCGCGGCCCGTCCGCGGCGAAGTAGAACGAGAACAGCGTGATCGTCAGCAGTTGGAAGAGGCCGCCGAGCACCTGGGCGGAGACGTCCAGGACGCCGGTGGCGCTGTTCTGGACGTAGTTGCGCAACCAGTCGGAGCGGAGCAGGCCCTCCTGTACGTCGACCCGCTTCAGGTCTGTGTTGAAGTGCGCGTTGACCCAGTTGATGACGGAGTCGAGGTAGTCCGGGAAGTCCTCGACGATCTTGATGATCTGGCCCGCGAGCATGGAGCCGAGGAGGGTGACGAATCCGGCGGCGAAGATCAACAGGCCGAGGAAGACCAGGAACGTCGCAAGCCCCCTGCGCATGCCCCGCGAGGCCATCCGGCTCACCGCGGGCTCGATGGCGAGTGCCAGGAAGAACGCGATGAGGATGTTGATCAGCAGGCCGGTGAGCTCGTGGAACGCCCAACTGCCCAACTGGAACACGGCGATGAGCGCGAGGGCCAGCACCATGGCGCGCGGCAGCCAGCGCGGCATGCGTCCGCCCTGCTCGACGGCGTCCCCGGCCGGGGGGCCGGCGGGCGGCGTCGTGCCGAACGGTGATGCCTGCTGGGCGACCTGAGAGGTCTCATCTGTCGGGGCCACGGAGCAAGTCTCGCCCACGCCACCGACAATCGAGCGCCGCCCCCGGATCTTCGTGCCCCGTCAGCGGTTCTCGTACGGAACATCCACGGCCGCACACACCACGCGCCACACGTCCTTGGCCTCCCAGCCCGCGTCCAGCGCCTCCTGAACGGTCCGCCCACCGAGCTCTGTCATCACGTGATCGCGCGCGAAGGTTTCGGCGTACCCCGCACCGAAGTGATCCGCCATCCGCTGCCAGAAGACCGTCAACCGCATGACTCCAGTATCCCGCTCCTGAGGGTGGGCCCGAGCCGGGACCACTTGCCGAGACCGCTTTCCGTCCTACGGTCGGACCCATGGCCGAATCAGGAGCATCCCCACTCCCCCCGACGCCCCCGGCGCACTCCCCGCTGGCGCGCGCCGAGCACTTCGTCTGGCTCACCGCGCGCGTGCTGGAGCAGCGCCGCTACGAATACCACTTTCTGAACAGCGATGTCGGCGGCGCCGACGCGGTGGAGACCGCGCTGGCCGCCTATCGCAATGACGACGACGGCTACGGTCACGCGCTGGAGCCCGATCTGCGCGGCCCTGTCAGCCAGCCGCTGCACACCGGGCACGCGCTGCGCGTGCTCGACTCGATCGGGCGCTGTGGAGGACAGCGCGTGGAGCGTGTGTGCCGCTATCTGACCGCTGTCTCGACGCCGGACGGCGCGCTGCCGACGATCCATCCCAGCCAGCGCGGCTATCCGACGGCTCCCTTCGTGCCGGTCGTCGACAACCCGCCGAGCGAACTTCTCGCCACCGGGCCCGTGGTAGGCCTGCTGCACCGCAACGAGGTGTGGCACGCCTGGCTGTTCCGGGCGACGGACTTCTGCTGGCAGGCGATCGACTCCCTGGAGAAGTCACATCCGTACGAGATCGAGGCCGCCGTGACCTTCCTCGACTCCGCGCCCGACCGCCCGCGCGCAGAGGCGGCCGCCGACCGGCTGGGCCGCCTGGTGCGCGAACACCGGCTCGCGGCGCTGGACCCGGAGCGCCTGGAGGCGTTCCCGGTCGCGCCCGGATACGCGCCCGGTGAGCGCCATTTCCCCCACGACTACGCGAAGACCCCTGGCTCACTCGCGCGCGCGTGGTTCACCGACGAGGAGATGACGCGCTCACTCGACCACCTGGCGAACGATCAGCAGGAGGACGGCGGCTGGCCGATCCGCTGGCGCCAGTGGGCACCGGGCACGGCCCTGGAGTGCCGCCCCATCGTGACGATCGAGGCGCTGCGCACCCTACGGGCGTACGGCCGCTCCATCGGCTGACCGTGCGGGTGCCGCGACGGGCCAAGGGCGTACGGCCCGCCGACTCCAAGGCGATGGCGGCGGCCCATGGGTCTGCCGCGCCCCTCTCCACCACGAAACCTGTTGCACCGCACCTCACCCCGTCATCGCCCGCACCCCGGCCGTCACCAGCACGGCCGCGGCGACCACGAGCAGGAAGGGGGCGCGCAGGATCAGTGCGACGGCGGCCGCGGCAAGCCCCGCTGCTTTCGCATCCAGCACCAGGACGTGCCCGTCGGCGAAGGTCTGCTGAGCCGTGAGGGCGGCAAGGAGGGCGACGGGCAGCAGTGCGGCGAGTCGCTGGACGAGCGGCCGCTCCAGTACGCCGGCGGGGACCAGCAGTCCGATGAGCTTGACGACATAGCAGCCGACAGCGGTCGCGCCGATCGCGATCCAGATATTCATCGGTCCTCCCCTGGTGCTTCGTCGGCGGCCTTCGCACTGCGGCGGCCCTCTACGTAGAGGGCAACGGGAGCAGCGAGCGCGGCGACCAGGACGGGGACCCCGGCGGGCAGCACGGGCAGCAGACCGAGGCCCAGAAGGACCGCGAAAACCGCGACCACACGCTCCGTGGTGGTCTTCAGCATCGGTGCGAGCAGTGCGAGGAAGACGGCGGGTCCTGCTGCATCCAGCCCCCAGGCATCGGTGTCTCCGATGGCCTCGGCGCCGACAGCGCCGAGCAGCGTGGTGAGATTCCACAGCACGTAGAGGGTGAGCCCCGTGACCGTGAAGCCGATGCGGACGCTACGACGGGTGGGCTGAGCGAGGGCGACCGCCGTGGTCTCGTCGATGACCCACTGCGCGGCGAACGGGCGCACCGCGCGCGGGAGGGCCAGCAGTTGCGACAGACGCAGTCCGTAGAACGCGTTGCGCACCCCGAGGAAGAAAGCGCTCGCGGCCGCCGTGAGCGGGTTCCCGCCGGCCGCGAGCGCGCTCACGAGCGCGAACTGTGAGGCGCCGGTGAACACCAGCAGGCTGAGCGCGCAGGTCTGCAGCAGAGTGAGCCCGCTGCCTGCCGAGGTCACCCCGAAGGCGAAACCGGACAGTCCGACGGCGACCCCGACTCCCAGAGCGTCTCGGACGACGGCCGCGTCGGGTTTTCCACCGTCTTCTTCATGTGCTTCTGCAAGAGCTGTCTGTTCTGCCACACCCCGGACGGTAGGAGCAGCGGCCCGTCGCCGTCTTGTACGTTCTTGCGCTCCCGCTGGTAAGCGCCCGGGGGCACGCCCACGATCCGGGTGAAGTGGCGGTTGAGGTGCGGTTGGTCGGTGAAGCCGACGGCCACGGCTGCCTCGGCGGGTGCGGAACCGCTGTCCAGGAGGTGGCGGGCCCGGCGTACCCGGGCATCGGTCAGCCAGGTGTGGGGCGGCATGCCGTAGGCCTCGCGGAACGCGCGCAGCAGCGCGAACGGGCTGGTGCCGAGGTCGGTGGCGAGCCGCTCCAGCGGCGGGGGATCGGCCATCCGCTCTTCCAGCACAGCACGCGCGCGTGCCGCGATCCGGGCGCCGGCGGTGTGCACGGCCCGCTGCGGCAGTATGCCCCCGTTCAGGCGCAGCAGCCGGGTCACGGCGACCCGCAGCAGGGTGTCGGCGGCGAGCGCATTGTCCTCTTCCGCGGCCCGGAGCACCTGGTGGACGAGATTCACGGCGTACGGGTCGTCGAGCACCGGGCTGGTGAATCCGGGGGTGCCGCGGATGGTGGTGGTCTCGGCGGCGATCTCGGCCACCAGCTCCGGCGACGGGTACACCACGCCGTACTGCCAGCCTTCGGGGACGCCCGCGCGGCCGGTGTGCGGGGTGTCTGGATTGATCAGCGCGACGGTGCCCGGGCCCGCGTACTGGTCGGTGCCGCCGTGGTGGAAGACCTCCACCCCGTCGGCGATGGCGGCGATGACGAAGTTCTCGTGGGTGTGCCGCACGAAGATCTTCTCGACGTATCGGGCCCGCAGCAGGTCGACACCCGGCAGTTCCGCGTACTGCCAGTGCCGCGCCTTCTCCGCCGAACCCGCCATGCCCCCATTGTGCGTCAGCGGTGCCGATGGCCTCATGCCGTGAGCCGAGCCTCCGGCTGAGGTCGCGTTCGGCGCACCCGTACGAGGCCGCTCCCACCGACCGAGGCGGCCCAGCCGACCGGCGCCACTGCCGCCGTACGGCCCTCCGTCCCCCGGCACAACCTCCGTCATCACATTTCCGCAGGTCAGAGCGATTGTCAGTGGCCGGGTGCAGGATGGACGCATGGTCAGCTCCGCACACCGAGCCCTCGACGGCTTCTCCCCCGCGACCCGCGGCTGGTTCACGGGGGCGTTCTCCGCGCCCACCGCGGCCCAGGCCGGGGCGTGGGCGGCCATCGGTGCGGGCTCGGATGTCCTTGTCGTCGCCCCGACCGGCTCCGGCAAGACTCTGGCCGCGTTCCTCGCCGCGCTCGACCAACTCGCCTCGACCCCGCCGCCTGCCGACCCCAAGAAGCGCTGCCGGGTGCTGTACGTCTCACCGCTCAAGGCCCTGGCGGTGGACGTGGAGCGGAACCTGCGCAGTCCGCTCACCGGCATCCGGCAGGAGTCGGTGCGGCTCGGGCTGCCCGAGCCCGAGGTGAAGGTCGGCATCCGCTCCGGCGACACCCCGCCCGCCGAGCGCCGCGCCCTCGCCATCCGTCCGCCGGACATCCTGATCACCACCCCCGAGTCGCTGTTCCTGATGCTGACGTCGGCCACGCGCGAGGCGCTGACGGGCATCGAGACGGTGATCCTGGACGAGGTGCACGCGGTGGCGGGCACCAAGCGCGGCGCCCATCTCGCGCTCACCCTGGAGCGCCTCGACGAGCTGCTGCCCAAGCCGGCCCGCCGCATCGGCCTCTCCGCCACCGTGCGTCCGGTGGACGAGGTCGCGCGCTATCTGTCACCCCAGCGCAAGGTGGAGATCGTCCAGCCGCCGTCCGGCAAGGAATTCGACCTCTCCGTAGTCGTCCCGGTCGAGGACTTGGGCGAGTTGGGCGGCTCTCCGGTCGCCGATGCCAACGAAGGCGCGGAGAAGCCCTCTATCTGGCCGCACGTCGAGGAGCGGATCGCCGACCTCGTCCAGTCCCACCGTTCCACCATCGTGTTCGCCAACTCCCGCCGCCTGGCGGAGCGACTCTGCAACCGGCTCAACGAGATCGCGTACGAGCGGGCGACCGGCGAGCCCCTCGAAGAGGCCCACGCCCCTGCCGAGCTGATGGGCGGCTCGGGCGCGGCACAGGGCGCCCCACCGGTCCTCGCCCGCGCGCACCACGGCTCGGTCTCCAAGGAGCAGCGTGCCCTCGTCGAGGAGGACCTGAAGGCGGGCCGCCTGCCCGCCGTGGTCGCCACCTCCAGCCTCGAACTCGGCATCGACATGGGCGCGGTGGATCTCGTCATCCAGGTCGAGTCGCCGCCGTCCGTGGCCTCCGGGCTCCAGCGCGTGGGCCGGGCGGGCCACCAGGTGGGTGCGGTCTCCACGGGCGTCGTCTTCCCCAAGTACCGTGGCGACCTGGTGCAGGCCGCCGTGGTCACCGAGCGGATGCGCACCGGCTCCATCGAGTCCCTCCGGGTGCCGGCCAACCCGCTGGACGTGCTCGCTCAGCAGCTCGTCGCGATGACCGCCCTCGACACCTGGCAGGTCGACGACCTGCTCACCACGGTCCGCCGTGCGGCGCCCTTCGCCTCGCTCCCGGAGTCGGCGTTCACGGCCGTCCTCGACATGCTCGCGGGCCGGTATCCGTCCGACGCCTTCGCGGAGTTGCGGCCCCGAGTGGTGTGGGACCGTGTCGCCGGTACGGTCACCGGGCGCCCCGGTGCGCAGCGCCTCGCCGTCACCTCCGGGGGCACGATCCCCGACCGCGGCCTCTTCGGGGTCTTCCTCGCGGGAGCCGACCCCAAGAAGGGGGGTGGCCGGGTCGGCGAGCTCGACGAGGAGATGGTCTACGAGTCCCGTGTCGGCGACGTCTTCACGCTCGGCACCAGCTCCTGGCGCATCGAGGACATCACCCGCGACCGCGTCCTGGTCTCTCCCGCACCGGGTGTCCCCGGCAGGCTGCCGTTCTGGAAGGGCGACCAGCTCGGCCGCCCACTCGAACTGGGCCGCGCGGTCGGCGCGTTCCTCCGCGAGGTGGGCTCCCTCCCCAAGGAAGACGCCCGGCCCCGGCTGCTCGCCGCGGGACTGGACGCCTGGGCAGCCGACAACGTGCTCTCGTACCTCGCCGAACAGCGCGAGGCATGCGGTCACATCCCGGACGACCGCACCATCGTCGTCGAGCGGTTCCGCGACGAGCTGGGCGACTGGCGAGTCGTCGTGCACTCCCCCTTCGGCGCACAGGTCCACGCCCCCTGGGCCCTCGCGCTCGGCGCCAAGCTCTCCGAGCGCTACGGCATGGACGCCCAGGTCATGCATGCGGACGACGGCATCGTGCTGCGGCTGCCCGACGCCGATCTGCTGAGCCTGGACCTGCTCGACCAGGCACCGACGAAGGCCGGGCTGGAGTACGACGCCGACCAAGCCCCCGTCGGCGCCGCGGACGTCGCCTTCGACAAGGGTGACGTCAACCAGATCGTCACCGACCAGGTGGGCGGCTCGGCGCTGTTCGCGTCCCGTTTCCGCGAGTGCGCCGCTCGGGCCCTCCTGCTGCCGCGCCGCAGCCCCGGAAAGCGCACTCCGCTGTGGCAGCAACGGCAGCGCGCCGCCCAACTACTTGAGGTGGCAAGCGAGTACGGTTCGTTCCCGATCGTCCTGGAGGCCGTTCGCGAATGCCTCCAGGACGTCTTCGACGTCCCTGGCCTCACAGAGCTGATGGGCGACATCGAGTCCCGCAAGGTGCGCCTGGTCGAGGTCACCACACCGGAGCCCTCGCCGTTCGCCCGCTCGCTGCTCTTCGGATACGTCGCCCAGTTCCTGTACGAGGGCGACTCACCGCTCGCTGAGCGGCGCGCCGCCGCCCTGTCCCTGGACTCACGGCTCCTCGCCGAACTCCTTGGCCAGGCCGAGCTGCGCGAGCTGCTCGACCCCGAGGTTCTGACCGAGCTCGAGCGGGAACTCCAGTGGCTCACCGAGGACCGCCGCGTCAAGGACATCGAAGGCGTCGCGGACCGACTGCGCCTGCTCGGCCCGCTCACCGCCGCGGAACTGGCCGAGCGCGGCGCCGAGCCGCAGTGGGCCCAGGAACTGGCCGCCTCGCGCCGCGCCATCCGGGTCCGGGTCGCCGGAGCGGACCACTGGGCCGCGATCGAGGACGCGGGCCGGCTGCGTGACGCGCTCGGTACGGCCTTGCCCGTCGGTGTCCCGGAGGCCTTCACCGAACCGGTCAAGGACCCGCTCGGCGACCTCCTCGCGCGGTACGCGCGCACCCACGGCCCGTTCACGTCGACGACGGCCGCCGCCCGCTTCGGGCTCGGCACGGCCGTCACGGACGGCGCCCTGCAGCGACTCGCCTCGGCCGGACGCGTCGTGCAGGGGGAGTTCCATCCGGCCGGGATCGGTCAGGAGTGGTGTGACGCGGCGGTGCTGCGCAGGCTGCGGCGCCGTTCGCTCGCGGCTCTGCGTCACGAGTTGGAGCCGGTGCCGCCCGCCGCGCTCGCGCAGTTCCTGCCGCAGTGGCAGCACATCGGCAGCGGTCATGGGCTGCGCGGCATCGACGGACTGGTGCGCGCCATCGAGCAGTTGCAGGGCGCGTCGGTTCCCGCCTCCGCGCTGGAGAAGCTCGTCCTGCCGTCCCGGGTCACCGGCTACGCCCCCGCACACCTTGATGAGCTCACCGCGGCCGGCGAGGTGGTCTGGGCCGGGGCCGGGTCACTGCCGGGCAAGGACGGCTGGGTCTCGCTGTACCTGGCGGACGCCGCCCCGCTGCTCCTTCCCTCCCCACACCCCTTGGAGCTCACCGCCCTCCACCAATCCATCCTGGACGCCCTATCCGGGGGCTACGGCCTCTTCTTCCGTCAGATCACCGACCAGGTCCGCGCGACCACGCACCCGGACGTCACCGATCCTCAACTGGCCGACGCGGTCTGGGACCTGACCTGGTCGGGGCGGCTCACGAACGACACGCTCGCCCCCATGCGCTCCCTTCTGGGCTCTGGCCGCACCGCCGGATCCACGGCGCACCGCGCCAAGCGCTCGATGCCACGCGGACGCTACGGCTCCGTGACCGGCGCCGCGCGCCCCCAGTCCCGTACCGGCCCGCCGACCGTGGCAGGCCGCTGGTCCCTGCTCCCCGACCGTGAGCCCGACCTCACCGTGCGCGCCCATGCCCTGGCCCGCACACTGCTCGACCGGCACGGCGTGGTGACCCGAGGCGCTGTCGCCGCCGAGGGCGTCGAGGGCGGTTTCTCCGCGATCTACCGCATCCTGTCCGCCTTCGAGGACAGCGGCCAGGCACGACGCGGATACGTGGTCGAAGGACTCGGCGCGGCCCAGTTCGCCATGGACGGCGCGGTGGACCGCCTGCGCGCGGCGGCGAACGCCCGGGACCGGGGCGAAACCCTGTCCGAACCGGACCTGCTCCCGAACGGATTCCCGGACCAGCACGCCTTCCCGGACGACCGCTACTCCACGAGTACCGCAAGCTTCCCGACCGACCGCGGCTCCTCAGACCCCCAGGGTTCTGCAGGCACGGCACACTCTCCCGGCCGCCACTCCTCCGCGGGCACCCCGGACTTCCCAGGCGACGCCAGTTCCCCACCCCACAGCGCCGCCGCCAGTCACCGCGACACCCCGCGCGCTCCCGGCTTCCCGGGCGACGACGACCACACCTCCGGCTTTCCCAGCGGTCTCGATCCGACCGACTCCCTCAGCTTCGTCGACGCTCCCAGCCATCCGGACGACCGCGACAACCTCCACGACCCGGAGGACTTCGACCCCGCGAACTCCTCCGACTTCCCACCCGACTCCAGCCTCACCGACGACCACAGTTTCTCCGCCGACTCGGCCGACTCCGCCTTCTCAACCCGCTCCCCCTCCCCCTCCCCCGTGGGCCCTGGATTCCCCAACATCGCCGGCCCCCCGAACAACCGCCCCCGCCCCCGCAGCCGCGCAAGCTCCCAAGCCATCGTCCTTGCCGCCGCCGACCCCGCCAACGCCTACGGCGCGGCCCTCCCGTGGCCCGAGCCCCCGACCGGCGCAGGACACAAGCCCGGCCGGAAGGCAGGCTCCCTGGTCGTGCTCGTCGACGGCGAGCTGACGCTGTACATGGAGCGCGGCGGCAAGACCCTGCTGGCCTGGCCCGCCGACCCGGACGGCACCATCACGCAGGACGCCCGTCTGCGCGCCGCCGCCGAGTCCCTCGCGGCAGCGGCCCGCGCCGGCTCCCTCGGCACGGTCACGGTGGAACGCGTCAACGGCACCTCCGCCCTGACCTCCCCCTTCGGCACCCTCCTGGAAGGAGCAGGCTTCATCGCGACCCCCCGCGGACTGCGCCTGCGCGCGTAGCGCCTCCCAAAGACACAAACCAGCTCCGAGCAACCCGCCCCCTGCCCCAGAGACACCCGCCCACCCGCCGGAGCACCCCGAGGCACCCCGAGTCCCCCTCCCCGACATGCCACCCTGGACCCATGCCCGAAGGAGACACCGTCTGGCAAGCCGCGAGGCGGCTGCACACCGCCCTCGCCGGCAAAGTGCTGACCCGCTCCGACCTGCGGGTACCGAGGTATGCCACCGCCGACCTCACCGGCCGCACCGTCCTGGACGTGACCCCGCGGGGCAAACACCTTCTCACCAGGATCGAGGGCGGTCTGACCCTGCACTCGCATCTGCGGATGGACGGTTCGTGGAAGGTGTACGCGAACGGGCAGCGCTGGAGCGGCGGCCCCGCCCACCAGATCCGAGCCATCCTCGGCACCGTGGACCGCACGGCCGTCGGATACCGGCTCCCTGTGCTGGAACTGATCCGCACCACCGACGAGGACCGCGCCGTGGGCCACCTCGGCCCCGACCTCCTGGGCCCGGACTGGAACCCGGACAAGGCCCTGCAGAATCTGCTGCGCGACCCAGCCCGCCCGCTCGGTGAAGCCCTGCTCGACCAACGCAATCTCGCCGGCATCGGCAACGTCTACAAGAGCGAGCTGTGCTTCCTCCTCGGCGTCACCCCCTGGCTCCCCATCGGCGCGCTCCCCGCCGACCGCGCCGCTCACCTGCCCGCCCTGGCGAAGAAGCTCCTCGAATCCAACCGAGACAGCCCGACCCGCAACACCACGACCCCCAGCACCGCGGCCCGCAACACCACGGGTCGCAGCACCCAGGGACACAGCGCCACGGGACGCGACCAGAACCTCTACGTGTACGGCCGCACAGCCCGCCCCTGCCTGCGCTGCCACACCCCGATCCGCTCGGCCGACCAGGGCGACGGCTCCCGCGAGCGCCCCACCTACTGGTGCCCGACCTGCCAAACCGGCCCCACACCGCCACCGGGCGCCGCCAAACCCCGCACAAGTAACCGCCGTACAGCCAATTGACGACCCGTCAGAAACCCTCGTACGGTCCCTTCATGGCCCTCAAGGCGTACGACCTCACCGGACGCACCGCGTTCGTCACCGGCGCGGCAAGCGGCATCGGCCGCGCGTCCGCCGTTCTGCTCGCCGAGGCGGGCGCCACCGTCCACTGCGCGGACCGCGACGCGCAGGGCCTGCATGAGACGGCAACTCTGATCAAGGGGCAGGGCGGCACCGCCCACACCCACCCGCTCGACGTGACCGACCGCGAACAACTCAGGCAGGCCGTCGCATCCTGCGAACGCCTCGACGTCATGGCGGCGGTCGCCGGGATCATGCACAGCAGCCCGGTCCTGGAGACCACGGACGAGGACCTGGACCGCGTACTGAGCGTCAACTTCAAGGGCGTGCTGTACGCCTGTCAGGAAGCGGCCCGCGCGATGATCGACACCGGTACCCGGGGCAGCATCATCACGATGGCCTCTGGCGCCGTAGACACGGGCGGCCCCGGCCTGTTCTGCTACGGCGCGGCGAAGGCGGCGGTCGTCCAGTTGACGAAAACCCTGGCGACGGAGACCGGCCCGCACGGCATCCGCGTCAATGCGGTGGCGCCCGGCTGGATCCGTACGCCGATGACCAACCGGCACGACGGGGAGGCACACGCACATACCGAGGCATTCATGGCCCGACTGGCCCCGCTGGGCCGCGTCGGCGAACCGGAGGACGTCGCCCACGCCGTACTGCATCTGGCCTGCGACGCCTCGGCGTTCACCACGGGCCAGATCCTCCGCCCCAACGGCGGCGTCGCCATGCCTTGGTAGCCCCCGCTCCAGAAACTCGTCCACCCCTTTCCACTCCCCACCCGCGATGCCCGAGCGCCACACCCACCGGGAGCACTGCAGCCCCCACCCCACAGCAGGCCCACGCGCCCCCGACGACACCCGCGCACCCCGCCCCACCCACGCCTTCGGAACACAGCACACCGGCAGCAGAGACTCAGCCTCCAGCCCCCTCCGCACCGCCCCCGCCTCACTCCCCCACAGCAGCCCCACGCGCCCCCGACGACACCCGCACGCCCCGCCCCGCCCGCGCCTTCGGAACACAGTGCACCGGCAGCAGACTCAGCCCCCAGCCGCCGGCCGCGACCGCCCCCTCCAAGACCCCCGCGCCAGGCACCAGGGCGAGCCGGAGCACACTCCACCACCACAGCCCGCCAAGCCCCAGAGCCACCCCCCAACGCACTATTCGCCCTACCATGGCCGCCACCTCCAGCCCGAAGCTAGAACACCGCCCTCACGCCCGACAGAGCGCACCGGCGGCACACAGACGCACCCTGAGCCCGCACAGCGGGCGGGTCACCGGTTCTCCGCCTCGACGTTCTCCGCCTGGAACATCCAATGATGCTTCTCGAGGTCGGCCGTGATCCCGATGAAGATGTCCTGGCTCACCGGATCGGGGTCCCCGGTCGCCGCCACCCGTTCCCGCATCCGCGTGATCACCGCGCTCAGCGCATCCACGAGCGCCCCGACGGCGTCCGTGTCCTTGACCCAGCCGTTGGGCGTCGAGCCGATGCCACTGGTTGAGGCCACGGTGGCGGCGCGTCCATCGGGTGAGACGCCCAGTGTCGAGGCGCGCTCCGCCACGGTGTCGGAGTGCAGCCGCGCGGTGTCCACGACCTCGTCGAGCTGCAGATGGACGGAGCGGAAGCGTGGTCCGACCACGTTCCAGTGGATCTGCTTCGCCACCAGGGAGAGGTCGACCAAGTCGACCAGTGCGCCCTGCAAGGCCTCAGCCACGGTCTTCAGGTCCGCTTCGGGCAACGAGCTCTTGACGACGTACATCAGAATCCTCCGATTCTCGCGACGCCACCAACAATGTCATATACGCACAATTCGGGTCACTCGAAGGCGAGTGGAAGTGAGTGGGGACGAGCGGGGCAATCGAAGGCATGCAAAAGCCCCGGCCAGTTCCTCCAGGTCTCCCCGAAGGCCCCGACCAGGGCTTCCTACAGGCTTTCGCAGTTCATGAACGCCACCATCGTGGGCGTCAGGCGGCGACGACGTCGACCGCCTCCGCAGGCGCCTTGATCGTGACCCGTTCCGGTGGCACGCCGGTCACCGATACGGAATTGAGCATCGGGCGACGTACCGGTGCGGGCACCTGTTCGGTGGCCGCAGCCGACCGTGCCAGCTCGGCGAGGGCGAGCTCGTCGCTCACTTCTCGCATGAGCTCGGACATCCGTACGTCCAACGCGTCGCAGATCGCGGAGAGCAGCTCGGAGGATGCCTCCTTCTGCCCCCGCTCCACCTCGGAGAGATAGCCGAGTGAGACTCGGGCGGACGAGGAGACTTCGCGCAGAGTACGGCCCTGGCGCTGGCGCTGCCGACGCAGCACGTCACCCAGCAGGCGACGGAGCAGAATCATCGGTGGCTCCCTCCTCGGACCGCGTAGCCGCATCCTTCACGCCCCACCGTACCGCCTTGCGCCGCGGCCGTGCGGGGAGCGATGTCGTGTTCACTCAGGGCTGCAAACATCAAAACCCCCCGTTCTGTTCCGTATCCTGTGCCCGCTCATTCCCGGTCTGTTCGCCCGCAAGCTCCTTCAGGAGCAGTGCGAGTACGCTCTGTGCACTCTCCATACGGATGTCCGCACGGCCGCCGTTCAACCGCAGCGGTACGACTTTCCCGCCACCGGCGGCATCGGAAAAGGCGTCCGAGGGTCCGTCGACGGCCACGAATACCGTGCCGACGGGCTGTCCGTCCTGCGGATCGGGCCCTGCGACACCGGTCGTCGCGATCCCCCAGTCCGCGCCGAGAGCCTTGCGCACGCCGGCCGCCATCTGGGCCGCGACCTGCGGATCCACCGCCCCACGCTCGGCCAGCAGAGTGGCGTCGACGCCGAGCAGTTCATGCTTGAGCTCGGTGGCGTACGCGGTCACGGAGCCACGGAAGGCCTTGGACGCCCCAGGCACCGCTGTGATTTCCGTCGCCACCAGGCCACCGGTGAGGGACTCGGCCACGGCAAGCGTCTCGCCCCTCACCGTGAGTAGTCGCAGCACTTCAGCGGCCAGGGAGTTCACCACTTCGCCCCCTCGGTGGCCGCCAGGCGCTCGGCGAGCCCACTCCGGCGCAGCACAATGGCTTGTCTCACATAGTCGAGCCCCGTGACCACGGTCAGGACGACCGCCACAGCCATCACCCAGAACCTCAGGGTGGCCAGCGGCCCCGTCAGTGCCAGGACGTACATCCCGACCGCCGTGCCCTGGACCAGCGTCTTCAGCTTGCCGCCGCGGCTTGCCGGGATGACCCCGTAACGGATCACCACGAAACGAAGCAGGGTGATCCCGAGCTCTCGCCCGAGGATCACCCCCGTCACCCACCACGGCAGATCGCCGAGGGAGGACAGACAGATCAGCGCCGCGCCCATGATCGCCTTGTCGGCGATGGGGTCGGCGATCTTCCCGAAGTCGGTGACGAGGTTGTACGTGCGCGCCAGATGACCGTCGAAGATATCGGTGATCATGGCGACGGCGAAGGCCGCCCAGGCCCATGCGCGCATCGCGGGGTCGTACCCGCCATCGGCCAGCATCAGGGCGACGAAGCCGGGCACGAGGACGAGCCGGAGCATGGTCAGAAGGTTGGCGATGTTCCAGAGGCTGGCCTGGTTGACGGCCGCAGCGCCCAGCTTCCCGGCCCGCACCGGCTTCGCGCCCCCCGGTGCGCCGGGAGCGCCCGCCGCCCCTTTCGCGCTGGGGGAGCCGCCCGTCGCGGATGCCGGGGCTCCGGTCATCTGCCCGCCTCCTCAGTACACGGGAGCGAGCCCAGAAGCGGCTCGGCCACCAGGTCGACACCTTCCGTACCGACCACCTTGGCCTCGACGATACGGCCGACGGTCAGACCTTCGCCGCTCGTGAAGAGCACCTGGCCGTCCGTCTCGGGCGCCTGGTGCTCGGCGCGCCCGAAGGCGCCCTCCGCGGAGTCCACCGACTCGACCAGGACACTCACCGTCTCCCCGACGCGCTCCTCCGCCCGCTGCGAGACAAGCTCCTCGGCCAGCCGGGAGACGCGCGCCAGCCGCTCCGCGACCACGTCCACGTCGAGCTTGTGCTCGTACGTCGCCGCCTCCGTGCCGTCCTCGTCCGAGTACCCGAAGACACCGATCGCGTCGAGCCGCGCACCCGTCAGGAACCGCTCCAACTCGGCGAGATCGGCCTCGGTCTCGCCCGGGAAACCCACGATGAAGTTGGACCGCACACCGGCCTGCGGAGCCTTGGAGCGGATGGTGTCGAGCAGTTCCAGGAAGCGGTCGGTGTCACCGAAGCGCCGCATCGCGCGTAGCACATCGGGCGCGGAGTGCTGGAAGGAGAGGTCGAAGTAGGGCGCGATGTTCGGCGTCGAGGTGAGGACGTCGATGAGCCCGGGGCGCATCTCGGCAGGCTGCAGGTAGCTGACCCGCACGCGCTCGACGCCCTCGATCTCCGCCAGCTCGGGCAGCAGCGTCTCCAGGAGGCGGATGTCGCCGAGGTCCTTGCCGTACGAGGTGTTGTTCTCGGAGACCAGCATGACCTCCTTGACGCCCTGCTCGGCGAGCCAGCGGGTCTCGTTGAGCACGTCGCTCGGGCGGCGCGAGATGAACGAGCCGCGGAAGGACGGGATGGCACAAAAGGAGCAGCGCCGGTCACAGCCGGAGGCGAGCTTCACCGAGGCGACGGGCGAGCCGTCGAGGCGGCGGCGCAGGGGTGCGCGGGGGCCGGACTCCGGAGCGACACCGTCCGGAAGGTCGGAGGGGGCGCCGTGGCCGGGAAGCGCGACGTCGGAAACAGACTGCCGCTCGGCCGGGCTGATCGGCAGCAGCTTGCGACGGTCGCGGGGGGTGTGCGCGGCGTGGATGCCGCCGTTCAGGATGGTCTGGAGGCGCTCGGAGATGTCGGCGTAGTCGTCGAAGCCGAGTACGCCGTCGGCCTCGGGCAGCGCCTCGGCGAGCTCCTTGCCGTACCGCTCGGCCATGCAGCCCACGGCCACGACGGCCTGGGTTCTCCCGTGGCCCTTGAGGTCATTGGCCTCGAGGAGGGCGTCGACGGAGTCCTTCTTGGCGGCCTCGACGAAGCCACAGGTGTTGACGACGGCTACGTCCGCGTCCTCGGCGTCCTCCACGAGTTGCCAGCCGTCCGCCTCCAAGCGGCCTGCGAGCTCCTCCGAGTCCACCTCGTTACGGGCGCAGCCAAGGGTGACGAGTGCGACGGTACGGCGTTCAGGCATGGGCTCAAGACTACTTCGTCCCACTGACACCCCACGTCGACGGGGTTGGCCGATCTTGGCCAACCCCGTGAGTGCCCGTCTCTTTGGGGGTACTCCCTCGAGTCGCTTATCCGACTTCGGGGTCGCCCTTCGTGTAGGTGAGGCGCTCGACCTGACCGGGCTGGAACTCGTCCGCGATTTCCTTGCCGTTCACGTGCAGCTGAATGGCGCCCGCGTCGCCAAGGACCAGATCGATCTTCTCCTGGTCCTGGAAGGTCTTGGACTGGCCTCGCTCCAGGAGGCCGTCGAAGAGCAGCCGCCCGTTGTGGTCCTTGGCGGAGATCCAGCTGCGCCCGTCGGGGGCGCTCACCTGGACGGTCACCTTGTCCTGCGGGGCGGCCGCGATGGCGCTGTCGGACGGCTCCGGCTTCGGGTCGACGGGCTTGGCCGTGGTCGGCTTGGCCGCGGGCTTGCTGGTGGTCGGCGTGGAACCCTCGGCGACCTGCGTGTTCGAGTCGTCCCCGCCGTCGCCCTTGACCATGGTGAAACCGACGAAGCCGATCACCGCCACGATCGCGGCGACCATGGCGGCGGTCCAGTTGGGACCGCGGCGCTCGGGACGGATGCGTTCCGCCTCGAAGAGCGGGGCGGCCGGCGTCGGCGCGGGACGCCCGCCGTGCTCGGCGTCGTAGCGCGCAAGCAGCACGGCGGGATCGATGTGCACGGCGCGTGCCAGGGTCCGGATGTGACCGCGCGCGTAGACGTCACCCCCACAGGGAGCGAAGTCGTCCTGCTCGATCGAGTGAATGATGGCGATGCGGACCCGGGTGGCGTTGCTGACGTCATCGACGGTCAGCCCGGCCGCGATGCGGGCCTGCCGCAGGGCACGGCCGATCGAAGGCTGCTCTGCCGCGCGGTCGTCTTCGAACGGACGCTCGTCTTCGGGGGAGTTGCCGTCGGGGGTATTGCCGATGGACACGGGGGCGCCTTTCGAGCGTGTAGCCACCTGTGCTGGAGGTTCAGTTTAGGGGGGGTGGGAAAGGATGGGGCAACCGGGCGGCAGGACTTCTTACGCCATCAGAATGGCCGGTCATCCTGATGATGGGACACGTACGTGTCCCCTCGCTCAACTTGACGTACGCCGAAGGGAAACGGTTGCGCACCGATCCCTTACGGGTGAGTCACGATCAAGTACCCATCTGCCGCGAACTCACGCGCGGAGCGGCCGGCCTGTCCCGTTTCCTCACACTTCGGCTTCCCGCTGTCCTCAGGCCTCAGCTTCCCCGCGAATCACGGCGAGCACTCCATCCAGCTCATCAGCCTTCACAAGAACGTCACGCGCCTTGGAGCCCTCGCTCGGCCCCACGATGCCTCGGGACTCCATGAGGTCCATCAGGCGCCCCGCCTTGGCGAAGCCGACGCGCAGTTTGCGCTGGAGCATGGAGGTGGACCCGAACTGGGTGGAGACGACCAGTTCGGCCGCCTGGCACAGCAGGTCGAGGTCGTCGCCGATGTCCTCGTCGATCTCCTTCTTCTGCTTGGTGCCCACCGTGACGTCCTCACGGAAGACCGGCGCCATCTGATCCTTGCAGTGCTGCACGATCGCCGCGATCTCGCCCTCGGTGACGAAGGCGCCCTGCAGCCGGATCGGCTTGTTGGCCCCCATCGGCAGGAAGAGCCCGTCGCCCTTGCCGATCAGCTTCTCGGCGCCCGGCTGGTCGAGGATGACCCGGCTGTCGGCGAGCGAGGAGGTGGCGAACGCGAGCCGTGACGGCACGTTCGCCTTGATCAGACCGGTGACGACGTCGACGGACGGCCGCTGCGTGGCCAGCACCAGGTGGATTCCGGCCGCACGCGCGAGCTGCGTGATCCGCACGATCGAGTCCTCGACGTCCCGCGGCGCGACCATCATCAGGTCCGCGAGCTCGTCGACGATCACCAGCAGATACGGGTACGGCGTCAGCTCGCGCTCACTGCCCTCGGGCAGCTTCACCTTGCCGTTCCTGATGGCCTCGTTGAAGTCGTCGATGTGCCGGTACCCGAACGCCGCGAGGTCGTCGTAGCGCAGATCCATCTCCCGTACGACCCACTGCAGCGCCTCGGCCGCCCGCTTCGGGTTGGTGATGATGGGCGTGATCAGGTGTGGGATGCCCTCGTACGCGGTCAGCTCGACGCGCTTGGGGTCGACGAGGACCATGCGCACGTCCTCGGGGGTCGCGCGGACCATGACGGACGTAATCAGGCAGTTAATGCACGACGATTTGCCGGAGCCGGTCGCTCCGGCCACCAGGACGTGCGGCATCTTCGCGAGATTGGCCATCTCGTAGCCGCCCTCGACGTTCTTGCCGAGCGCGACGAGCATCGGATGGTCGTCCTCGGCGGCGTCCGCGAGACGCAGTACATCGCCCAGGTTGACCATCTCGCGGTCGGAGTTCGGGATCTCGATGCCGACCGCCGACTTGCCGGGGATCGGGCTGATGATCCGAACATCGGGGCTGGCGACGGCGTACGCGATGTTCTTGGCGAGCGCCGTGATCCGCTCGACCTTCACGGCGGGGCCGAGCTCGACCTCGTAGCGGGTGACCGTCGGACCGCGTGTGAAGCCGGTGACGGAGGCGTCGACCTTGAACTCCATGAAGACGTTCTGAAGGGAGGCGACCACCGCGTCGTTGGCGGCGCTTCGTGTCTTGCCGGGGCCGCCGCGCTCCAGGAGGTCGAGCGACGGCAGGGAGTAGGTGATGTCGCCGGAGAGCTGGAGCTGCTCCGCGCGCGGGGGCAGCTCGCGCGGCTCGTCGGGCGCGGCCTTCGTGAGGTCGGGCACGACGGACTCGGCCTTGAGCACCTCCTGCTTGGGCCGCTTGGCTCCGGGGACGAGCTTGGCGCGGGCGGCCGGGACCGGCGTCGTCTCCTCGAACCCGTCCCGTTCCACACCGACGCCCTGCGTCAGATCGGCGACCAGCGCCGAGGGCGGCATCCCGTGCAGCACGGCCCCGTCGAGCGCGGCAGCGGCGGCCGCGGCGACGTCCACCGCGTCCATCGGCCGGTTCATGTCGGGCTGCTGCAAGGCGGGCCGCCTGGAGCGGCCACGGCGCCTGCTGAGCGCCTCCTGCTCGGCGATGTCGGGGTCGTACTCCTCAGGGGCCCGAGAGCGCCTCCTGGAGCGTGTGGGGAGCGCCTCACGCCATTGCTCGTCGTAGCGCTCGTCGTCCTCCCCGAAGCGGTCCTCGTCGTCGGCCTGGACGATGCCCAGCTTCTGGCCGAGCAGCCGCAGCCGCTGCGGAATCGCGTTGACCGGGGTCGCCGTGACGACGAGCAGTCCGAAGATCGTGAGGAGCACCAGGAGCGGTACGGCCAGGACGTCACCCATCGTGTACGTCAGCGGGGTGGACGCACCCCAACCGATGAGCCCGCCGGCGTCCCTTATGGCCTGCATGCCGTCGCTGCGCGCGGGCGCCCCGCACGCGATGTGGACCTGACCGAGCACGCCGATGACGAGCGCGGACAGGCCGATCACGATGCGGCCGTTCGCCTCGGGCTTCTCGGGATGCCGGATGAGCCGGGCCGCGATGACACCGAGCAGTATCGGGACCAGCAGGTCGAGGCGGCCGAAGGCGCCGGTGACCAGCATCTCGACGAGGTCGCCGACGGGGCCCTGCAGGTTGGACCAGGTGCCCGCCGCGGTGATCAGTGCCAGGCCGAGCAGCAGCAGCGCGACACCGTCCTTGCGGTGCGCCGGGTCGAGCCCCTTCGCGCCCCGCCCTATGCCGCGGAACATCGCTCCGACGGCGTGCGCGACCCCCAGCCAGAGGGCGCGGACGAGTTTGTACACGCCCGCGGTCGGATTGGGCGCCGGCGCGGGTGCGGGCTTCTTCGCCGCGGCCTTCTTGGCAGGCGCCTTCTTCGCGGCGGCCTTTTTCGCGGGGGCCTTCGTCGGAGCGGCCGCCTTCTTCGCGGGCGGCTTCTTGGCTGCGGACTGACGTGAGGCCATGTGTGTGAGGTTACCGGTGGAGACGACAGCGGACACGTGTGCTTACCGCTTCACCCGTTCGTGTCGCCCGGAGCGGTACCCGAAACTGACGCCTTCTCACCGGCCTTGCGCTGCTTGGCACACACCGGCGGCACACATCGGACGCGCGAACGCACTCTCGACTCACCCGACCCGGGGACGATCTGAAGAGCTTCGCCGGCCACGGACAGGGGTACTTGAGCCGCTCCCGAAACGGCCCGCTCAGTTCTGCGACGGCACCGAAGCCGCACCGTTCCCCGTGCCGGGCTCCAGGGCGTCCAGGGCTCTGCGCAAGCCCGTGAGTTTGCGTTCGAGATGGGCCGCGGTCGCCACCGCCGCCGCGTCCGCCGAGTCGTCATCCAGTTGCTTGGACAGCGCCTCGGCCTGTTCCTCAACGGCCGCCAGCCGCGCGGAGAGTTCGGCGAGCAGCCCGGCCGGCTCCTTGGCCCCGCTCAGCGCCGCTTTGCCGCCACCCTCCAACTGGAGCCGCAGCAGCGCCGCCTGCTCCCGGAGTTGGCAGTTCTTCATGTAGAGCTCGACGAAGACGGAGACCTTCGCGCGCAGCACCCACGGGTCGAACGGCTTGGAGATGTAGTCCACCGCACCGGCCGCATACCCCCGGAAGGTGTGATGCGGGCCGTGGTTGATGGCGGTGAGGAAGATGATCGGGATGTCCCGGGTCCGTTCTCGCCGCTTGATGTGCGCGGCGGTTTCGAAACCGTCCATGCCTGGCATCTGGACGTCCAGCAAAATGACCGCGAAGTCGTCCGTGAGTAGTGCTTTGAGCGCTTCCTCCCCGGACGATGCCCGCACCAGTGTCTGATCGAGCGCGGAGAGGATCGCCTCCAGCGCCAGCAGATTCTCCGGCCGGTCATCGACCAGGAGGATCTTGGCCTTCTGCACCATGGCCCGCCCTCCTCGCCCCGGCAGTGCACCGGGCGCCGCCCCAGGGGACGACTCCGTTGCGTCGCCCGCCCTTGTGCCGGTCATGGTAGCCGCACCCCGCCTGTCGCCACACCCTGTCACTGCGATGTCACTGTGCACGTAGCAGAAACGCAGCGGGAGACCAGAAGGTTCCCCGAATCCCGTACTTCTACACCGCGTCGGCCACAGTGAGTTATGCGAGAACGGCCGCCCCGACAGGCGCCCCGACACGAGTGTGTCACCGCTCACGCATCCACTGTTCCATCACGGTGAGCAGATGATCGGGATCGACCGGCTTGGTGACGTAGTCGGAGGCGCCGGACTCGATGGCCTTCTCCCGGTCGCCCTTCATCGCCTTCGCGGTGAGCGCGATGATCGGCAGCCCGGCGAACTGCGGCATCCTGCGGATCGCCGTCGTCGTCGCGTAGCCGTCCATCTCCGGCATCATGATGTCCATCAGAACGACCGTCACATCGTCGTGCTGCTCCAGGACTTCGATGCCCTCACGGCCGTTCTCCGCGTACAGCACCGACAGGCCGTGCTGCTCCAACACACTGGTCAGCGCGAACACGTTGCGGATGTCGTCGTCGACGATGAGCACCTTCTCACCCTCGAACCGGATCCCCTGACGCGGCTGCTGCGCCCCGTCCGGCCGGCCCGCGGGCGCCCACTGCTCCTGAGCCGCGCCCGGCTGCCCCGCCGACGCGCTCCGCTGCTCGTCCGCGGGCACCGCCCTGCGGCGCCTCCGGAAGAGCGCGGCGGGCCCGTTCTGGGTCTCCTGGTACGACTTCACCTCGGCCGGCATCTGGATGCCCGCTCCGGCCAGCTCCGCCTCGGAGGCCAGCAACTCCCCGGCCTCCAGCGCCGGCGCGAGCTGCCCGTAGCCCTGGGGAGGCAGTTCACTGGGGTGCAGTGGCAAATACAGCGTGAACGTGGAGCCACGTCCGGGTTCGCTCTGCGCGTGGATCTCACCGCCCAACAGCCGCGCGATCTCGCGCGAGATGGAGAGACCCAGGCCCGTACCGCCGTACTTCCGGCTCGTCGTGCCGTCCGCCTGCTTGAAGGCCTCGAAGATCACCCTCATCTTGCTGGCCGCGATCCCGATGCCGGTGTCCGTCACGGAGAACGCGATCAGGTCGGCGTCCGCGTCCCGCAGCGAACCCGCCTCCAGGAGCTGCTCCCGGATGGCCACCGGAACCTCCGCACCGGCGGGCCTGATCACCAGCTCGACCGCTCCGGAGTCGGTGAACTTCACCGCGTTGGAGAGCAGGTTGCGCAGCACCTGGAGGAGGCGCTGTTCGTCGGTGTGCAGCGTGGCGGGCAGTTCCGGCGACACGCGTACGGAGAAATCGAGGCCCTTCTCTGCCGTCAGGGGACGGAAAGTGGCCTCTACGTAGTCGACGAGTTGGACCAGCGCGATGCGTGTCGGGGACACGTCCATCTTGCCTGCCTCGACCTTCGACAGGTCGAGGATGTCGTTGATCAGCTGAAGCAGGTCGGATCCCGCGCCGTGGATCGTCTCGGCGAACTCGACCTGCTTCGGGGTGAGGTTCGTGTCCGCGTTGTCGGCGAGCAGCTTGGCCAGGATCAGCAGGGAGTTGAGCGGCGTACGCAGCTCGTGCGACATGTTCGCCAGGAACTCGCTCTTGTAGCGCATCGAGACCGCGAGCTGCTCGGCCCGCTCCTCCAGGACCTGCCGGGCCTCTTCGATCTCGGTGTTCTTGACCTCGATGTCACGGTTCTGCTGGGCGAGTTGCTCGGCCTTCTCCTCCAGCTGCGCGTTGGAGTCCTGCAGAGCCTTCTGCCGGCTCTCCAGCTCGGCCGACCGGTCCGTGAGCTGCTCGGTCAGCTCCTGCGACTGCTTCAGCAGCACCTCCGTCTTCGTGTTGACGGAGATGGTGTTGACGCTCGTCGCGATCATCTCGGCGATCTGGTTCAGGAAGTCCTTCTGGATCTGCGTGAACGGCGTGAACGACGCCAGTTCGATGACGCCCAGCACGGTCGCTTCGAAGAGCACCGGAAGGACGATCACCTGCGCCGGCGGCGCCTCGCCGAGCCCGGAGGAGATCTTCAGATAGCCGCTCGGAGCGTTCTCCACGAGAATCGTGCGCTTCTCCTGGGCCGCCGTCCCGATCAGCGCCTCGCCAGGCCGGAACGACGTCGGCATGGAGCCCATCGAGTAGCCGTACGACCCGAGCATGCGCAGCTCGTACGCGTCCTCGTCCTCCAGGAGCGCGTCCTTGCCGTCGACCAGCGGCATGGAGAGGAAGAACGCGCCGTGCTGCGCGGCGACGACGGGGGTCAGCTCGCTCATGATCAGCGAAGCGACGTCCTCGAGGTCGCGGCGGCCCTGCATCAGGGCGGAGATGCGGGCGAGGTTGCCCTTGAGCCAGTCCTGTTCCTTGTTGGCGATGGTGGTGTCGCGCAGGTTGGCGATCATCTTGTTGATGTAGTCCTGCAGTTCCTGCATCTCGCCGGAGGCGTCCACGTCGATCTTCAGGTTCAGGTCGCCGCGCGTCACCGCGGTCGCCACCCGCGCCATGGCACGCACCTGCCGGGTGAGGTTCCCGGCCATCTCGTTCACGGACTCCGTGAGGTCGCGCCAGGTGCCGTCGACGTCCCGCACCCGCGCCTGGCCGCCCAGCTGGCCCTCCGTGCCCACCTCGCGGGCCACCCGGGTGACCTCCTCGGCGAAGGACGACAGCTGGTCGACCATCGTGTTGATGGTGGTCTTGAGCTCCAGCATCTCGCCGCGGGCGTCGATGTCGATCTTCTTGGTCAGGTCACCCTTCGCGATGGCCGTGGTGACCATCGCGATGTTGCGCACCTGGCCGGTCAGGTTCGACGCCATGCCGTTCACCGACTCGGTGAGGTCCTTCCACGTGCCGGCGACTCCCGGTACGTGCGCCTGGCCGCCGAGGATGCCGTCCGTGCCCACCTCGCGGGCCACCTTGGTGACCTGGTCGGCGAACGAACTCAGCGTCTTCACCATCGTGTTGACGGTGTCGGCGAGCTGGGCGACCTCACCGCTCGCCTCGACGGTGACCGTCTTGGTGAGGTCACCGTTGGCCACCGCGGCCGCGACCTGCGAGATGTTCCGCACCTGGTTGGTCAGGTTGTTGGCCATCACGTTGACGTTGTCGCTCAGGTCCTTCCAGATGCCCGTGACACCCGGGACCCGAGCCTGTCCGCCCAGGTTGCCCTCGGTGCCGACCTCGCGGGCCACCAGGGTCACCTGCTCGGCGAAGTTGGACAGCTGGTCCACCATCGTGTTGACGGTGGTGACGAGTTCGAGGATCTCGCCCTTCGCGTCGACGGTGATCTTCTTGGAGAGGTCGCCCTTGGCGACCGCCGTCGTGACCTCGGCGATGTTCCGCACCTGGATGGTGAGGTTGTTCGCCATGAAGTTCACCGACTGGGTGAGGTCCTTCCAGGTGCCGGAGACACCCTGCACCTCGGCCTGACCGCCCAACTGCCCCTCGGTACCCACCTCACGGGCCACTCGCGTCACCTGCTCGGCGAAGTTCGAGAGCTGGTCCACCATCGTGTTGAGGGTGTTCTTCAGCTCCAGGATCTCGCCGCGCGCGTCCACGTCGATCTTCTGCGACAGGTCACCCCGGGCGACCGCCGTCGCGACCTGCGCGATGTTGCGCACCTGGGCGGTGAGGTTGCCGGCCATGCCGTTCACGGAGTCGGTCAGGTCGCGCCACACACCGGCGACGCCGGGCACCTGTGCCTGCCCGCCGAGCCGCCCCTCCGTACCCACTTCACGGGCGACCCTCGTCACCTGGTCCGCGAAGGCGGAGAGCTGGTCGACCATCGTGTTGATGGTGTTCTTCAGCTCCAGGATCTCGCCGCGCGCGTCCACGTCGATCTTCTGCGAC
>NZ_JBHXMF010000078.1:32688-38655 GCF_042721055.1 Streptomyces sp. NPDC058470
ACAGGTCACCCCGGGCCACAGCAGTCGTGACCTGCGCGATCTGCCGTACCTGCGAGGTCAGGTTCCCCGCCATGAAGTTGACGGAGTCGGTGAGTTCCTTCCACGTACCCGATACGCCGTCCACCCGGGCCTGGCCGCCCAGTCGCCCCTCGGTCCCCACGTCGCGGGCCATCCGCGTGACCTGATCGGCGAACGAGGACAGCTGGTCCACCATCGTGTTCACGGTGTTCTTCAGCTGGAGCATCTCGCCGGAGACATCGACGGTGACCTTTTGCGAGAGATCGCCGTTGGCGACCGCCGTCGTGACCTGGGCGATGTTGCGGACCTGCCCGGTCAGGTTCCGGAAGGCCGTGTTGACGGAGTCCGTCAGGTCCTTCCACGTCCCCGCCGCACCCGGCACCTGCGCCTGCCCGCCCAGTTCGCCCTCGACACCGATCTCGCGCGCCACGCGCGTGACCTCGGCGCCGAACGACGACAGCTGGTCGACCATCGTGTTGACGGTGTTCTTCAGCTCCAGCATCTCACCGGCGACCTCGACACTGACCTTCTGCGAGAGGTCACCGTTGGCCACGGCCGTCGTCACCGCGGCGATGTCGCGCACCTGGGTCGTCAGGTTCCGGAAGACCGTGTTGACGGAGTCCGTCAGGTCCTTCCACGTCCCCGCCGCACCCGGCACGTTCGCCTGCCCGCCGAGCCGCCCTTCGCCACCGACCTCGTTGGCCACTCGCGTGACCTCGTCGGCGAACGTCCGCAGCGTCTCGGTCATCTGGTTGATGGTCTCGGCGAGCTGAGCGACCTCACCGCGCGCACTGACCGTGACCTTCTGTGACAGGTCGCCACTGGCGACCGCCGTCGTCACCTGCGCGATGCCGCGCACCTGGGCCGTGAGATTCCCGGCCATAAGATTCACCGAATCGGTGAGGTCTTTCCACACACCCGCCACACCCGGCACCCTGGCCTGACCGCCGAGCTCACCCTCCGTACCCACCTCCCGGGCGACTCGCGTCACCTCGGAGGAGAACGAGGAGAGCTGGTCGACCATCGTGTTGACGGTGTTCTTCAGCTCCAGCATCTCGCCAGCCACGTGAACCGTGACTTTCCGGGACAAGTCACCCTTGGCGACCGCCGTCGTCACGAGAGCAATGTCACGCACCTGAGCCGTCAGCCGGTACGCCATGGTGTTGACCGAATCCGTGAGATCCTTCCACGAACCGGACATACCGCGCACCCGGGCCTGCCCACCCAGCTTGCCCTCGGTCCCCACCTCGCTGGCCACCCGCGTGACCTCGTCGGTGAACGTCGACAGCTGGTCGACCAGGTTGTTGACGGTGCGCCCGACCTTGAGGAACTCACCGCGCAGCGGATGCCCGTTCCCGTCCGCGGCCTGCGCCCGCAGGTCCATCCGCGGCGACAGATCGCCCTCCGCCACCGCGGACAGCACCCGGCCGACCTCGGAGACGGGTCGTACGAGATCGTCGACGAGCGCGTTCGAGGCGTCGATCGCGGCCGCCCAGGACCCCTCGGAGGCCCCCGACTCCAGCCGCTCCGTGAGCTTCCCCTCACGCCCGACCACGCGCCGCACCCGTGAGAGCTCTCCCGTCAGATGCAGATTCCGGTCGGCCACCTCATTGAAAACCGCCGCGATCTCGGACATCACGCCGTCGCCGGAGACCGTGAGCCGCTTGCGGAAGTTCCCGTCCCGCATCGACACCAGGGCCGCCATCAGCCGGTTCAGCGCAGCCGTATCCACCTCGGTGGTGCCGTTGCGCGGTGGGCGCCGGTCTTTCAGGGACTGTCCGCCTTTTGCGCGCGTCTCAGTGCCCCGCGTCGCTGCGCCAGACTCCACTGTGTCCCTCCCACAAGGGTCGACCATCACTGCTTGGCGTACTCGGGTACTACTGCTCCGCTTGCCGACAGGCACTCACCCTGCCAGGACCTTCTCCTGAAGCTTGCCCAGTGTTTCACCATGCCTGAACCCGGCCATAACAGTTCGGCAGCTTCGCACACCGTCCGCACACCTCCGGGCGGAAACAGTGCAACCGGCATCCGCATGGACGGCGAAGGTAAGTAACCTTGCATGCGGCTGTCCAGCCATGCCGGTCCCGTCCGGCCTGGGCGGTGGCACGAGCACGAGCGGGCAGGCATCGGAGGGGCGCCGCACCATGACCACCGGACTGCATCCTGGGGGATCGCCCCAGGATCCCCGACCGACGGGGAACCACGCTCTGCCCCGGCAGGAGCGGGGCGGCCATGGAGCCCCGCATGCCGACAACCGGACGAGGAGTTCTGTGATCACCGCGCGCGCGGCCGCCAGTTTCGAGCCCGTGGGGCGATCGGTCGCCATCGCCCGTTCCTTCGTCCGTGACACCCTCCAGGGCTGGGGCTTCGCCGATATCGTCGACGACGCCGTGGTCCTCACCAGCGAGCTCGTCACCAATGCAGTCGTGCATGCGGGCACCTCCGCGGACGTGTTGTGTCTGCGCAGCGACGACGGCGTACGCATCGAGGTGGCGGACCGCTACCCGGAACGTGAAATTCCACTCCAGGGGACGGCTGTCAACATGGGCAGCCCGGACAACGAGGGGGGCCGCGGCCTCCAGCTCTGCGCCGCCCTGGCAAGCCGCTGGGGTGTCGAGTACACGCCCACCCAGAAACAGGTCTGGTTCCAGCTCGAACTCCCCGAACGCGCGGTGGGCACCCGGACCGCCGGTCCGGCCCTCCCTGCCGACCTCCTCCCGCTCGCCGACGGCCGCGTCCGCGTCGCGGTCGTCCAGATCGACCGCACCGGCGCGATCAACGCCTGGAACGAGGACGCCGAGGAGCTCTTCGGATACGCCGCCGAGCTGGTCATCGGCAAGCCGCTCACCGACCTCGCCGCCTGGCCGCACACCCCGGGCACCTCCACCGGCATCGTCGAGGCCCTCCAACTCTCGCGCTGGGAAGGCACGTACGGCATCCGCGGCGCCAGTGGCCGGGTAATTCCCGTCTACGCCTCACACCTTCGGGTCCGCGACACCGGCGGCGAGCCTTCCACGGTCTGCCTCCTCGTACGTGACCACGAACGCGCCGTCCTCCAGACCCCGTTGCGCGTATCGGCCACCGACACGACCACCAGCTCCGAGGGCCACGCCTCCGATCCCTTCGAGGTCTTCATCGGCTCCCCGGCGCCCGACGACCTGGACGGCCTCCTCCAGCGGACGGTGGAGCGCGCCCGCGACATGCTCGACGGAGACTCCGCCTTCCTGCTCCTGGCGACCGACGACGAAACGGAGTTGGAGGTACGAGCCTCGACGGGCCTCCCCTCCGCCCGCCAACGCTTCGCCCGCGTCCCCGTCGAGGCGGGCCCCGGCCGCTACGGCTCGGCCCGTATGCCCGCCGTCCACGAGGACCTGACGGTCGTCCCCGGCGCCGTCCCCCTCCTCAACGGCACCGGCATGCGCTCGGTCGTCACCGTCCCGCTGAAGGTCGAGGGCCGCCTCACCGGCTCCCTCGGCGTCGCCGCCGAGGGACCGGGCAGATACTCCAACGAAGAGGCCCTGCGCCTCCAGTTCGCCGCCGACCGCATCGCGCTGGCAGTGGAATCCGCCCGTCTCGGCGAGCTGGAACGCCTGCGCCGCGGCTCACTGTCCTTCCTCGTGGAGGCCTCCGACCTCCTCGCCGGCACCCTGGACCGCGACCAGACCCTGGCCCTCATGGCCCAGATGACGGTCCCGACCCTGGCCACCTGGTGCGCCGTCTACACCATCGCCGACCAGGCCTCCGACCCGTATCTCTCGTATGTCCTGCACGAGGACGAGGAACGCATCGACGGCCTCAAGGCCTTGCTGTCCACGATTTCCCCGCCGGACCCGGTCCCCACCCCGGGCGCCCGCGTCTGGGCCGCCCCCGCTGCGGCGGCCCACGAAGCAGCGCTGCGCACCTCCATGCGCAGCCTCGGCGAACGCGCAAAGCTCAGCTCGGGCATCGGCACAACTCTCGCCACGGCCGCGGCAGTTGGCGGCGAGACGGTCGTCCTCCCCCTGGTCGCCCGCAACCGCGTCATCGGCATGCTGACGCTGGGCAAGCCTTCGGACGAACACTTCCGCCAGGAAATCCTCGAACTCGCCGAGGACTTGAGTCGCAGGGCCGCCCTCGCCCTGGACAACGCCCGCCTGTACTCGGAGCGCATGGCCATCAGCCAGTCCCTCCAGCGCAGTCTCCTGCCCCCGGAACTCCCGCACATCGAGGGCGTCGAGGTCGAGGTCATCTACCGAGCGGCCGGCGAGGGCAATGAGGTCGGCGGCGACTTCTACGACCTCTTCCCGATCCGCGACGGCGCGTACGGCTTCGCGATCGGCGACGTCTGCGGTACGGGCCCGGAGGCGGCGGCGGTGACCGGCCTGGCCCGGCACGCACTCAGGCTGCTGGCCCGGGAGGGCTTCACCGGCCCGGCCGTCCTGGAGCGCCTGAACTCCGCGATCCTCGACGAGGGCGCCCGCAGCCGCTTCCTCACGCTCCTGTACGGCGAGTTGTGGCCGCAGGAGGACGGTTCGGCGCTCCTGAAGGTGGTCTGCGCCGGTCACCCGCTCCCCCTGCGCCTGCGCCAGGACGGCACGGTCGAACCGGCCGCCGATCCGCAGCCGCTCCTCGGCGTCATGGACGACCTGGAGCTCTACGAGCAGACCATCACGCTCGACCCGGGCGACGTCCTCCTCTGCGTCACGGACGGCGTCACCGAACGCCGCGAGGGCACCCGCATGCTCGGCGACGACGGCCTCACGGACGTCCTCACCACCTGCACCGGGCTCACCGCAGGCGCGGTGGCCGCCCGCATCATGCGCGCGGTCGAACGCTTCGCCTCCGACGCCCCGTCCGACGACATGGCGATTCTGGCGATGCGGGTTCCGGGCCTCCAGAAGGACTGAGCCACGGCTTCCAGGTACGACGCTTCGAGGTACGACAAAGGCCTCCGCCCGTAAGGGCGGAGACCTTTTGTTGCTGGAGCCCCCCAACGGAATCGAACCGTTGACCTTCTCCTTACCATGGAGACGCTCTACCGACTGAGCTAGGGGGGCCTGTCACCGTACGAGGTTTCCCTCCCGGCAACGGAATAGATCATACCCCGAACAGAAGCCTGCGCCCAACAAGTCCCGCTCGTTCAGCGCCGGATCAACCGGCGGGCTGGAGCAGTCCACCGAGCGCATTGCACGCGGACACGATCCGCTGCATCTCCCGCTTCGCCAACGTCCCGTCCACGGGCAGCGCGAGAGTGTCGTCCGCGGCCCGCTCGGTCACCGGAAGGCGCACGTCCCGACGGAATCCGGCCGTGCGGTGCACCGGCGTCTTCACCGGCACCCAGCACTCAACTCCCCTGGCCCGCACGGCCCGAGCGAAGGCGTCCCGGTCCGGCCTGCCGTTGCCCGGCACCCGCACGACGTACTGCTGGTACGTGTGCCCGTCACCGCCGTCCGGAGTCCTCACCCCGCGCAGCCGCGCGTCGAGGTACGCGGCCCGCGCCCTGCGCTGCGCGACCTCGTCGTACGGCAATTCGGACTCACCCTGCTCCAGCACCAACAGCCCGCGTCGCTGTCCGATCTCCCGCAACCGCACCACGTCGGCCGACCGCCCGAAGCGGTGTACGACGACGATGGCCGCCGTCTGCGGAGTCACGACTGCCTCGACCGCGTCGGCGTCAAGGCAGTACGTCGTCGGGTCGATGTCGGCGAAGACGACCGCCGCACCGGCCTGGGTGGCGGCCTCGGCGACATCGATGTTCCCGAAGGCCGGCACGATGACCTCGTCACCGGCTCCGACGCCTGCGGCCCCGAGCATTGCAGCAGTACCCATGTCAGGGATGGTTGCCGCGCAACGTGAATTTCAAGTGACGCAGAACAAAAAAGAGCTGGTCCCCGAACCGAAGTTCGGGGACCAGCTCTCTAAAGATAGTTCGGCGGCGTCCTACTCTCCCACAGGGTCCCCCCTGCAGTA
>NZ_JBHXMF010000079.1:0-37584 GCF_042721055.1 Streptomyces sp. NPDC058470
GGCAGCACCGGACCACGTCCGGCAGGAGCTTCGCCTACGACGCGTACGAGTCGTCCTGTTCGTCGCTCAGTTCCTGGAGATACGGAACGACGTCGACCTGGATGGAGGACCCCTCTGCCTTCCCGTAGCGGTCGACGATGCCACGCAGGTAGGCGCTGATCTCCTTGCTCATGACCTCGGCGGACGGCAGGACGACCTCGCCGTCGACGATCCGCGCCACCCAGCGCGCCTGGGCTTCGACGAGGCGGGTGATCGTGCCCACGGGGCGGACCAGGCCGACGAAGTACAGGCCGGGGTGATCCGGTGCGACGACACGTTTGTACAGCTCGACCATTCCCTCCGGGCCCGCAGGCCATCCAGCGGGAAGGAACGGGAAGGCCATGCGGTACCCGGTGCAGTAGACGATCGCGTCGGCCTCTTCGGAGCTTCCGTCGGTGAAGAGAACCCGTCTTCCCTCCATGGACTCGATCGCCGGTCTGGGGATCACCGCGCCATGACGTATTCGGCTGAGAATCTCGTCCGAGATGGTGACGGCCGAGGAGAAGATCCGATGGTCGGGTTCGGGAAGGCCGTAGTCGGTCAGCCTCCCCCGCGCGACGAGCAGCGACTGCTCGACGAAATGACGCTGCTCGGGCAAGGCCATCCGGGTCCACCACGGGGCATTGGCTATCTCGTCGAGCGACATGCCATAGAGCTGCTTGGGCACGATGTGGAGCCCGCGGCGCACCGAGAGCAGGGTCCGTGCGGCGTGCCGGGAGACGTCCGCCGCGATGTCCACCGCCGACGCGCCGAGCCCCACCACGATGACGCGTTTCCCCTGGAAGTCGCTGCCGTCGCGATAGTCGATGGAGTGCAGAATCGTTCCGCCGTACGAGTGGGAGCCAGCCGGCAGCGGGTCCGGGAAAACCGGCTTCGTGTTGTGCCCCGAAGCGACGATCACATGCTCGAACCGCCGCGATGCCAATACTCCGCCCACGTCCCGGCTGACGACCGTCCATACGCCGTCAGGATCCTGGCGCACGGACTCCACTTCGGTGCGCAGTTCGATATGTGGCTGTACGTCAGCCCACTGCGCGAAAGAACGCAGATAGTCGGCGACCGCGCTGTGCCGCGGGTAGAGGGGAAAGGAGTCCGGCATCGGGAAATCGGCGTAACCGGTCAGCTGCTTGGCGGAGTTCAGGTGCAGAGCCAGGTAACCCGGACCTCGTTCCCCCGCCTGCGGCTGACGCCAGATCCCTCCGACGTCCGGTGCCTTCTCGAGGCAGACGAAATCGACGCCCCTGGCCGCGAGAGCGTGCGCGGTCGCCAGACCCGACAAACCCGCACCGATCACGCACACAGTCACGTTTCCCCCCACAGGCAACTTCCCTCCAAGCCAAGGAAGATCATTGCCCAGCCGTCGAGGACCCCACACCGGCGAAAAAGAGCCACTGACGGCCGAAGTCGGCCTACCCGAGCCCGGACACGGCGTGCCCAAGATGACGATCACGCAGACGTGCGGCCGACCGTCGGCCCGTGAACCCAGCCGCTGACGGCGCCCGTTGCACCCCGGCCATCGGCAGGTGACCGGCCCCACGGCCCGTCAACCCACCCGCCGACAGCGCCCCTACGGCTTCGAGGTGCACGGCACCAAGGGCGCGGTGTTCTGGGACTTCCGCCGGATGAACGAGCTGGGCGTCAGCCGCGGTACGACGTATCAGGACCAGCCGGTGAGCACGGTGTATGTCGGGCCTGGCGACGGGGAGTTCGGCGCCTTCCAGCCGGGCGCCGCCAACGCCATGGGCTACGACGACCTGAAGGTGATCGAGGCGTACCGCTTCCTGCGTTCCGTCGCCGAGGGGAAACCGTACGGTGCCACGCTCCGGGACGCCGTGCGCGGTGCGGCCGTACTCGATGCCATGGCGCGGTCGGCACAGAGCCGCTCCTGGGTCAACGTGGCGTCGTCGTAGGCATGTTGTAGGGCGTGACGACCTGGATCGTGGACGGCGGTGTCGGACCGGCGGGTGGCAGGGCGTCGTGGGCCCGCATGACCAGGCGGCAGGCCTCGCGCATGTCCTGGCGCAGATCGTGGTGGAGCACGGCGGAGAGGCGGTGTTCGCGCAGCAGCCGGGTGTTGTCGTGGTCGAGGTCGTGGGCGATGAACACGGCGCACTCGCGGCCCAGGTCCGCGAAGGCGCGCAGGGTCGCGATGTTGCCGCCGCCGATCGAGTAGACCGCCCGGATGTCCGGGTCGCGCTTGAGCGCCGCCCGGACGAGGTCGTACTCGGTGGCGTCCAGGCCCTGCCCCTCGGCGATCTCGACGAGGGTCCGCTCCGGGTGCCGGGCGCGCATCGCGCCCCGGAAACCCATCTCGCGCTCCTCCTCGTTGCGGAAGAAGCCGCTGCTGAGGCTGGTCAGCACATTGCCGGGCCGTTCGCCGAGCCACTGGCCCATGAGGTAGGCGGCCGTCGCGCCCGCCGCCCGGTTGTCGATGCCGACGTAGCCGAGCCGGGCGCTCGTGGGCAGGTCGGTGACCAGGGTGACGACGGGGATCCCGGCGGCGACGAGCCGGCCGACGGCGGCGGTCACCTCCGGCACGTCCGGGGCCTTGAGAATCACGCCCTGCGAGCCGCGTCGCGCGATCCGGTCCAGCGTCCCGACCAGTTCCTCCACCGGCCCGGTCTCGCGGAAGTGGAAACGTGAGCGCACGACCGCCGGGTGCAGGTCGGGCAGCTCGGCCTCCAGGGCGGCCTGTACGGCGGTGGAGAACCGCTCCGGTGTCTGCATCACGATGTCGATCATGAACGTACGGCCGACCAGCCGGACCTGGGTGCGCTGCCGGTCCAGGTCGGCGATGGCCAGGCGGACCTCACGCACGGTGCTGTCCCGCACGCCGCCCCGGCCGTTCAGGACCCGGTCCACGGTGGCCTCGCTCAGACCTGCCTGACGTGCGATTTCCCGGATCGGGAAGGGGTGGCCCATGCGACGGCTCCCTGAGGGGTTTTTGAAGGGTTCCTGCTGGTTGTTCGACGGGTTTGTCATGACAAGAATGACAGAGCCGCACCGGTCCATGACCCGAGGGGACGACGATGTCCTTCACTTCCGCAGAACGCCGCGCCTGGCTCTCCGAGCAGGACTGCGACCTCGACGCCTTCCGTGCGCTGGTCGAGCGGCCGACCGACCTCTCCGAGTTTCCGTACGCCTCCTCGGTACAGCGGAACGTCCTCGTCTACGACAGTGACCGGCTGCGCAAGTCCGTGGCGGCCGGCGAGCGCCGCGAGGTCCAGGCCGAACTGGTCCGGGCCCTCGCCGAGGGGCCCGGCATCGTGGTCCTCCAGGGCGCCTTCCCGGACACCTCGGTCGTCGACCGTACGACCGCGGTGTTCGACGCCCTGATCGCCGAGCAGCGCGCCTCGGGCGCGGGCGCCGGGGACCACTTCGCCAAGCCGGGGGCCAACGACCGGGTGTGGAACGCCCTGGAGAAGGCCGCCCTCCACGACCCGGAGGCGTTCGCCGACTACTACGCGAACGACATCCTGGCCCTGGTGTCCACCGCCTGGCTCGGCCCCGGCTACCAGGTCACCTCGCAGGTCAACGTGGTCCACCCGGGCGGCGCGGCGCAGACCGTGCACCGCGACTACCACCTCGGCTTCCTCACCAACGAGGTCGCCGCCTCCTACCCGGCGCACGTGCACCGCCTCTCCCCCGTGCTCACGCTCCAAGGGGCGGTCGCACACTGCGACATGCCGGTCGAGTCGGGTCCGACGATGTACCTGCCGCACTCCCAGAAGTACGAGCCGGGCTATCTGGCCTGGCGACTCCCGCAGTTCCAGGCCTACTTCGAGGCCCATCACATCCAACTCCCGCTCGCCAAGGGCGATGCCGCCTTCTTCAACCCCGCGCTCTTCCACGCCGCCGGCACCAACCGCACGGCGGACGTCCGGCGCATGGCCAACCTGCTCCAGGTGTCCTCCGCGTTCGGGCGGGCGATGGAGACGGTGGACCGCGAGGCGGTGACCGACGCGGTCTTCCCCGTGCTGCTGAAGCGCAAGGCCGCGGGCGCGGGCCAGGAGTGGCTGGACACGGTGATCGCGGCCTGCGCCGAGGGCTACCCCTTCCCCACCAACCTCGACAGCGACCCGCCGGTCGACGGCCTGGCGCCGCCCTCGCAGGCGGACCTCGTACGCCGTGCGGTGCGCGAGGAATGGACCCCGGAGGCGCTCCGCGAGGAGCTGCGGGCCGGTGCCGGACGACGCGAGAGCTGAGGAACACCATGGGACTTCTCGACGACAAGGTCGTCCTCGTCAACGGCGGCAGCCAGGGCGTGGGCGCCGCGATCGCCCGCGCCACCGTGCGCGAGGGCGCGGTGGTGGCCGTCACCGGCCGCCGCCGCGAGCCCGGTGAGGCCCTGGTGGCCGAGCTGACCGAGGCGGGCGGCAAGGCGATGTTCATACGCGCCGACCTGGCGGACGCCGGGCAGGCGAAGGCATCCGCAGCCGAGGTCATCGCCGCGCAGGGCCGGGTGGACTGCCTGGTCAACTCCGCCGGGCTCACCTCGCGCGGCACGCTGCTCGACACCACGCCCGAGCTGTTCGACCAGCACATCGCGATCAACCTGAAGGCGCCGTTCTTCGCGATGCAGGCGGTGGTCGCGGACATGGTGGCGCGCAAGGCGCCCGGCACGGTCGTCAACATCATCACGTCCTCGGCGCACGGCGGGCAGCCCTTCCTGGCGCCGTACGTCGCCGCGAAGGCCGGGCTGATCGGACTGACCCGCAACGCCGCGCACGCGCACCGCTTCGACCGGGTCCGGATCAACGGGCTGAACATCGGCTGGACCGCGACCGAGGGCGAGGACGCGACCCAGCGGGCCTTCCACGGCGCCGGTGACGACTGGCTCGAACAGGCCGCCGAACGGCTCCCGATGGGCAAGCTCGGCCAGCCCGACGAGATCGCCGACTTCGTGGTGTTCCTGCTGTCCGACCGGTCCGGGGTGGTCACCGGTTCGGTCATCGACTGGGACCAGAACGTCCTCGGCGGACTCGACTGACCCCCTTATAAGAACCCGTACCTCCCAAGGAGCAAGAACCCCATGCGCATCGGAATCCTCGGCCTCGGCCGCATCGGCGCCTTCCACGCCGAGACCCTCTCCGGACTCGACGCGGTCGAGTCCCTCGTCGTGGCCGACCCGTTCGCGGAGGCCGCGAAGAAGGCCGCCGAGCGGTTCGGCGCCGAGGTCGCGGACTCCCCCGAGGCCGTGCTGGCCGCCGGGGTGGACGGTGTCGTGATCGCCGCGGCGACGGACGCCCACCCGGGCCTGATCCTCGCCGCCGTCGAGGCAGGCATCCCCGTCTTCTGCGAGAAGCCCGTCGCCAGGACCATGCGCGAGGGCGTCGAGGTGCTCAAGGCCGTCCAGGGCAGCGAGGTGCCGATCCAGATCGGCTACAACCGCCGCTTCGACGCCGGCTTCGTGGCCGCGCGCGCCGCCGTCCGCTCCGGCGAACTGGGCAAGCTGCACACCGTACGGTCGACCACGCTGGACCCGGCGCCGCCGCCGGCCGCGTACATCGCCGCGTCCGGAGGCATCTTCCGCGACTGCAGCGTCCACGACTTCGACATCATCCGCTGGGTGACCGGCCGGGAGGTGACCGAGGTGTACGCGGTGGGCGGCAACCGGGGCGCCGAGTACATCAAGGAGGCGGGCGACGCCGACACCACCGGCGCGATCCTCACCCTGGACGACGGCACCGTCGCGGTGGTCTCCAACTCCCGCCACAACGGCCGGGGTCACGACGTCCGCATGGAGATCCACGGCTTCAAGGACACCATCGCCGTGGGGCTTGAGGACAGGCTCCCGCTGCGTTCGGTCGAGCCCGGCGTGACCTTCCCGGCCGGCACGCCGTACGACTTCTTCATGGACCGCTTCGGGGCCGCCTACCGGGCCGAACTCACCGCGTTCACCGAGGTCGTGGCCGGCACCCGGCCCTCCCCGTGCACGGTCGCCGACGCGCTGGAGGCCGGCTGGATCGCCGACGCCTGCACCCGGTCCCTGCACGAACACCGCCCCGTCACGATCCAGGAGGTACGGCAGGCCTGAGTGAACCGGGCCGCAACCGACTGCGCATCGGAGCACCGGGAGCGGCTCGGCTCACCAAGAACTCCCTGATCGACGTGTGCGGTCGCGCGGCCGGGTTCGAGCCCGGCCGCGCACCTCACTCGCGGGCCGATGTCACCGGGCGATCAGCGCAGCGCACACCGACCCGTTGTACGCGGTGCTGCCACCGTCGTCAGGCGCCGCAGGAGCGCAGGAACTTGCGGGTGCGCTCGGCGACGGGGAGCGGCCTGTCCGGCTCGCACGGGTACATGTCCTGCTCGACGATCGCGAACAGCTGCACGCCCAGCCGCTGCGCGGCGATCAGCACCGGCTCCAACTCCGGTACGCCGGACGGCGGTTCGCACATCACTCCGCGCGCCACGGCGGGCCCGAAGGGAACCTCGTTCGCTGTGACGTCCGCAAGGATCTCCGGGTCGACCTGCTTGAGGTGGAGATAGCCGATGCGTTCGCCGTACGTCTCGATCAGCTTGACGCTGTCGCCGCCGCAGTAGGCGTAGTGCCCGGTGTCCAGGCAGAGGTTGACCAGTTCGGAGTCGGTCGAGTCGAGGAAGCGCTCGACGTGGTCCTCGGTGTCGATGTGGGTGTCGGCGTGCGGATGCACGACGATGTCGAGGCCGTACGTCTCCTTGACCTCGTGCCCGAGACGTTCCATGCCCTTGGTGAGGTGGGCCCACTGCGTGCCGGTCAGCTCCGGCGGCTCCAGGATCTCGGCGGTCTTGTCGTCCCGCCAGAAGGAGGGGATGACGACGAGGTGCTCGGCGCCCATCGCCCGGGTGAGCGCGGCCACTTGGCTCACGTGCTCCCAGGTGGAGTCCCAGACGGCGGGGCCGCGGTGCATGCCGGTGAAGACCGTGCCCGCGGAGACCTTCAGGTCGCGCCTGGCGATCTCGTCGGTCAGCCGGGCCGGGTCGGTCGGCAGATAGCCGTACGGGCCCAGCTCGATCCAGAAGTAGCCGGCCCCGGCGACCTCGTCCAGGAAGCGCTGCCAGGGCACTTGTCGGGGGTCGTCGGGGAACCAGACGCCCCAGGAGTCGGGGGCGGAGCCCACCCGGATGCGGTCCAGGACGGGACGGTCGGGCATGTCAGGAGGTCCCTTCGGGCGAAGCGGTCACCGGAGCCTTGAGGTCCCTCTCCTCGGGGAGACCCTCCACGTCGACACCGCGGACCTGGGCCAACTCGTTCTTGAGGGCCACGAGTTCGGTGCCGCCGGCCATGTGGTTGGTCAGCTCGTCGAGGGTGATCTCGTTGCGCTCCGCGCTGAGTTCGAGGGTGCCCAGGCGCAGCACGCTGAAGTGATCGCCGACCATGTAGGCGTGGTGCGGGTTGTGGGTGATGAAGATGACGCCGAGACCGCGGTCGCGGGCTGCGGCGATGTACTTCAGGACGACACCGGACTGCTTGACGCCGAGGGCGGCCGTCGGCTCGTCCAGGATCAGCACGCGGGCGCCGAAGTAGACGGCGCGGGCGATGGCTACGCACTGGCGCTGGCCGCCGGAGAGGGTGCCGATGGGCTGTTCCAGGTCGTCCAGGATGATGCCCATGTTGCGGAGCTCCTCGTCCGCGGTCTTCTTCATCCTCTCGATGTCGAGGCGGCGGACCGGCCAGGGGCCCTTGGTCATCTCGGAGCCGAGGAAGAAGTTCCGCCACACCGGCATCAACGGGACGGTGGCCAGGTCCTGGTAGACGGTGGCGATGCCGCGGTCGAGGGCCTGGCGCGGGGTGGTGAAGTGCACCGGTTCGCCGTCGACGAGGAAATCGCCCTCGGTGTGCTGGTGCAGCCCGGAGATGATTTTGATCAGGGTGGACTTGCCGGCGCCGTTGTCGCCAAGCACGCAGGTGACCTGGCTGGGGCGGACGGTGAGGTCGACGCCGTGCAGGGCGCGGATGTTGCCGTACGACTTGCCCGCGTTGCGCAGCTCCACGAGGGGGGCCTCGCCCTGGGGGACGGTGTCCTTGAGGATGGCGCCGTGGGTGCCGGGTGCGTTGTTCGTCATAGGGGTCACCTCCGGGTCGCTGTGCGCTGGACCCACAGATTGATCAGGACGGCGCCGAGCAGCATCACGCCGAGGAACGCCTTGAACCAGTCGGGGTTCCAGCCGGCGTAGACGATGCCCTGCTGCACCATGCCGAACATGAACGCGCCGAAGACCGGACCGATCGCGGAGCCCGCGCCGCCGGTCAGCAGACAACCGCCGATGACGGCCGCGGAGATGTAGATCAGCTCCTGGCCGACTCCCTCGCCCGACTGCACGGTGTTGAAGGAGAACAGCTGGTGCATGCCGATGAACCAGGCGCCGAAGCCGACCAGCATGAACAGCGAGATCTTGGTGAAGGCCACCGGCACACCGACGGCCCGCGCGGACTCCTTGTTGCCGCCGACCGCGAAGACCCAGTTGCCGTACTTGGTGCGCAGCAGCACCCAGGTGGCGATCGCCGCGAAGAGCAGCCACCAGAAGATCGTGATCTTCACCTGCACGCCGCCGATGTCGAAGCTCGACGCGAAGACCTTCTTGGCCTGGTCGAAGCCGTCCATCGTGCTGATGTCGTCGGTCGCCACATTGCCGGTGACCAGCTTGGTGACCGCCAGGTTGACCCCTTGCAGGATCAGGAAGCTGCCCAGGGTGACCAGGAAGCTGGGCAGTCCGGTCTTGACCACCAGCCAGCCGTTGAGGAAGCCGATCCCCAGCGACACGACCAGCGCGGCTATCACACCGACCCATACGTTCATGGTCAGTTGGTAGCTGAGCATGCTCGCCGTGAGCGCGGAGGTGATCACCGCGACGCCGGCCGACAGGTCGAACTCCCCGCCGATCATCAGCAGAGCCACCGGCAGCGCCATGATGCCGATGGTCGAGGACCCGTACAGCACGTTCGCCATCGAACTGGCCTCACGCACCGGCGGCGCCGAGATCAGGAAGAACACGTAGACCGCGGCGGCGCCCAGGAAGACACCGACCTCGGGGCGGGCCAACAGCCTGAAGGCCAGGGGGCGTTGCGCGGTCCGGCCGTCGGTCTGCTTCGGGCCGGAGGCCGGCGGTGTGTTCACCGCCGGCTCGGCATGCTGGGTCATGCTCATCACCGGGTCCCGTTGGCGGCGAACTTGGCGACGCTGTCGACATTGGTCTTGTCGACGAAGGCGGGGCCGGTCAGCACGGGCTGCTCACCGCCGCCGCTGTAGTTGCCGTTGTTCTTGTAGAGCCACAGCGAGTCCACCGACAGGTAGCCCTGGAGGTAGGGCTGCTGGTCCACGGCGAACTGGATGGTGCCCGCGCTGATGGCGCTCGTCAGATCCTTGTTGAGGTCGAAGGTGGCGATCTTCGCCTGGCTGCCTGCGTCGGACACCGACTGCACGGCGGTCAGTGCGAACGGGGCGCCCAGCGTGACCACGTAGTCGATGGCCTTGTCCTGCGTGAGCTTGGCGGTGATCGTCGACTTCACGGACGGCATGTCGGTGCCGTTGACGTTCAGCGTCTCGGTGGTTCCGCTGAAGGTCTTCTTCACACCGTCGCAGCGCTGGGTCAGGCCGATGTTGCCCTGCTCCTGGATGACACAGACGACCTTCTTGGCGCCTTCCGAGTTCAGCTTGCTGCCCAGCGCCTCGCCGGCCACGGTCTCGTCCTGGCCGAAGAACTCCAGCAGGCCGAGGCTCTTCCAGTCACTGACACCGGAGTTGAGGCCGACCACGGGTATGTTCGCGGACTTCGCCTTGCTCAGGACGTCCTTCATCGCGTCGGGCTTGGCGAGGGTGACCGCGATTCCGTCGACCTTCTGGTCGATGGCGTTCTGGACGAGGTTGGCCTGGTTGCCCGCGTTCGGGTCGGCCGAGTAGATGAGCTTGATGTTGTCCTTGGCGGCGGCGGCCTCGGCGCCCTTGCGGACGATGTCCCAGAACGTGTCGCCGGGCGCCTGGTGCGTGACCAGGGCGACCGTCATACGCGGCGTGTCGGCCTTACCCGCGGAGGCGCCGTCGGCGCTCTCCTCGGACTTCTTGCCGCCCGAGCTGCTGGAGCAACCAGCGAGGGTCAGGGCCGCTGCCGCGGCCACGGCTACGAAGGGGGCCATTCTGCGGAAGCGGGTCTGAGAAGAGCGGTCCATCTTTCCTGCACCTCACTGTGCTACGGGGGAAAGGGAGCAGAGATCACAAGGATCCGGGGGCCCGGATCTGCGGAGATCCGGGTCTTTTGCCGCAAAAAACGGCTGTCGTGTTGGGACGGAATCCAATCCCTGGGCGCGTCCGCTGTCAATACTTTGTTAAGACATCATTTCACAAGCAGGTCCGAATGTAAGTACAAACTATTGACAGCGTCCCCCTCCGCGACCTACACCTGGTAGGCGGCAGGCCCGCTGGGACCCGCCCCCTCCCCCAGATCGAGGAGCGTCGCGCATGGCCGAGTCAGCCCAGTCCTTCGATCTGATCACGATGGGCCGCATCGGGGTGGATCTCTACCCGCTGCAGACAGGCGTGCCCCTGGAGCGGGTGGAGACCTTCGGGAAGTTCCTCGGCGGTTCGGCCACCAACGTGGCGGTCGCGGCCGCCCGGCTCGGCCGTACCACCGCGGTGATCACCCGCACCGGCGACGACCCCTTCGGCGTCTATCTGCACGAGGCGCTCAGGGAGTTCGGCGTGGACGACCGCTGGGTCACACCGGTCGCCGAGTACCCGACCCCGGTCACCTTCTGCGAGATCTTCCCGCCGGACGACTTCCCGCTGTACTTCTACCGGCAGCCCAAGGCGCCCGACCTGGAGATCCGCACGGACGAGCTGGACTTCTTCGCGATCCGCGCGGCTCGCGTCTTCTGGATCACCGGCACCGGCCTGAGCGAGGAACCGAGCCGCTCCGCCACGCTCGCCGCCCTCAAGGCGCGCCACAGGGCGGGCATCACGGTCTTCGACCTCGACTGGCGCCCGATGTTCTGGCAGGACCCGGAGGAGGCCCGCCCGTACTACGCCGAAGCGCTGCGTCACTCCACGGTCGCGGTCGGCAACCTCGACGAGTGCGAGATCGCCACCGGCGTCCGCGAACCGCGCGCCTGCGCCCAGGCGTTGCTCGACGCGGGCGTCGAACTCGCCGTCGTCAAGCAGGGTCCCAAGGGCGTCCTGGCCATGCACCGCGACGGCACGACCGCCGAGGTGCCACCGGTCCCGGTCGAGGTGCTCAACGGCCTCGGCGCGGGCGACGCGTTCGGCGGCTCGCTGTGCCACGGGCTGCTGTCCGGCTGGGAGTTGGAGACCACCATGCGGTACGCCAACGCGGCCGGCGCCCTCGTCGCCTCCCGGCTCGCCTGCTCCTCCGCGATGCCGACCCGGTCCGAGGTCGAGGACCTCCTCGTAAGCGCCGGAGTAGGTGCCGGAGTTAGCGCCCGCGCAGGCGCTCAAGTGAGCGGCTGAGCAGGCCGTGGAGTTCGCGGCCGATCGAGCCACCCCTGAACGGAGCTTCTCTTGAGCATCAGCATCCCCGACCTGGTCACGGTCAGAGCACGGCATCCGGAGGCCGTCGCCGAGGCGGCCGCCCGACGGGTGCGCCGTCCGCTGCTCGGTGACAGCGGCCGGCTGATGATCGTGGCCGCCGACCATCCGGCACGCGGCGCCCTCGGCGTCGGCGACCGCCGCAGCGCCATGGCGAACCGGGCCGATCTGCTGGAGCGCCTGTGCATCGCGCTGTCCCGGCCGGGCGTCGACGGAGTGCTGGCCACCGCCGACATCCTGGAGGACCTGCTGCTGCTCGGGGTCCTGGACGGCAAGGTCGTGATGGGCTCGATGAACCGCGGCGGCCTGTCCGGCGCCAGCTTCGAGATGGACGACCGGTTCACCGGCCACCGGGCCCAGGACATCGCCCGGCTCCGCTTCGACGCGGGCAAGCTGCTGCTCCGTATCGACTACGCCGATGCGGGCTCGCTGACCACCCTGGAGTCCACCGCGCGCGCCATCGACGACATGGCGGCGGCCCAACTCCCCCTGTTCGTCGAGCCGTTCATCTCCCGCAGGATCGACGGCGCGGTCCGCAACGACCTGTCCGCCGAGGCCGTCATCCGCTCGATCGCCATCGCCTCGGGCCTGGGCGGCACCTCCGCCTACACCTGGCTGAAGCTCCCCGTCACCCACGACCCCGACGACATGGCCGAGGTCCTGGAGACGTCGACCCTGCCCGCCGTCCTCCTCGGCGGCGAGGTCGGGGACGACCAGGAGGGCGCGTACGAACGCTGGCGCAAGGCACTGCGCCTGCCAACCGTCCAGGGCATGGTCGTCGGCCGCTCCCTGCTGTACCCCGCCGGGGGCACCGTGGAGACGGCCGTGGACACGGCCGTGAGCCTGTTGTGAACCGGAGGCACACGATGACCAGTGCGTATCACCTTCCCGCCGGAAAGGCCCTGGGTGGCCCCTACGTCGTGGACGTCACCCCCGAGTCCGCCGACTGGGGCTACTCCAGCCTGCGCGTCCTGGAGTTGCCGCCGGGCGGCGGGCACACCTTCGACACCGGCGACAGCGAGTGGATCGTGCTGCCGCTGAGCGGCGCCTGCACCGTCGCCACCGACGACGACTTCGGTCACGAGACTTTCCAACTCCACGGCCGGAAGAGCGTGTTCACCGCCGTCAGCGACTTCGCGTACGTCCCACGCGATGCCCGTACGACGATCTCGTCGACCGGCGGCGGACGCTTCGCCCTCACCGGCGCGCGCTGCACCCGCCGCCTGCCCGCCCGTTACGGACCGGCCTCGGCGGTGCCGGTGGAGCTGCGCGGCACCGGCAACAGCTCCCGCCAGGTCAACAACTTCGGCGCGGCAGGCGTCTTCGAGTGCGACAAGCTGATCGCCGTCGAGGTGATCACGCCGGGCGGCAACTGGTCGTCGTTCCCGCCGCACAAGCACGACGAACACCGCCCCGGCGAGGAGTCCGTCCTCGAAGAGATCTACTACTTCGAGTTCTCCGACCACGAGGGCACGCCCGGGCTCGGCTACCAGCGCGTCTCCCCGTCCGGGCAGGGCCGTAACACGGACGTCCTGGCCGAAGTGCGCGGCGGGGACGTCGTGTTGATCCCCGACGGCTGGCACGGGCCCTCCATAGCGGTGCCCGGCCACCACATGTACTACCTCAACGTCATGGCGGGCCCCGAGGCCGACCGCGCCTGGCTGATCTGCGACCACCCCGATCACGCCTGGGTCCGCGACACCTGGCCCGAGCAGCCCGTCGACCCCCGTCTTCCCCTCTACACGGCACCGGAGAAGTCCTGATGAGCACCCCCACCCGCCGGCTGACCGTCGCCCAGGCCCTGGTGCGCTTCCTGTCCGCCCAGTACAGCGAGCGCGACGGCGTGCGGCACCGGCTGATCGCCGGTACCTGGGGCATCTTCGGCCACGGCAATGTGGCGGGCATCGGGCAGGCGCTCCTGGAAGCGGGCGAGGAAACGATGCCGTACCACCAGGGGCGCAACGAGCAGGCCATGGTGCACGCGGCGGTCGGCTACGCCCGCCACCTCGACCGGCTGTCCGCGCAGGCGGTCACCACGTCCATCGGACCGGGTGCCACCAACCTCGTCACGGGCGCCGCGCTGGCCACGATCAACCGCCTGCCGGTCCTTCTCCTCCCCGGCGACTACTTCGCCACCCGTGCCGCCGACCCGCTCCTCCAGCAGTTGGAGCACCCGGTCGAGGCGGACCTGTCGGTCAACGACACGCTGCGTCCGGTGTCCCGCTACTTCGACCGGATCACGCGCCCCGAGGCCCTGATCCCCTCCGCCCTGAACGCCATGCGCGTCCTCGCCGACCCCGTTGAGACGGGAGCCGTAACTCTCGCCCTGCCGCAGGACGTTCAGGCCGAGGCCCACGACTGGCCCGAGGAGTTCTTCGCCGAGCGCGTCTGGCACGTACGGCGGCCCGCGCCCGACCCGTTCGAGCTGGCGGGGGCGGTGGCGGCGATCCGGGCCGCCGGGCGCCCGCTGATCGTCGCGGGCGGCGGGGTCCACCACAGCCGGGCCGAGGAGGCGCTCAAGACCCTGGTGGACGCCACCGGCATCCCCGTCGCCTCCACCCAGGCGGGCAAGGGCTCGCTCCGCCACGACCACCCCGCCGACCTGGGCGGCATCGGCCACACCGGGACGGCGGTCAGCGACGATCTCGCCCGGACGGCCGATCTCGTGATCGGCGTCGGCACCCGCTACACCGACTTCACCACGGCTTCCGGCACCCTCTTCCAGAACCCGGACGTCCGCTTCGTCAACCTCAACATCACCGCGTTCGACGCTCACAAGCTGGCGGCGCGGACGCTGGTCGCGGATGCGCGGGCCGGTCTTGAAGCCCTTGCGGATGCGTTGGAAGGCCACCGCGTCGATCCCGGCTACGAGGCCGAGTACCGCACCGGCAAGAGGCGTTGGGGACAGGTGGTCGAGGCGGCCTACCGCGCCGCCGACGAGACCGCCGTACCGACCCAGACCCAACTGCTCGGCGCTCTCGACGCGATCGTGGGCGACGACGACGTGGTGATCAACGCGGCTGGTTCACTCCCCGGCGACCTGCACAAGCTGTGGCGGGCGCGCGGACCGCGCCAGTACCACCTGGAGTACGGCTACTCCTGCATGGGCTACGAGATCCCGGCCGGCATCGGGGTCCAGCAGGCCGCCCCCGACACGCCGGTCTGGTCGCTGGTCGGCGACGGCACCTACCTGATGATGCCGACCGAGATCGTCACCGCCGTCCAGGAGCGCCTGCCCGTCAACGTGGTCCTGATCCAGAACCACGGCTACGCCTCCATCGGCGGCCTCTCCGAGTCGGTCGGCGGCGAACGTTTCGGCACCGCCTACCGCTACCGCGCCGCCGACGGCACCTTCTCCGGCGCCCCGCTCCCGGTCGACCTCGCCGCCAACGCGGCCAGCCTCGGCATGGACGTACTGCGCGCCAAGACGGTCCGCGAACTGCGCGAGGCGCTCGCCACGGCCCGCGCCTCCGACCGGCCGACCTGCGTGTACGTCGAGACGGACACCGCCACCCCGACCGCTCCTCCGGCCGAGGCCTGGTGGGACGTCCCCGTGGCCGAGGTGGCGTCACGCGAGGCCGCGACGACCGCCCGCTCGGCCTACGACCGCCAGGTCGCCGACCGGCGCCGCCACCTCTGAACTCCCCTCCCCCGAAAGGCCTTTGCACCATGAAGACCATCACCCACTGGATCGACGGCAAGCCCGTCGAGAGCACGTCGGGCCGCTTCGGACCCGTATACAACCCGGCCACCGGCGCCCAGGAGAAGCAGGTCGGCTTCGCGACCGTGGACGAGGTGGACACCGCCGTGGCCTCGGCGAAGGCCGCGTTCGAGAGCTGGGGCACGGCCTCGATCGCCCGGCGGACGGCGATCCTGTTCAAGTACCGCGAGCTGCTGGACGCACACCGCGACGAGATCGCCGAGCTGATCACCGCCGAGCACGGCAAGGTGCACTCTGACGCCCTCGGCGAGGTCGCGCGAGGCATGGAGATCGTGGAGCTGGCCTGCGGGATCAGCGTGCAGTTGAAGGGCGAGCTGTCCACGCAGGTGTCGACCCGCGTCGATGTGGCTTCGATCCGCCAGCCGTTGGGCGTGGTCGCGGGCATCACGCCCTTCAACTTCCCGGCCATGGTGCCGATGTGGATGTTCCCGATCGCCATCGCGTGCGGCAACACCTTCGTGCTGAAGCCCAGCGAGAAGGACCCGTCGGCGTCCTTCCGGCTGGCCGAACTGGCCTCCGAGGCAGGCCTGCCGGACGGCGTGCTGAACGTCGTACAGGGCGACAAGGTGGCCGTCGACCGCATTCTGGAGCACCCAGACATCGAGGCGGTCTCCTTCGTCGGCTCGACGCCGATCGCCAAGTACATCCAGCTCAAGGCGGTTGAGCACGGCAAGCGCGTGCAGGCCCTGGGCGGCGCCAAGAACCACATGCTGGTCCTGCCCGACGCCGACCTGGACTTCGCCGCCGACCAGGCGATCAACGCGGCCTACGGCTCGGCGGGCGAGCGCTGCATGGCCGTGTCGGTCGTGGTCGCGGTGGGCGGCACCGGTGACGAGCTGGTCGCCAAGATCGCCGAGCGCGCCGGAAAGCTGCGCATCGGCCCCGGCAACGACCCGGCCTCCGAGATGGGCCCGCTGATCACCCGCGAGCACCGCGACAAGGTGGCGTCGTACGTCGCGTCGGCCGCCGAGCAGGGCGCACAGGTCGTGGTCGACGGCACCGGCTACTCGGTGCAGGGCCACGAGGACGGCTTCTTCCTCGGCGTCTCCCTCCTGGACAAGGTGCCGCTCACGGCGGACGCGTACCGCGACGAGATCTTCGGCCCGGTGCTCGTCGTCGTCCGCGCGGAGTCGTACGACGAGGCCATCAAGCTGATCAACGACTCCCGTTGGGGCAACGGCACCGCGATCTTCACCCGCGACGGGGGCGCGGCCCGCCGCTTCCAGCTGGAGGTCAAGGCGGGCATGGTCGGCGTGAACGTGCCGATCCCGGTCCCCGTCGGCTACCACTCCTTCGGCGGCTGGAAGGACTCCCTCTTCGGCGACCTGCACGTGTACGGCAACGACGGCGTCGCCTTCTACACCCAGGGCAAGGTGATCACCACGCGCTGGCCGGACCCGTCGGACGCCGGGATCAACCTCGGCTTCCCCAGCCACTCCTGACCCCCACGACGATCCGAGAGGAGGAGCCCCGTGGCCGCGATCCGTGACCGCTCCCGCACCCTGACCGCCCCCGCGCTCGACGCCGTGAACTTCGCCCTGAACCGCAGCAGCCCGGTGCCTTTGTACTACCAGCTCGCGCAACAACTGGAGGCGGCGATCGAGCACGGGTCCCTCGCCCCGGGAAACCTCCTGGGCAACGAGGTCGACCTCTCGGCGCGTCTGGGCCTGTCCCGGCCCACGGTCCGCCAGGCGATCCAGTCCCTCGTCGACAAGGGCCTGCTGGTGCGCCGGCGGGGGGTCGGTACGCAGGTGGTGCACAGCCAGGTCAAGCGGCCACTGGAGCTCAGCAGCCTCTACGACGACCTGGAGTCGGCCGGGCAGGGCCCCTCCACCCAGGTGGTGCGCAACGAGGGCGTGCCCGCGACCGCCGATGTCGCGGCCGCCCTCGGCGTCACGGAGGGCAGCGAGGTCACGCTCCTGGAGCGGCTGCGCTCCACGCACGGCCAGCCCATGGCCCTCCTCTGCAACTACCTGCCCGCGAACCTGCTCGAACTCGACACCGCCCCGCTGGAGTCGACCGGCCTGTACCGGATGATGCGCAGCGCCGGCATCACCCTGCACAGCGCCCGCCAGACCATCGGCGCCCGCTCGGCCACCGCCGAGGAGGCCGCCCGCCTCGACGAGAAGGAGGGGGCGGCCCTGCTCACCATGCAGCGCACGGCGTACGACGACACAGGCCGCGCGGTCGAGTACGGGACGCACATCTACCGCGCGTCCCGGTACACGTTCGATTTTCAGCTGCTGGTCAGAAGCTGACGTCCGAGGTATCGGCCGCTCCCTTGTCCAGCAATCCTTCGAGTTGTGGGGATTTTGGTGGTCTTCGGCCTGGTCAGCGGCCGACGGCGGCGTCCCCGCGGAACGCCCCGGCCACCACTGGGACCAGCTGTCGCGCGATCTGCTCGGCGGACATGGTGGCCAGCTCGGCGCCGATGGGTGCCAGCGCGAGCCAGTTCAGCAGGCCGGCTGCGCATCGCGTACGGAAGATCAGTTCCTGCTCGTCGACTCCGGGAAGGTTGGGTGTCAGCACCCGGAGGGCCTCCCGGCGACTCTGGTCGAACTTGCCGGTCAGCCGCTCCCACCCCCGGGGCGGATCGATGCCGACGCGCGCCACGGTCCGCATCACCGCCAGGTCCTGCCCACCGGCCGCCAGCGCGCGCACCATCGGCCCGGCGAAGGCTCCCGCCACCTCCTGCAGTGTCGCCGTGGAGCCAAGGGAACCGAGTGCCAGGATCTGCGCGTCCAGGTAGCTTTCCAACGCGTGCTCGATCGCCGAGTCGCACAGCGCCTTCAGCGACCCGAAGTGGTAACTCACCGCTGCGACGTTGGCTCCGGCGCGAGCCGTGATCTCGCGGAGTGTCACGCCCTCCTGGCCTCGCCGCGCGAGCAACTCCAGGGCGGCCGACTGCAGACCGTCCCGCGTACGCTGACCGGCCTCTCGGCGCAGGTCTGTCTTGTCCTCTCGCATCACAGAATGTATTCAAGCAGCCGCTTGAGTTCATTGTCAAACAGTCGCCTCGCCTATCGAGGCTGAACCCGGCCGGACCCCGGGCCCCAGGGGCACGCGACGCCACCAGACAACTCAAACATCTGCTTGACATCCCGCACTGCCGTTCATAAATTAAAGCGAGTGTTTGATTTACCAAGGAAGCGCGAGGGACCGTTGCGACGGGTCTCAGATCCTGAGAACCAACCTGGGGGAACACGACATGAAGTTGCTCAGCCGGAAGACGATCACCGCCACGGCCGCTCTAGCGATCCTGGGTGGTCTTTCCATCGCCGCTTCGCCAACACAGGCCGCAGGCCCTGCCGCGGGCAGCACCGCGGTCGTCGCGGACCTTAGTCCTGGCGACCTCTCGAAGCCGCCGCTCACGGACCGCCACCTGACCAGGAAGGAGCGGGCCAACCTCGCAGTCGTCCTGCGCGCCTACCACGTGGCGGAGGGCGACAGCCTGGACGTCGACGCGTTCGTCAACAGCTTCGCCAAGGACGGCGTCTTCAACGACGTGGTCGCCGGCCAGTCCTATCGGGGCGATGCACTCGGCGGCGTTCCGACCTACATGGCCAACCTCTTCCCCGATGTCCACCGGGACCTCAAGCGCATCACCGTGAACGGTGACGTGGTCAGCATCGAGCTGTCGATCCAAGGCACATTCGAAGGGCCCCTGCAGTCGCCGGCGGGCACGGTCAAGCCGACCGGCGCGAGGGTCGACGCGCCGACCGCCGACTTCTGGTACCTGCGCCACGGCAAGGTCGAGAAGTTCAACTGCTTCGTCGGGTACTCGACCATGTACGCCCAGATGGGCGTGAACTTCGACTGGACGTCGGCGGGTCGACAAGCCCTGAGCTCGTTCCCGGGCGGGTGATGCTCGACGCTACCGGCCGCGCCTCACCCGCCGGGAACGGTCGGGGTAAGTTCCACCGGTCCTCGAACCTCACTTGGGGTGCGAAGAACCGCCACAGCTACGTCGACTTCCCCATCAACCACGTGAGGATCTCGCGGTGCGGTCGGTGCTGATCGACCGCTCGCCCTGACCGCAGGACGGCAGGATCGTTCGTACCACCGCGCGAGTACGCAGGGTCGTACCTGCTCCTCGCTGCGGAGATCCCGGAAAACAGCGGGTGCGAGCCGAGCTTCGCTCGACCCGCACAGGCTGGGGATGTCATCTGATCCGCGTCGGAGGGGGATCGACGCCGTAACCCCGATCGGGATTACCGCAACCACACCGTGGATCCCGCGGTGGTTCGGAACACGTCGATGTCGGCTCGCCTCGACTCAGATGCTGAATGCCCTGAGGACCAGCTGGCTGTAGCGGCGCCAGACGGCCGGATCGCGGATTTCCATGGCGACCAACTGGCGGGTGTAGCCGCCGAAGAGGACCCGGAAGTCCTCGATGGTGACGTCCGGACCGATCCCGCCCTGTTCCCTCGCGGCGACCAGCAGGGCTTCGATGCCGGTCATGATGTTGCTGTTGAGCTCCTCGGAGCTCTCGGGGACGACGTCCGCCAGTACCCGGTCGCCGGCGAGCCGCTCTGCCATGTCGCCCAAAAGAGCGCTCAGCGCCGGGTAGGCGTCAGACTCGGCCAGCGCCTGTGCGATCCGGTGTTCCATCCACCGCAGCTGGTACTCGGCGACGGCCTCGATCAGGTCGGCCTTCGTCGCGTAGCTGCGGTAGACCGTGGCCTTCCCTACGCCCGCCCGCCTCGCGACCTCCGGCACCGTGGCCGCCAGACCGCGCTCGGCGAAGACCTCCAGCGCCGCAGTGATGATCTTCTCGTGGTTGCGACGGGCGTCGGCACGCCGTGCGGACCAGTCGTCATCGAGAGACACGGGCAGGGTGGACGGTGACTGCGGCATACGGTCAGTCTCCCCGACCTGCCCCAGTGCTGGTCACCACAGCGGGCGGGGCGATGTCCGCCACCGGCTCGGTCTGGTCGGCGCGGGTGCGCGGGATCAGGAGGGCCGCGGCTCCCGCGACGGCCGCCGCGACCGCCCCGATGGCGAATGCCTCACCGAAGGCGTGATCCGTGGGAAGCAGCATCCCGGCGGTGACGCTGCCCGCCAGGAGCGTGGCGGCCACCTGCGAACCGATCGACGAACCGAGCGAGCGGATCAGGGCGTTGACTCCGGTCGCCTGCCCTGTCATGGAGCGCGGCACGGCCCCCACGATCAGGTTGGGCATCGCCGCCATGGCCATACCGATACCGGCGAAGACGATCATGGAGTAGATCACGATGGTGGTGACGGAGCCGTGCTGGGCGGCCAGCAGTCCCAGACCGCCCGCGGCGGTCAGCATGCCGAGGGCGAGCGGGACCTTACCGCCGGCCTTCGCCGAAAGCTTCCCGCAGACGGCCCCGGCCACGAGCATCATCAGGCAGGCCGGCAGGAGCAGCAGTCCCGCGTGGGTCGCGTCCATACCGAGACCGTAGCCGGACGCCTTGGGGGTCTCCGCGAGCTGCGGGATGAGGACGAAGGCTCCGAACATGGCGAAGCCGGCCAGCACCGTGGCGATGTTGGTGGCGAGCACCGGCGGACGGCCCAGCACCGACATGTCCACCAGCGGCTCTCGGACACGCCGCTCGAACAGGCCGAAGAGCACCAGGACGAGGAGACCCGCGGCGATGAGGCCCAGGACGCGGGCGTCCGTCCAGCCCCAGTCGGCGGTCTTGGTGAGGGCGATCAGCGGAGCCGTCACACCGACGGCCAGCAGCACGGCACCGGCGTAGTCGACCTTGCCCTTGACGTGGTGGTTGCCCGCAGGCAGGGTCCGTACGCCCAGCATCGCCAGCCCGGCCATGATCGCGCCGGACCAGAAGATCCACTGGTACGAGGCGTGGTCGATCAGCAGACCGCCCAGCAGCAGACCCGCTCCGGCGCCGATACCCGCGATCGCCGAGATCAGGCCGAGCGCCCCCGCCCTTCGGTTCGGCGGGAAGTCGTCGCTGATGATGCCGAAGCAGAGCGGGAAGATGCCGCCGCCGGCTCCTTGGAGCACACGGGCCGCGACGACAAACCAGATATTGCCGACCACCGCGGCCAGCACGGCGCCGACACCGAAGAGCACGAGCGCGATGAGCAGCATGCGCCGCTTGCCGAACATGTCACCGAGCCGGCCGATCACGGGCGTCAGGATCGCCGCCGACACCAGATAGCCCGTCAGCACCCATGTCACGCTCGCCGAACTGGCATGCAGTGCCTCCGTCATCCCGGTCATGGCCGGGACCACAGCCGTCTGGGCGAGCGCATAAGCCGTGGCCGCCAGCGCCAGGACCAGAAGTGAGCCCTGCGGGGGGCTCTTCACGTCGACACTCATCTCGTATCTCTCCACCCACAACGAGCAATCGGACCCATGGGTCCACTTACTCGACCGAGAGTAGCCCCAACCGGCCCCACGGGTCCACTTGCGCGGCAGGGGGCTGCCCCGTCACCTGGCAGCGCCTTCATCACCTCCGCGGGCGAGGTGCAGTTCGGCCTGCCGCGGTTCCCCGAGCTCAACTCCTCGGTCGACACCGAACGGCAGCAGATCGTCTGCCACCGCGAAGTACACCTCGGCTTCGCCGCCCAGACCGAGCGCGGCCTGGTCGTACCCGTCGTACGCGACGCCCATCGCCTGTCCACCGCGGAGCTCGCCGCCGAACTGGCACGGTTGACCGCCCTCGCCACGGCCGGGCGTCTGCCGCCCGAACTACTGACCGACGGCACCTTCACCCTCAACAACTAGGGCGTGTTCGGGGCGGACGGCTCGACGCCCATCATCAACCACCCCGAGGCCGCGACTCTCGGCGTCGGCCGCATCGCGGACAAACCGTGGGTGGTCGACGGCGAGCTCGCCGTGCGCAAGGTCGGACAGCTCCCGTTGAGCCTTGACCACCGGGTCTGCGACGGCGGCGTCACCGGAGGCTTCCTCCGGTTCGTCGCCGACCGCGTCGAACGCCGCGCCAGACTGCTCGCCGACCTGTGGGACGACCCGCGGCCTGCCGGCGATCGCAGCCACCGCGAGCCGGGGCCTGGGGGGCGATCCGCATGGTCGAGGAGGAGGCGGACCCGGAGGCGATGGCAATGGCGCACGGCCGCCAGTGGCCGCGTATGACGTATCGGTCCGCACAAAAAATCGTCCGGGTCGAAGTGAATCTCGACCCGAACGACCTTGGATTTCAATGTGTGTCCGAGGGGGGACTTGAACCCCCACACCCGATAAAGGGTACTAGCACCTCAAGCTAGCGCGTCTGCCATTCCGCCACCCGGACTGGGTGTCTGCCGCCTGGACGGGGGTGTTCCCCGCGGCGACATGCACAACAATACCAAGGTTTCGGAGCGCCTTTCACCTGCATATCCGGGCTGTCGGGGCGGATGCGCGGGCCCAGGCGGAGGTGCCGTACGGGTCTCACAATGAGTAACGCGGGGACTACTCAGGAGTCCGCGGGCGGCGTCCGATCATGGACGCCGCCCGCGCCGTCCTCACTTCACGGCATGAGGTGGTAGTCGGGGAAGTTGCCCGGCAGCCGCTCCCCCACCGGTCCCTGTGTCACCGCGCGCACCAGCAGTTCCCCGCCCACGAACGCGCCGCGCCACGACGCGCCGAAGCCGCCGAAGAGCTCGTCGCGGTCGCCGCGGGAGCGGGGCTTGCCATGCCCGACCTTGAACGCCCGGATCTGCGGTGCCAGCCGGTCGTACGTCGCCCTGTCGTCCGTGGACAGGGTGGCGACCAGTGCGCCGTTGGACGCGTTCATGGCGGCGAGCAGTTCGGCCTCGGTGTCGACCAGCACGATGGTGTCGACCGGGCCGAAGGGTTCCGCGTGGTGCAGCGGCGAGGACGGGGGCGGGTTGAGGATCGTGACGGGATGGACGTACGCCGAGGTGTCCTGGCCGGGCAGGAAGCGCGCGTCGGACAGGTTGCCGCGGTGCAGCGGGACGGCGCCCCGGTCGATGGCCTCGGCGACCTGGTCGTGGAGGTCCTTGGCCTTGGCCGCATTGATCACGGGGCCGAAGTCCAGGGACGGGAACGGGTCGTCGGGGTGCTCGACCGCGAGCGGGTGGCCGATACGCAGGGTGCGGACCGCCGGAAGGTAGGCGTCCAGGAACTCGTCGAACAGGGTCCGCTGGACGACGAAGCGCGGGTAGGCCGTGCAGCGCTGCTTGCCGTAGTCGAAGAGCTTGGGGATGACCGCGGTCAGGGAGTCCCAGTCCGTGTGGTTCCAGATGCCCCAGGTGTTGAGCCCCTCCTGTTCCAGCACGTGCCGCTTGCCCAGGTCGGCGACGGCGGTGGCCACCGCGGCGCCCGTGTCGCGGCCGCCGACGAAGGAGACGCAGCCGATCTCGGGCGCACGGACGAGTGCCTCGGACAGCTCGCGTCCGCTGCCGCTGACGAGGGTGACGGGGATCCCTTCGCGTACGGCGAGCGCGCTGGCCAGGGTGAGACAGGCGACGCCGCCGTCGGTCGGGGTCTTGGCGATGACCGCGTTGCCGGCCAGTGCCTGTACCAGCATTGCGTGAACGAGCACGCTCATCGGGTAGTTCCAGCTCGCGATGTTGGACACGGGCCCCTCCAGCGGGGTCCGGCCCTCCACCATGGGCTCGATGCCGTCGACGTACCAGCGCACGCCGTCGATGGCCCGGTCCACATCGGCCTGGGCGAGCCGCCAGGGCTTGCCTATCTCCCAGACCAGCAGGAGCGCGAGCAGTTCGCGGTGCTCGGTCAGCGCGTCGAGGGTCGCCGCGACGCGGGCCCGGCGCTCCGCGAGGGGAACATGGCGCCAGGCGCGGTGCTGGTCGAGCGAGGCGCGCACGGCCTGCTGGGCGGTGGCGCCGTCCAGGCGCGGCGGGCCCGCGATGGGGCTGCCGTCGACGGGGCTGATGGCGGGCAGCGCCCGGCCGTCCGCCTGCCAGCCGGAGCCCCAGAGGTTGAGAACCCGGTCGTCCTGGAAGGCCTCCGGCGCCACCCGGAGGCAGCGCTGCCAGGCGTCGTTCCAGGACGTACCGGCCTTCAGGACGAGGTTGGTGGTGTTGAGGGTGGTGGTCATCGGATGTCTCCGCTCTCGGTGCACAGTCGGGGGCGGGGGGCCTGGCCTCTGCCGAACGGCAGGAAGCTCGGGCCCGCGCGAGCAGGTGTCGCGTACGTACGGAGTGACTGTGGGACAGCTGTGTCCGTACGGAGGAACGTAGTGAGGCCGTGATGTCTCCGGCAGTCACCGCACGTCAACTATGAGTGACGTCACGTTCCGTTTCGAGCTGGTTGAGTACCAGTCTTGCCGTCTCGGTCGGGGTGCTGCCCACGCGCACTCCGACCGCCTCCAGGGCCTTCTTCTTCGCCTGGGCGGTGCCCGACGAACCGGAGACGATGGCGCCCGCGTGCCCCATGGTCTTTCCTTCAGGGGCGGTGAATCCGGCGATGTAGCCGACGACGGGCTTGGTGATGTGGTCGCGGATGTACGCGGCCGCCCGTTCCTCGGCGTCGCCGCCGATCTCCCCGATGAGAACGATCAGTTCCGTGTCGGGGTCTTCCTGGAAGGCCGCCAGGCAGTCGATGTGGGTGGTGCCGACGACGGGGTCGCCGCCGATGCCGACACAGGTCGAGAAGCCGATGTCTCTCAGCTCGTACATGAGCTGGTAGGTGAGGGTGCCGGACTTGGAGACCAGGCCGATGCGACCGGGCTTGGCGATGTCGGCGGGGATGATGCCCGCGTTCGACTCGCCGGGACTGATCAGGCCGGGACAGTTGGGGCCGATGACGCGTGTGCCCTTGGTGGCGGCGTACGCGTTGAAGACCACGGAGTCGTGGACCGGGATGCCCTCGGTGATGACGACGGCGAGTCCGATCCCGGCGTCTGCAGCCTCCAGTACGGCCGCTTTGGCGAAGGCCGGTGGGACGAAGACGACGCTCACGTCCGCTCCGGTGGCCTCGATGCCTTCGCGCACCGACCCGAACACGGGTACGGCACGGTCGTCGAAGTCGACGGTCCGGCCCGCCTTGCGGGGGTTGACGCCGCCGACGATGTCGGTGCCGGCCGAGAGCATGCGCCGGGTGTGCTTCATGCCCTCGGCGCCGGTCATGCCCTGGACGAGGACCTTGGATTCCTTGCTGAGAAAGATGGCCATGTCCACGTCCTTCAGACGGCGTTGGCGAGTTGGGCGGCGCGGCGCGCGGCGCCGTCCATGGTGGTGGCCTGCTGCACCAGGGGGTGGGCGCGGTCGTCGAGGATGGCGCGGCCGCGGACGGCGTTGTTGCCGTCGAGGCGGACCACCAACGGCTTGGTGAGGTGGACGGTGTCCAGGGCCTGCACGATGCCGTCGGCGACCGCGTCACAGGCGGTGATCCCGCCGAAGACGTTGACGAAGACGGACTTCACGTCCGGGTCGGAGAGGATCACGGACAGGCCGTCGGCCATGATCTGGGCGGATGCTCCGCCGCCGATGTCGAGGAAGTTCGCCGGGCGGGCGCCGCAGCCGGCGACCACGTCGAGCGTTGACATGACCAGACCCGCGCCATTGCCGATGACGCCGACCTCGCCGTCGAGCTTGACGTAGTTGAGGCCCTTGGCGGCGGCCGCCGCCTCCAGCGGATCATCGTGCCCGGCGTCCTGCTCGCCCCAACGCGCCTGCCTGAAGCGGGCGTTGTCATCGAGGGTGACCTTGCCGTCCAGGGCCAGAAGCTGCCCCTTGGAGGTACGGACGAGGGGGTTCACCTCGACGAGGACGGCGTCCTCGCGAATCAGCACCTGCCACAGCCGAACCAGCACGTCAACCGCCTGTGGTGGTAGCCCTGCTACCTGGATAATTTCGGTCGCCTTTGCGGACGTGACGCCTTCTGCGGGGTCGATCGGAATGCGTGCTACCGCTTCTGGCCTGGTCGCGGCCACTTCTTCGATCTCCATGCCGCCCTCGGCGGAGGCAATCGCGATGAATTGTCCGGCTGCCCTGTCGAGGACATAGGAGACGTAGAACTCGCTCTCGATGTCCACGAGTTGGGCCAGCATCACCGTGCGGACCGTGTGACCCTTGATGTCCATTCCGAGAATCTGACGCGCCGTCAACTCGGCTGCGGCCGGGTCCGTGGCGACTTTCACCCCGCCCGCCTTGCCGCGCCCGCCGATCTTCACCTGGGCCTTTACCACCACATTGCCACCCAGTCGGCGGGCGATCTCGCGCGCCTCCTTGGGCGAGTCCGTGACCTCGGCCCGCGGTACCACGATGCCGTGCTCCTCGAAGAGTGCCCGCGCCTGGTGTTCGTACAGGTCCATCATCAGGCTCCTGTCTTAAAAGTGGTGCACGCCCCCTGGACATCACCCATCGGATGCGGGATAACAATCTTCATACAGTATCCGTCGACTGTATGCAATGTGCCAAGCGGGGCTCACACCCTGCGACGCCAGGGCGCTGGAACCAACGGACAAGTGAGGTGACCTGTGACAACGAAGGCTCTCGAAGGCATCCGAGTCCTCGACATGACACATGTGCAGTCCGGTCCCTCGGCGACCCAGCTGCTGGCCTGGCTCGGTGCGGACGTCCTCAAGCTGGAGGCGCCGACCGGTGACATCACACGTAGACAACTCCGCGACCTCCCGGACGTCGACTCCCTCTACTTCACGATGCTCAACAGCAACAAGCGCAGCATCACCCTCAACACCAAGACCGAACGCGGCAAGCAGCTCCTCACCGAGCTGATCAGCCGCTGCGACGTCATGGTCGAGAACTTCGGGCCCGGTGCCATCGACCGCATGGGCTTCACCTGGGACCGCATCCGCGAGATCAACCCGCGTATCGTCTACGCGTCCATCAAGGGCTTCGGCGAAGGCCCGTACACCAACTACAAGGCGTACGAGGTCGTCGCGCAAGCCATGGGCGGAGCCATGGCGACCACGGGCTTCGAGGACGGCCCGCCGCTCGCGACCGGCGCCCAGATCGGCGACTCGGGCACCGGCATCCACGCCGTGGCGGGGATCCTCGCGGCGCTGTTCCAACGGGAGACCACCGGCCGCGGCCAGCGGGTCAATGTGGCCATGCAGCATGCTGTGCTCAACCTCTGCCGGGTGAAGCTGCGCGATCAGCAGCGCCTTGCCCATGGTCCACTCTCCGAATATCCCAACGAGGACTTCGGCGACGAGGTTCCCAGGTCGGGAAACGCCTCCGGCGGCGGCCAGCCCGGCTGGGCGGTCAAATGCGCCCCCGGTGGCCCCAACGACTACGTGTACGTGATCGTGCAGCCCGTTGGCTGGAAGCCGATCACCGCACTCCTGGGCCGGCCCGAGCTGGCCGAGGACCCCGAGTGGGCCACCCCCGAGGCCCGGCTGCCCAAGCTGGAGAAGATGTTCCAGCTGATCGAGGAGTGGACCAGCACCCTCCCCAAGATGGAGGTGCTGGAGCGGCTCAACGCCCACCACATCCCCTGCGGCCCGATTCTGTCCACGAAGGAGATCATCGAGGACGCCTCACTGGTCGCCAACGAGATGGTCGTACGCGTGCCGCACCCTGAGCGGGGCGAGTTCGTGACCGTGGGCAGCCCGCTGAAGCTTTCCGACTCCCCCGTCGACGTGACCAGCCCGCCGCTACTCGGCGAGCACAACGAAGAGGTCTACGTCGGCGAACTCGGCCTCGGGCACGAGGAGCTCCACCTCCTCAGGTCGAGCGGGGTGATCTGACGTGACCACCGACGCGTACGGGATCGCGGTCATCCATGAGATGACTGTCCCGGACTACCAGCGGGAGGCCGGCGCCTCCCCGTACACGACCGAGAAGCCCGTGGCCGCACCCGGCGCGCAGTACCGCCGGGTGCGGGCGGCAGGGCTGTTGGGGGGCGGGTTCATGACCTAAGCCCGCGCGGGGACCCACGGTGCGCGTTGGCCACCCCCGTGACCCGTAAGCGCACGAAAGGCATTTGGCAGGGGGCGCTGTCCAGATCTTTCGACGCAAGGGGTGCTTGAACAATGACAACCACCGACTTCTCAAAGCCCGTTCCATACAGGGAGGTGACGGACACCAACGGCCGCAAGTACCGCATCGGGGAGACCGATCGGGACATCATGGGGCGACCACGATGGACCATGGTGCTCTTCCCATGGATGGGCATGCTGGGCATCAGCTCCTCGGAGTACGCGTTCACCTCGGCCGAGGACACGCTGCACGAGGCACACCTGTGGGACAGCGGGCACATCTTCTGGCTGATGGGCGTCTGGATCTTCTTCCAGGCAGCCATCGCCTTCCCGGCCGGGCAACTCCGTGAGAGCGGAAAGCTGCCCGCGCGGTACGCCATGTTCCTCGGCGCACTCGGCACGCTGCTGGGCTATCTGTCGCTCGCGTACGCACCGCACGTGATCGTCGCGTACATCGGGTTCGGCATGTTCAGCGGTATCGGAGCCGGTCTCGTCTACGCGACCTCCGTGAACATGGTCGGAAAGTGGTACCCGGAGCGCAAGGGCGGCAAGACCGGCCTGGTCAACGGCGGTTTCGCCTATGGCTCGGTGCCCTTCGTGTTCCTGTTCACGTCCTACTTGGACCTGAGCAACTACAAGACCGTCCTGGTGGCGGTCGGTGTGGTCTGCTGCACCGTCGTCGCCTTCGCGGGCTGGTTCTTCAAGGACCCGCCCAAGGGCTGGTGGCCGGCGCACGCCGACCCGCTGAAGGCCTCGGAGGACCCGAGGGTCCGTAAGGCGCTGGCGAAGAACCCGCCGGCGGTGAAGCAGTACGTCCCCAGGGAGGCAGTACGTACACCTCTGCTCTGGATGATGTGGTTCTGCCTGCTGTGCACGGCCGGAATCAACATCTTCGGTATCGCATTCCAGGTGCCGTTCGGCAAGGACATGGGCTTCGCGGGCGGGATCGTGGCCACGGCGATGTCCCTGAAGGCCATCGTCAACGGCACCGGACGCGGCATCATCGGCTGGATATCCGACCAGGTCGGCCGGCGCAAGACACTGATCATCGTGTGTCTGGTGCTGGGCACCGCCCAGTTCGGTGTGCTGATCTCCGGCCAGATGGGCAGCATGCCGTTCTTCCTGTTCTGCTCCATGGTCTCCGGATTCGGCGGCGGCGCGATCTTCCCGCTGTTCGCCGCCATGACGGCTGACTACTTCGGCGAGGACAACAACGCCTCCAACTACGGAATCGTCTACAGCTCGAAGCTGGTCTCGGGCCTCGTGGGCTCAGGCGTGGGCGCGCTGGTCGTCGACGCGTGGGACTACGAAGGTGCCTTCGTGATCGCTGGATCCATCGGTCTGATGTCCGCCGTGCTGGCGACGTTCCTCAAATCTCCGGGCAGGCCCAAGCCGCAAGATGCCCGGCGCATAGTTCCCAACCCGCAACCGCTTGGCGAGGAGATGGCGTAATGACGGCGGAACCAATCGCCGCGAAAGACTCGTCGGACAACCCCGACGCCTCGAACCGCGCATACCGTGAAGTCACCGATTCCCGGGGCCGTGTCTACCGGATCGGCGAAACGGACCGGGACATCCTGGGCCACTCACGCAAGTTCATGGTGTACCTGCCATGGATAGCCATGATGGCGATCAGCGTATTCGAGTACGCGTACGGATCGGCCGAGGACACCCTGTCCCATGGACACGGTTGGACACAGAGCAACACGTTCTGGATTCTCAGCGTCTGGATCTTTTTCCAGGCCGGTATTGCCTTCCCCGCGGGCTGGATGCGGGAGAAGGGGATACTGACGGCCCGCAGCGCCATGTACATAGGGTCCGTCATGTGTCTGCTGGGCTTCCTGGCCCTCTCGCACCTGAGCAACGTCGTCCTGGCCATCCTGGGCTTCGGCGTCATCGGGGGCATCGGGTCCGGCCTGGTGTACGCGACCTGCATCAACATGGTCGGTAAGTGGTTCCCCGAGCGACGTGGTGCGAAGACAGGATTCGTCAACGGCGGATTCGCGTACGGCTCCCTGCCGTTCATCTTCATCTTCAACTACGCGTTCGACACGGCCAACTACCACCGTGTGCTGGACCTCATCGGTGTCTACATCATGGTCGTGGTGGTGGCGACGGCGTTCTTCTTCAAGGACCCGCCGAAGAACTGGTGGCCGGCGGACATCGACCCGCTGACCTACGGCAGCACCACGAAGGGCGCGGCCAGCCTCGCCAAGAACCCTCCCGCGGTGAAGCAGTACACACCCAAGGAGGCCATCAGGACCGGGATGCTCCCCCTGATGTGGATCGCACTCGTCATGAGCGCGGGCGTGTCGATCTTCGGGATCTCGTTCCAGGTCGACTTCGCCAAGGAGGTGGGCTTCGGCCCCCTGGTGGCGGCGTCGTCGATGGGCGTCATGGCCGTCATCAACGGCATCGGCCGCGGAGTGGTGGGCTGGCTGTCCGACACCTTGGGCCGTAAGCAGACCCTGGTGTCCGTCATCGTCATCCTGGGGCTCGCGCAGTTCGGCGTGATCTGGGCCGGTGACATCAAGAGCGAGTGGCTGTTCCTGGTCTTCGCCTTCCTCTCCGGGTTCGGCGGCGGGGCCTTCTACCCGCTGTTCGCGGCTCTCACGCCGGACTACTTCGGCGAGAACTACAACGCCACCAACTACGGGCTGGTGTACAGCGGCAAGCTGATCAGTGGCCTGTTCGGTGGTGGTCTCGGCTCGATGGTGGTCGCCGCCTGGGGTTACAACGGCGCCTACGCGCTGGCCGGCAGCATCTCCATGGTGGCGGCGGCAATAGCACTGCTCCTGCGCCAGCCGGGGCAGAACCGCACGGTGAAGCTATCCGCACCACAGCCGCAACCGGTGGGCTGAGCAAGGAGGTTCCGGTCGGCTGAGCACGTACCGACCGGCTGAGTAAGGCAGTCCTGACAACGGGCGGCCCTCCCCACGTTCTGACTCGCGGGGAGGGCCGCCCGTCCGTGTTGGGCGTGGGGCCACTACCTGCGCCTCTTGCGGAGGGCCGCGAGGTTGTCGTAGCCGGTCTTCGCATACGTCAGTGACTGCGCGAGGTCGGTGGAGCTCGGGGCGTTGTCCTGCTCGACCATCGGGTTGTGGTAGTTCCTCTCGCCGACGCGCGAGAAGAACGTGGTGTAGTCGATGACGCCGGTCCCGAACGGCACCATGTCGTAGCCCATGCCGTTGGTGGTGTTGACGGTCCCGTCCTTCGCGTGGAACAGCGGGTAGCGCTTGTTGTTGCGGACGACGAGACCCGCGGGGTCGAAGACCTTCTCCCGGGTGGAGCCGTCGTGGGCGGTGTAGGTGTGGAACTTGTACTGGGCGACGTGCGCCCAGAAGATGTCCATCTCGAGCCAGACGAGTTTCGGGTCCGTGACCTTCAGGAAGTACTCCAGCTTGCGGATGCCGGAGCTTCGGGTGGGGTTGCCCTGGGCGTCGAGCGGGCCTCCGTCGAGCAGGAATCCGTACGCCGCGTCGTGGTTGTGGGTGTACAGCTTGACGCCCTCACGGCGGGCGATCGCGCCGAGCGCGTTCCATTTGTCGCCCGCCACGTCCCAGTCGGCCCGGTAGGCGCTGCCGGTGGGGTCGCCGCCGGTACCCATGTGGGCGAGGCCCAGGATGTTGGCGATCTCCAAGTGCCGCTTGAAGGTGTCGAGGTCGGGTGTCGTGAGCGGCCAGGACGGGGGTATGTAGCCGTGGTTGCCCTGCGCCCGCAGTCCGTACTCGTCGAGCCAGGAGCGCAGCATTTTGGCGCCCGCCACGGACTCCAGGTTGGCGCCGCCCGGGGAGTTGGCGTGCTGGCCGTATCCGGCGAACTCCACCTGCCGGTAGCCGTACCGCGAGAGCTCTTTGAAGACCTCGCGGAAACCGGAGGGCAGATCGGTGGTGAGGGGGTCACGGCCCGTGGCGTCACGGACGGTGTAGAGGATGATGCCGCGCCTGTTCGCGGGGACGAGGACCTCACCACGGTGGCCGTCGCCTCCCCGGCTCTGGGCCAGGGCCGGCGAGGCGCCGAAGACGGGTGCGGCGATCGCGGCGGTCGCGACGGCGGTGCAGGTGCTCAGGAAGCTGCGACGGCCGACGCCGAGAGTGCGGCGCAGGGCCTCGTCGGTGCCGTCGGCTCTGTCGGTTCCGGAGGTGTGCTGAAGGTCGGTCACGGGTGCCTCTTCTCCTGTTGTTGCAGGTCAGATGCGTGCGGGTCACTTCGCGGCACGCGTTGTCAGTGGCGCGTGCTTCACTTTCCGTAGTTGCTCGTCACGTCTTGTCACGGCTCGTCATGCGAGGCCGGCCAGGGTGAGGAGCAGGGATTTCACTTCGGTGGCCGCGACGCGGCCGGTGACTGTGCGGGGGGTGGAGCAGATGATGAGCGGACCGTCGTCGTCGCTCATGGGGAGACGGCCGTGGCTGCCTCGAATAGGTGCCGGGTCCAGGGGCACGACCGCCATGCGGTAGCGCATGCCGAGCTTCTTGCGGGCCAGCGCGCCCGCCGCCTTGACCTTCACATAGGGGTCGAGGGGGTCCATGAAGAGTTCAACCGGGTCGTAGCCGGGTTTGCGGTGGATCTCGACGAGCTGCGCGAAGTCGGGCGCGCGTGCGTCGTCGAGCCAGTAGTAGTACGTGAACCAGGCGTCCGGCTCCGCAACGGCGACGAGTTCGCCCGAGCGTGGGTGGTCGAGGTGATGGGTCTTCTTGCCCTCGTCGTCGAGGAGTTGCTCGATGCCGGGCAGATCGGCGAGTGCCGCTTTTGTGGCCTCCAGGTCCTCCGGGCGGCGCACGTAGACATGCGCGATCTGGTGGTCGGCGACCGCGAAGGCACGGGAGGCCATCGGGTCGAGGTACTCCATGCCGTCCTGCGTGTGCACTTCGAGGAGTCCGGCGCGGCGCAGGGCGCGGTTGATGTCGACGGGGCGGTTCACGCGGGTGATGCCGTACTCGGAGAGCGCGACGACGGTTCGGCCTTCGGCCTTCGCGTCGTCGAGAAGGGGAGCCATGGCCGCGTCGAGGTCCGTGGCCGCCTGGAGGGAGCGCGGGTCGTCGGGGCCGAAGCGCTGGAGGTCGTAGTCGAGGTGAGGGAGATAGCAGAGGGTCAGGTCGGGGTGCCGGGTGCGGATGATGTGGCGGGTCGCGTCGATGATCCAGCGGCTGGAGACGAGGTCCGCGCCGGGACCCCAGAAGTGGAACAGCGGGAACACGCCGAGCTTCTCGGTGAGTTCGTCGCGCAGGGCCGGGGGCCTGGTGTAGCAGTCGGGTTCCTTGCGGCCGTCGGCGTAGTAGACGGGACGAGGGGTGACAGTGAAATCGGTGTCGGCGCCCATGGCGAACCACCAGCAGATATTGGCGACCGTGTAGCCGGGGTGCTCGCGGCGGGCGGCGTCCCACAGCTTGTCGCCGGAGACGAGGCCGTTGTGCTGACGCCACAGAAGTACGTCGCCCAGCTCGCGGAAGTACCAGCCGTTGCCGACGATCCCGTGCTCGGAGGGGTGGGTGCCGGTGAGGAAGGTCGACTGGGCGGCGCAGGTGACGGCGGGCAGGACGGTGCCGAGAGGGGCACGGGAGCCGGACTGGCCGAGCGCCTTGAGGTGGGGCATGTGGTCGAGAAGACGGGGGGTGAGGCCGACGACGTCCAGGACGAGGAGCGGAGTGGGGCGGCCGGTGCGCTCCGGTGAGGGGCTCACGGGTGCTGTGCTCACGGCAGCTCCTTGAGGCCGAGGTCGGTCAACAGGTCGCGGGCAAGGGTGAGTTCGGCGGCGATGCCGTCGGCCAACTGGGCTCGTCCGCGGGGACGCAGTTCGGGCGGGAGGGTCTGCCAGGTGTAGGTCTCGACCTCCAGATGGCGGGTGAGCGGGTGCGGGCCGCCGACGAGGCGGGTCAGGGCCGCGCGGAGTACAGGGAGTGTGGAGGTGAGGGGCGCGGCGGGGGCCGCGTGCAGTGGGACGTGGAAGTGGGCGCGCCAGGGTGAGGCGTCTGGCAGGGCGTCGCCTGCGAGGGCCTCGCCCAGATCGTCGGTGCCGCGCAGGCCGGCGGCCGTCCGGGTGCGGGTCTGGTGCAGGAAGCGGGGTTCGTCGAAGGCGGCGAGGGCTGCGCGGACTTCGGGGAGATGGGGGTGTTCGGCGTGCAGGGCGGCTGAGAGCTGGGACTTGACGACGGGGACGCGGGCATCCGCGAGGGCGTCCAGTGCGGTGTCCGGGTCTTCGAAGGAGGTGGCGAGATGGCAGGTGTCGACGCAGATGCCGATGCGGTGGTGGCCGATGGCGGTGAGCGGGGCGATGGCGTCGTGCGTGGTCTCGACGGTGCAGCCGGGTTCCGGCTCCAGGCCGATGCGGATGGAGCGGCCGGTGAGTTCGTCGAGGGCATCGAGTCGTTCGGCGAGCGTGGTCAGCGCGGTGTGGGCCGTTGCCGCCCGTTTGTCGTCGTACGCGGTGCGCCAGGCCAGCGGCAGGGTGGAGATGGTGCCTTCGGTGACATCGTCGGGAAGCAGCTGGGCGAGGACGCGGGCCAGCGCGGTGGTGTGGGCGAGGCGCTCCGGGTCGGCCCAGTCCGGCTGGTAGACGCGGTACTTGACCTCTTCCGCGCCGAAGCCCTCGTACGGGAAGCCGTTGAGGGTGACGACTTCCAGTCCGCGACGGTCGAGTTCGGTGCGCAGTCCGCGCAGTGCGGACGGGTCGGTGACCAGGGCGTGGGCGGCGTCCCTGGCCAGCCACAGGCCGATACCGAGGCGGTCGCGGCCGAGGCGTCGGCGGACGGGTTCGCAGTGGTCGCGGAGCTGGGCGAGGACGCCGTCGAGGGTTTCGGCCGGGTGGACGTTGGTGCAGTAGGCGAGGTGGACGGTCGAGCCGTCGGGGTGGCGGAAGCGCATCGTTCACTCCCCGCCACGGAGGATGGAGTTGCCTTCGTGGGTGGCGTCCGGGGAGGCGAGGTCGAGGTTCAGCCGTCCGCTGAGCCCGTAGAAAGCCACGGGGTTGCGCCACAGCACCCGGTCGACCTCGTCGTCGGTGAATCCGGCCGCCAGCAGGGCGTCACCGACCCGGCGGGTCTTGAGGGGATCGCTTCTCCCCCAGTCGGCGGCCGAGTTGACCAGCACCTTCTCCGGTCCGTACGCCCGCAGGATCGCGACCATCCGTTCCTCGTCCATCTTGGTGTCGGGATAGACGGAGAAGCCCAGCCAGCAGCCGCTGTCCTTGGCCTCTTTGACGGTGGTCTCGTTGAGGTGGTCGATCAGGACGTGGTCCGGGGGCAGTGCGGACTCCCGGACCACGTCGAGGGTGCGGCGCAGGCCGGCCAGTTTGTCGCGGTGCGGGGTGTGCACGAGCGCGGGCAGCTCGTGGTCGGCGGCGAGCTGGAGCTGGGCGGCCAGGGCGGTGTCCTCGGCGGGGGTCATCGAGTCGTAGCCGATCTCGCCGACGGCCACGACCTGGTCCTTGACGAGATAGCGGGGCAGTTCGTCGAGGACAGGGACGCAGCGGGGGTCGTTCGCCTCCTTGGGGTTGAGGGCGAGCGTGCAGTGGTGGGCGATGCCGTACTGGGCGGCGCGGAAGGGTTCCCAGCCGAGGAGGGAGTCGAAGTAGTCGAGGAAGGAGGTGGGAGAGGTGCGGGGCTGGCCGAGCCAGAAGGAGGGTTCGACGACGGCGCGGACGCCCGCGGCGTGCATGGCCTCGTAGTCGTCGGTGGTCCGTGACGTCATGTGGATGTGGGGGTCGAAGATGCGCATCAGGACTCCTTGCCGGACGAGCCGGATGTCCGGCGCGAGCCGGAGCTGCCGGACGTGCCAGTGGGGGTGGCCGTGGGGTCGGTCAGGGTCAGGACGCGGTACAGGTCCTCGGGTACGGGACGGCCCGCGGCGGTGCGTTCGTCGGCGTAGTCGGCGAGCATCCGGGCGAGTTCGGCGTCGGCGCGGGCGCGCCGGGGCAGCTCGGCCACCTCCTCGACGGGGACACCGGTGAACAGGCACTTCAGCACGGCGTGGCGCCAGTTGTGGGCATCGAGGTGACGGGCGGCGTACGGGCCGACAGCGGCGGCGACGAGCCGGGTGTCGTTGGTGCGCAGCGCGTCCTCGACGAGGGGCAGGGCGTCGGGCCCCGCCACCAGGTGGGGCAGCGCGTGCAGGACGGCTCGGCGTTCGGCGGCGGTGCCCTGGCGGTAGACGCGGGCGAGGGCGTTCATGTCGGCGCGGGCGGCATGCAGGAGGAGTACGCGGGCGGCGTCGGCGTACTCGGGTCCGCACCGGCGGCCGGCTTCGGCTATCCGTAGTTCCCAGACGGAGATGGGGCCGTGGGCGCCGGGGTGGGCGGCGGCCTCGTCGAGGGCCTGGTCCAGCCAGGCGCGGGCGGCTCCGCCGAGGTGGGTATTCAGGCGGGCGTACAGCTCGGCGACGACGGGAGGGGTGGTGTCGCTCGCCGGGGCGTGGTGGCTGGGCTGTGGGTGGTTCACGGGATTCTCCCTTCGCGGCTGTGGGGGGTCTCCCGGGCCGCGCGGTGGAGGAATGGGAGGGACTGTTCGGCGAAGTGGGGGCCCGCGTGGGAGTGGCGGGGCAGTTCGACGACGGTGAGGGCCTGGTAGCCGGTGGCGGCCAGGGCTTCCAGTACGGGCGGGAAGTCGATCTCCCCGTCCCCGAAGGGGAGGTGTTCGTGGACGCCGCGCCGCATGTCCTCGATCTGGACATGGCGCAGCCAGGGGGCGGCGGCGCGTACGCAGTCGGCGGGTGAGAGGGGTTCGAGGCACTGGCAGTGGCCGATGTCGAGGGTGAGACCGAGGGCGGCCGGGTCGCCGAGTGCCAGGCGGAGACGGTGGAAGTCGGCGAGGGAGGAGAGCAGGTGGCCGGGCTCGGGTTCGACGGCGAGGGGGACTCCGGCGTGGGTGGCGGCGTCCAGCACAGGGGCGAGTGCCTCGGCGAGGCGTTTCCAGGCAATGTCCTCGTCCGTGCCGGCCGGAGTGACTCCGCTGAAGCAGTGCACGGCGTGGGCACCCAGATCCGCTGCCACCCGCACGGCGCGAATGAGCAGGTCCACCCGCCGGGCCCGGTCCTCCGGATCCGGGTCGAGGAGGGACGGGCCGTGCTTGCGCCGCGGGTCGAGGACATAGCGGGCACCGGTCTCCACGGTGACCGTGAGGCCGAGCTCATCCAGTCTGCGGGCCACCTTGGCGGTGCGGGTGCCGAGTTCCGGGGCGAGCGGATCGAGGTGCATGTGGTCGAGGGTCAGACCGACGCCGTCGTAGCCGAGGTCGGCGAGGAGAGCGAGGGCGTCGTCGAGACGGAGATCGGTGAGGCCGTTGGTTCCGTAACCGAAGTGGAGGGGGCGGGGAGTCGTCGGGGTGGGATCGGTGTCCTGGGGCGAGGTCGGGTGCGGGCGGGCGTTTGGGAGCGGGGTCGGGAGGGGGCCCTGATGCCCGGTCCGGTGGGGGTTTGGGGTCATGTGACGCTCACCTTCCTTGCG
>NZ_JBHXMF010000080.1:0-37475 GCF_042721055.1 Streptomyces sp. NPDC058470
CGATCCCCGCAACTCCCTGAACTCCAGGGTGTTGCGGGGATCAATAGAACCCGCCCAATGGACGGGGCTCCAGCCGTGGCGATCAGCGAGGATCGTTCGGGCGATCAGTGGTGGCCGTGGCCGCTCGTGATCTCCTTGTACTCCTCGACGGTGGGCTTGGGGATCTGGTTGTCCTCCCCGTAGTAGCCCTTGCTGAGCTTGGCCCGCAGCTTCTGCGCGCCCTTCACCTTGCGCTCGACACCGTTCTCGTCGACGCCCGGGCCGATCTCGGCCGGCTGGTACTGCTCGTGCGCGGTGAGCGTGTGCAGAGCCTCCTGGCTGAGCGGCTCGTGGATCTCGATGAACTCACCGTGCGGCAGGCGCTTGATGATGCCCGACTCGCGGCCGTGCAGCACCTTGTCCCGGTCCCGGCGCTGAAGGCCGAGGCAGATCCGCTTGGTGGCGATGAACGCGAGGACCGGCGCGACGAAGAACGCGATCCGCACGAACCAGGTGATCGAGTTGATCGACAGGTGGAAGTGCGTGGCCCAGAGGTCGTTTCCACCACCGATCAGCAGGACCATGTACCAGGTGATCCACGCGACACCGAAGGCCGTACGCGTCGGGACGTTGCGCGGGCGGTCCAGGATGTGGTGCTCGCGCTTGTCGCCGGTGACCCAGGATTCGATGAACGGATAGACCGCGATCGCGACCAGGACCAGCGGGAAGATGATCAGCGGGATGAACACGCCCAGGACGAGCGTGTGACCCCAGAGGTTGATCTCCCAGCCCGGCATGAATCGGATCAGACCCTCGGAGAAGCCCATGTACCAGTCGGGCTGGGCGCCGGTGGACACCTGGTCGGGGCGGTAGGGGCCCATGGTCCAGATCGGGTTGATCGAAGCGATCGCCGAGATGGCCGCGATGACGCCGAAGACCAGGAAGAAGAAGCCTCCGGCCTTGGCCATGTAGACCGGCAGGAGCGGCATTCCGACGACGTTGTCGTTCGTCTTTCCGGGACCCGCGAACTGCGTGTGCTTGTGGTAGAAGACCAGGATCAAGTGGCCGACCACCAGGCCGAGCATGATGCCCGGCAGCAGCAGGACGTGGATCGAGTAGAAGCGGGCAACGAAGTCGCCGCCCGGGAACTCGCCACCGAAGAGGAAGAACGAGAGGTACGTGCCCACGATCGGCACGGACAGGACCGCGCCCTCCATGAAGCGGACGCCGGTGCCGGAGAGCAGGTCGTCCGGGAGCGAGTAGCCGGTGAAGCCGGTGAACATGCCCAGGACGAACAGCAGGAAACCGAAGATCCAGTTGACCTCACGGGGCTTGCGGAACGCACCCGTGAAGAACACGCGCATCATGTGCACGAACATGCCGGCGAGGAAGATCAGCGCCGCCCAGTGGTGGATCTGCCGGATCAGCAGACCACCGCGCACATCGAAGGAGATGTGCATGGTCGAGTTGAACGCCTCGGACATCATCTGGCCCTGCAGCGGGACGTAGCTGCCGTCGTACACCACCTCGTTCATCGACGGGTGGAAGAACAGCGTCAGATACACACCCGTGAGGATGATGATGATGAAGCTGTAGAGGCAGACCTCACCCAGCATGAAGGACCAGTGGTCCGGGAAGATCTTGCGCATGTTGGTCTTGGCGAGGCCGTAGATGCCCAGCCGGCCGTCGGCCCAGTCGGCGACCCGCTCACCGGCGGGTGCCTTCTTCCGCGCGTTCGCGTCGACCGGGTCGGAGGTGTTCGCAGTACTCATCCGCGCTCCCAGAAAGCAGGACCGACGGGCTCTTCGAAGTCGCCGAGCGCCTCGAGGTAGCCCTCAGCGTTCACACCGATGCGCAACTGAGGCAGGGCGTGACCGGCCGGGCCGAAGATCACTCGGGCGCCGTCGGCGAGGTCGAAGGTGGACTGGTGGCACGGGCAGAGGACGTGGTGCGTCTGCTGCTCGTACAGGGAGATCGGACAGCCGACGTGGGTGCAGATCTTCGAGTAGGCCACGATGCCCTCGTGCGACCACTCGAGTTCCCGCTTGTCCTTGATGTTGTCCGGTTGGAGCCGGACGATCATCAGCGCCGCCTTGGCGATCTGGGTCTGGAAGTCCTCGTCGTGCTCCTCCAGGCCCTCGGGCTTGGCGAAGGTGAGCGAGCCGACGACGACGTCCGAAGGACGCAGCGGCTCGTTCGTGTTCACGTTGACGAGCTGCAGACCCTTGCGCCACATCGTGTGGCGGAGGCTGGTCCCCGGCAACGGACCGAGGTCGCGCAGCAGCATGACGCCGGAGAGCGGGAACAGGGCCAGCGCGCCGAACATGGTGTTGCGGATCAGCTTGCGCCGGCCGAGCGCGGATTCCTTGGCGCCCTGCCTGAAGTCGGCCAGGACCTGGGCCTTGACCTCCGGCGGCGCCTCGATCGGGTGGCGCTCGGCGGCGATCTCCACGTCGGACATCAGGGTGCGGGCCCAGTGGACCGCGCCCGCCCCGATGGAGAACAGTGCGACGCCGAGCGTCATGCCCAGCGCGAAGTTGAGCGCGCTGACGTGCCCGATCGGGAAGATGTAGACGCCTCTGTCGGCCGGGATCGCCACGTACGAGGCGATGAAACCGACCGTGGACACCATGGACAGCACGAACAGGAAGGCGACCACACGCTCGGAGCGCTTGGCTGCCCGCTCGTCGATGTCCTGGACGCGGTGCTCATGGGGCGGTAGCCCCGGGTCGGCGAACGGGTCCTGCTCGTTCGCCACCGACACGGCACCGTGTCCATGGTCGTCGGTGGCCCGCTCGGCGGGCAGGTTCTCTTCTGGAGATTGTTGGCTACTCATCACTTCTTGGCCTTTGCGGTCCGAGCGGCGACCCAGACGGCGACAGCGATCAGGGTGCCGAGTCCGAAGATCCAGCCGAACAGGCCCTCGCTGACCGGCCCGAGGCCGCCCAGGCTGAGGCCGCCCGGCTCCACGGTGTCGTCACCGTTGACCGCGTCGACGTACGCGATGATGTCCTTCTTGTTCTGCTCCGACATGGTCGTGTCGGGGAACGAAGGCATGTTCTGCGGGCCGGTCTGCATGGCCTCGTAGATGTGCTTCGGGGAAGCACCTTCCAGGTCCGGTGCGAACTTGCCCTCGGACAGCGCACCGCCCTTGCCGGTGAAGTTGTGGCACTGCGCGCAGTTGGTACGGAAGAGTTCGCCACCCTTGGCGATGTCCGCGCCCTCGGGGCTGACCTGGTTCTTGGTCGGCACGGAGGGACCGGCGCCCAGCGAGGCGATGTACGCCGCGAGCTGGTCGATCTCGGCCTGCGAGTAGATGACCTTCTTCTTCGGGATCTGCGCGCCCGGCTGCTGGGCCGGCATGCGACCGGTGCCGACCTGGAAGTCGACGGCGGCTGCGCCCACGCCCACCAGGCTCGGACCGTCGGAGCTGCCCTGGCCGCCGGTGCCGTGGCAGCTTGCGCAGCCCACGGCGTAGAGCTTCTTGCCCTCGTCGATGGCAAGAGACTGGGCGGTTTCGTCGGCCTGCGCCTGGCTCGCGGGTGCGAACGCGGCGTACAGCCCCCCGGTGGCCGCCAGCGCGAGGAGTAGTACGACGACCGCCGCCAGCGGATGGCGTCGTCGTGCGGAGAGCTTTTTCACGGATTACCCCGGTGTGAGGATCTTCTGCGTCGGTGCTTCTGGATGTTTCGGGCGGTTCGCCCGATTACTTGATCAGGTAGATCGTGGCGAAAAGGCCGATCCAGACGACATCGACGAAGTGCCAGTAGTAGGACACGACGATGGCGGCGGTCGCCTGCTCATGGGTGAACTTCCTGGCCGCGTAGGTGCGGCCGAGGACGAACAGGAAGGCGATCAGACCTCCTGTCACGTGCAGGCCGTGGAAGCCGGTGGTCAGGTAGAACACCGAGCCGTACGGGTCGGAGGAGAGCGAGAGCCCGTCCTTCTTGACCAGCTCGGTGTACTCGAAGATCTGACCGCCGATGAAGATCGCACCCATGATGAAGGTGACGATGAACCACATCCGGAGCTTCTTCACATCACCGCGCTCGGCGGCGAACACGCCGAGCTGACAGGTGAGTGAGGAGAGCACCAGGACTGTGGTGTTCGTCGCTGAGAACGGAACGTTCAGCGACTCGGCCATTGTCTTCCAGTGGGCCTCCCCGGTCACCGATCGCAGGGTGAAGTACATCGCGAAGAGGGCCGCGAAGAACATCAGCTCGGAACTCAGCCAGATGATGGTTCCGACGCTGGTGAGGTTCGGCCGATTGACCGACGGGTGCGCGTGCCCGGTTTCTACTGTCGTTACTGTCGCCACGACCGACATTATGTCGGTCGCTTATCCCGCCCTCACCCCGGGGGGTGCCGTTCGGAGTGTTGATGGGGTGTGTCCAGCCCAAATGGCCCATCGAAGCCCTGTCCGAACCGGTGTTGACGAGGTGTTCGGAGGAGTAGCATCCGCGCAGCGGACCCTGTCCGTCCCGCCTGAAGGACGCCGACGTCTCGGAGGAACAATGCAGCCGACCGCCACGGTGCTGGTCTACAGCGACGACTCCAACACCCGGGAGCAGGTGCGGCTCGCGACGGGCCGCAGGCCGGCCACCGATGTCCCTCTGGTCGAGTTCCTCGAGTGCGCGACACCCGCCGCCGTCCTGAAGGAACTGGACAAGGGCGGGATCGACATCTGTGTGCTGGACGGCGAGGCCGTGCCGATGGGTGGAATGGGTGTCTGCCGCCAGATCAAGGACGAGATCTTCAACTGCCCTCCCGTCCTTGTGCTGATCGGGCGGCCCCAGGACGCCTGGCTGGCCACCTGGAGCCGTGCGGACGCCGCGGTGACCTTGCCGGTCGACCCGGTGGAGTTCGCCGCGACACTGGCTTCTCTGCTGCGCAGGAAGGCTCTTGCGGGCGCCTAGGAGCTCGGGCAGCCGCGTAGTCCGGCGGCTGCGGGCCGCATCCCGGCTGGTCGCGCCCACGCGGCGGAGCCGCATATGTCACAGCCACGTGCCCCTGACGGCGCGCTCCAGGGCGCCCCGTCTCACACGGACTCGGGGCGCAGCCTGGCCCGGTCCTGCACGCTCGGGCCCTCCGGGGCACCGCCCACCAGGGCGCTGCCATTGCGCCACTTCTTCCAGCTGACGTTCCAGTCGCCGAAGCCGTTGCCGAACGGGTCCATGTCCTCGCCGTAGGAGTTGATGACCTTGACGATGTCGCCCTCGCGGACGGTCTCGTAGAACCACGCGGCGTTGTCCGTGCTCATGCCGGTGCAGCCGTGGCTGACGTTGGCGTATCCCTGGGAGCCGGTCGACCAGGGCGCGGCGTGCACGTACTCGCCGCTCCAGGTGACGCGTGTCGCGTAGTACACGGGCAGGTCGTACGAGTCCGAGGTGCCCTCGGCGATACCGATGCTGGTGCCGCGCATCCGTACGAAGTACTCCTTGCCCAGCACGACCTTGACGCCGTTTCGGGTCTCGAAGCCGGGCTTGCCGGTGGTGACGGGGATCTCGTTGATCGCCTTGTCGTTCCGGTAGACCGTCATGGAGTGCGCGGAGGCGTCCGTGACGGCGATGAGGCGGTCGCCGGTGGTGAGTTTCAGGGGCTTCGCCTCGCCGCCCCAGAGGCGCTCGGCGATCTTGATGCCGCCGATGTTGCCGTGCGCCTGGATGGTGGCGTGGGTGGGCCAGTACTCCTTGGGGCGGTAGTGCAGTGTCTTGTCGTCCACCCAGTGCCAGCCGCCTTCCACGGCGGGCTTGGAGTCGACCTTGAGGGCGCGCTCGACGACCGCGCGGGCGGCCTTGTCCTTGACGGGGACGCTGAGTTCGGCCGTGACGGGCTGGCCGACGCCGTACGTGCCGGCCTCGGGCCCGAAGGTGACGTTCAGCCGCTTCTTCGTCGTGGGGGTGCTCGTGTCGAAGGCGATGACCTTGCGGCCGGGGGCGCCGTCCTCGTCCTCCGTGCTCACGCGCACGGTGTAGCGGGCGCCCGCGGCCAGCGGTGAGGTGCTGTGCCAGCGGCCGCCGTCGGCGGAGAGTTCGCCCGCGACGTACCGGCCCGACGCGTCCGTGGCCGTCACGTCGGTGATCCGCCCGTCGTCACCGTCGGCGGTGATCTCCAGGGGTTTGTCGGGGTCGACCTTGCGGCTCTCGCCGACCGGGCCGTTGAAGGAGATCTGACCCGCCGCGTCATACGGCTTGGCCGAGAGCGGGTGGCCGTCGGAGCCGCAGGCGGTGACGCCCGCGCCGAGGGCGACCAGCAGCGTGGTGCAGCTGGCTACCGTGCGGAATCGCGGTGAGTGGTTCATGAGCTCACGCTATGAACCACCGTCGACTACGGCGCGCCGAGTGACCCGAGCGAGGGACGCCGGGCGTGGCAAATGAGGGAGCCCGGACTCTCCTGACGGAGTGTCCGGGCTCCCGGGTGTTCAGCGCGTGCTACTGGGTGCGGTTCTCACCGTGGTAGTACTCGAAGACCCAGCCCCACAGGCCGATCAGAAGGATCGGGGCCGAGAAGTACGCCAGCCACCAGCCGAAGACGACGCCCAGGAAGAGAAGCGCGCCTCCGATGCCGAGCGTGAGCGGCTGCCAGCTGTGCGGGCTGAAGAAGCCCACCTCGCCGGCCTCGTCCGCGACGTCGGCCTCCTTGTCGTCCTGCGCCAGCGCGTCGACCCGCCGGGCCGTGAAGGCCAGGTAGTAGCCGATCATGATGCTCAGGCCGAAGCCCAGGAAGAGAGCCGTGGTACCGGCCGGCTCCTTCGACCACACGCCATAGACGATCGCCATGACGAGGATGAAGAGGGCCAGCCAGATGAACAACTTGCCTTGGACCTTCACTTGCCTGCCTCCTTGCCACCAGCGAGGGCCTTCTCACCGTGACCGGCGTTCTCGAGCTGGTCGAGAGCGGCGATCTCAGGGTGATGCAGGTCGAACGCCGGGGATTCGGAACGGATCCGCGGCAGGGTGAGGAAGTTGTGCCTCGGCGGCGGGCAGGACGTGGCCCATTCGAGGGAACGGCCGTAGCCCCACGGGTCGTCGACCTCGACCTTCTTGCCGTACTTGGCGGTCTTCCACACGTTGTAGAGGAACGGCAGTATCGACAACCCGAGCAGGAAGGAGCTGATCGTCGAGATCGTGTTCAGCGCGGTGAAGCCGTCGGCCGCGAGATAGTCCGCGTAACGACGCGGCATGCCCTCCGCGCCCAGCCAGTGCTGCACCAGGAACGTGCCGTGGAAGCCCACGAACAGCGTCCAGAAGGTGATCTTGCCAAGGCGCTCGTCGAGCATCTTGCCGGTCATCTTCGGCCACCAGAAGTGGAAGCCGGAGAACATCGCGAAGACGACGGTGCCGAAGACCACGTAGTGGAAGTGCGCCACCACGAAGTACGAGTCCGAGACGTGGAAGTCCATCGGCGGCGAGGCCAGGATGACGCCGGTCAGACCACCGAAGGTGAAGGTGATCAGGAAGCCGGTCGCCCAGAGCATCGGGGTCTCGAAGGACAAGGACCCCTTCCACATCGTTCCGATCCAGTTGAAGAACTTCACGCCTGTTGGCACGGCGATGAGGAACGTCATGAAGGAGAAGAACGGCAGGAGGACGCCACCGGTGACGTACATGTGGTGCGCCCACACGGTCACGGAGAGACCGGCGATCGCGATGGTGGCGCCGATCAGGCCCATGTAGCCGAACATCGGCTTGCGCGAGAACACCGGGATCACTTCGGAAATGATTCCGAAGAATGGCAACGCGATGATGTACACCTCTGGATGGCCGAAGAACCAGAAGAGGTGTTGCCACAGCAGTGCCCCGCCGTTGGCGGCATCGAAGACATGTGCCCCGAATTTCCGATCCGCCTCCAGCGCGAACAGCGCGGCGGCGAGAACGGGGAAGGCCAGCAGGACCAGGACCGCGGTCAGCAGCACGTTCCACACGAAGATCGGCATACGGAACATCGTCATGCCGGGCGCGCGCATGCAGATGATGGTGGTGATGAAGTTGACCGCACCGAGGATCGTGCCGAAGCCGGAGAAGGCCAGACCCATGATCCACATGTCGGCGCCGATACCCGGCGAGCGGACGGCGTCCGACAGCGGGCTGTAGGCGAACCAGCCGAAGTCGGCCGCGCCCTGCGGGGTGAGGAAGCCGCCGACCGCGATGAGCGAGCCGAACAGGTAGAGCCAGTAGGCGAACATGTTCAGCCGCGGGAACGCCACGTCGGGCGCGCCGATCTGCAGCGGCATGATCCAGTTCGTGAAACCGGCGAACAGCGGCGTCGCGAACATCAGCAGCATGATCGTGCCGTGCATCGTGAACGCCTGGTTGAACTGCTCGTTCGACATGATCTGCAGACCGGGGCGCGCCAGCTCGGCGCGCATGAGCAGCGCCATGACGCCGCCGATGCAGAAGAACGCGAACGACGTGATCAGGTACATCGTCCCGATCGTCTTGTGGTCAGTGGTGGTGAGCCACTTGATCACGACACTGCCGGGCTCCTTGCGCCGCAGCGGCAACTCGTTCTCGTACGAGTCCTCGGCTTCGGCGGCACCCTGGGGTTCGTTGAGGATGCTCACAGGTTGTTCGTCTCCCGGTTCTTCTCGGGGTCCGTCTGCTCGATGCCGGCCGGGATGTAACCCGTCTGGCCTTTCTCCGCGAGCTCCTTGAGATGGTCCTCGTAGGCCTCGGGAGAGACGACCTTCACGTTGAAGAGCATCCGGGAGTGGTCGACACCGCAGAGTTCGGCGCACTTGCCCAGGTAGGTGCCCTCCGCGTTGGGGGTCACCTGGAAGGAGTTGGTGTGGCCCGGAATGACGTCCTGCTTCATCAGGAACGGCACCACCCAGAAGGAGTGGATGACGTCACGTGAGGTGAGGATGAAACGGACCGTCTTGCCCTCGGGGAGCCAGAGGGTCGGACCGGGGTTGAGCGTCTGCGGGTTCTTCGAGGCCGGCGTGCCGACGTCGTAGACACCGCCGGCGTTCGCCGGGTAGTCCGCCTTGAACCGGTCCGGAATGGCGGCCAGGTTCTTGTCGGTCGCGGCGTCGCCGGTGGAACCGTCGACGTTCTCGATGTAGTTGAAGCCCCAGCTCCACTGGAAGCCCACGACGTTGATGGTGACGTCGGGCTTCTTGTCCAGGCTGAGGAGCTTCGTCTCGTCGCGGGCGGTGAAGTAGAACAGCACCGACACGATGATGAGCGGGACCACGGTGTACAGCGCCTCGATGGGCATGTTGTACCGGGTCTGCGGAGGAACTTCGACCTTGGTACGGCTGCGCCGGTGGAAGAACACGCTCCACAGGATCAGGCCCCAGACCAGCACGCCCGTGGCGAGCGCGGCCGCCCACGAGCCCTGCCAGAGGGAGAGGATCCGCGGACCCTCCTCCGTAACCGGGGTGGGAAAACCAAGGCGGGGAAAGTCCTTGTATGTGCAACCGGTAGCGGTAGCCAGGACCAGGCCCGCAGTCATTGCCTGCAGCAGCTTCCGCCGCATCGGGCGCCGCGGCGTGGGGGTACCGCCCGCGCCCTTCAGGATGCGGGGGAGGTCGGAGCCGTTGGGACTCACGTAGCGCCTTCCCGAGAGTCTCGCCCGCGCTGGTTGGCTACGGCCTTCTCGCTGGTCGCTCGCCGCCCTGGCACACGGGCAGGGGTTTGGATGTTTATGCGGAGCAAACCCTACTGGACGCTATTTGGGGTCGCGCGGGGAGGGGTCCGCAACGCGCCGCCGGGTTTCGCGAAGAGGGTGGGTTGCCCTGTCCTGGGCTGCTTCTGACGGGGGTTCGGGGCGCCCGGTAGCTCGGGAGGTGGTTCTCGTATGGCGGCTGCTCGTTCGTCGTGGCTGATCGCACCGTTCCCCGCGCCCCTTTGGGGCACTCCTCTGCCGGGACGCTCTAGCGTTGCCGTGTGTCCTACTTCGATGCTGCTTCCGCCGCTCCTCTCCATCCCGTTGCCCGACAGGCCCTGCAGGCCTCGCTCGACGAGGGGTGGGCGGATCCCGCACGTCTGTACAGGGAGGGAAGGCGGGCCCGGTTGCTGCTGGACGCGGCACGGGAGGCGGCGGCGGACGCCGTGGGGTGCCGTCCGGACGAACTGGTCTTCACCTCGTCGGGTACGCGGGCGGTGCACTCCGGGATCGCGGGCGCGCTGGCCGGTCGTCGGCGCGTCGGACGCCACCTGATCGTGTCAGCGGTCGAACATTCTTCGGTGCTCCATTCGGCCGAGGTCCACGAGTCGGCGGGCGGGACGGTGACACAGGTCCCGGTCGCTCGCACGGGCGCGGTGTCCCCTTCGACGTACTCCGCGGCCCTGCGTCCCGACACCGCGCTCGCCTGTCTGCAGTCCGCCAACCACGAGGTGGGTACGGAGCAGCCGGTGGTGGCGGTGGCTCAGGAGTGCCGGGCGGCGGGCGTACCGCTGCTGGTGGACGCGGCGCAGTCGCTGGGGTGGGGCCGGGTGGAGGGCGAGTGGTCCCTACTCACGGCAAGTGCCCACAAATGGGGCGGCCCTTCGGGCGTGGGGCTGCTCGTCGTACGCAAGGGGGTGCGGTTCGCTCCTCAAGGACCCGTGGACGAGCGGGAGTCGGGACGGGCGGCCGGGTTCGAGAACATTCCCGGGATCGTGGCCGCGGCGGCGGCACTGCGGGCCGTGCGCGCCGAGGCGGCCGAGGAAGGCGCGCGGCTGCGGGAACTGACGGACCGGATCCGGCTGCGGGTGCCCGAACTGGTCCCGGATGTCGAGGTGGTCGGCGATCCGGACCGGCGGCTGCCCGGCGTCGTCACCTTCTCCTGTCTCTATGTCGATGGAGAGACCCTGCTGCACGAACTGGACCGCGCCGGTTTCTCGGTCTCCTCCGGTTCCTCGTGCACGAGCAGCACGCTGACGCCCAGCCACGTACTGAGGGCCATGGGGGTGCTGACCGAGGGCAATGTCCGGGTGTCGCTGCCGCCGGGTGTCCCGGCGGCGGACGTCGAGCGGTTCCTGTCCGTGCTGCCGGGCGCGGTCTCCGCCGTACGGGAGAAGCTGGGCGCACCCGCCTCGCCGACGAAGACGCCGGCCGCCTCCGCCTCGCTCGTGGTGAACGCCCTGGGCAGGCGGTGCCCGATCCCGGTCATCGAGCTGGCCAAGGTCATCGGCGATGTCCCGGTCGGCGGCACGGTCCGTGTCCTGGCGGACGACGAGGCGGCGCGGCTGGACATTCCGGCGTGGTGCGAGATGCGGGGGCAGGAGTACGTGGGCGAGGAGCCGGCGGACCACGGCTGTGCCTATGTGGTCCGCCGGGTGTCGTAGCTACACGAGGTGGGTCTGGACCTCGGCGGCGGCTTCATGGCCGTACGCCTTGGTGAAGCGGTCCATGAAGTTGGTGCGGCGCAGCTGGTACTCCTGCGTGCCGACCGTCTCGATGACCAGGGTGGCGAGCATGCAGCCGACCTGGGCGGCGCGCTCGTGGGAGACGCCCCAGGCCAGGCCGGAGAGGAAGCCCGCGCGGAAGGCGTCGCCGACGCCCGTGGGGTCGGCCTTGCGCTCCTCCTCCGCGCAGCCGACCTCGATCGGGTCCTCGCCGGCGCGCTCGATGCGCACGCCCTGCGCGCCGAGGGTCGTCACGCGGTGGCCGACCCTGCCGAGGATCTCCTCGTCGCTCCAGCCGGTCTTGGACTCGATGAGCCCCTTCTCGTACTCGTTCGAGAAGAGGTACGTCGCGCCGTCCAGCAGGATCCGGATGTCGTCGCCGCTCATCCGGGCGATCTGCTGCGAGAAGTCGGCCGCGAAGGGGATCGAGCGGGAGCGGCACTCCTCGGTGTGGCGCAGCATTCCCTCGGGGTCGTCGGCGCCGATCAGGACGAGGTCGAGGCCGCCGACGCGATCCGCCACGGCCTTGAGCTCGATGAGGCGGGCCTCGCTCATCGCGCCCGTGTAGAAGGAGCCGATCTGGTTGTGGTCGGCGTCCGTCGTACAGACGAAGCGCGCGGTGTGCAGCACCTCGGAGATGCGGACGGAGCCGGTGTCGACGCCGTGCCGGTCCAGCCAGGCGCGGTACTCGTCGAAGTCGGAACCCGCCGCCCCGACCAGGATCGGCTTGGTGCCGAGCTGGCCCATGCCGAAGGCGATGTTCGCGCCGACCCCTCCCCGGCGTACGTCGAGGTTGTCGACCAGGAAGGAGAGGGAGACCGTGTGCAGCTGGTCCGCGACCAGCTGGTCGGCGAAACGGCCGGGGAAGGTCATCAGGTGGTCGGTTGCGATGGATCCGGTGACTGCGATACGCACGGCGAGGACACGCTCCTGCGAGGGGATGTGAAGGGGCTGGCGTTGACAGTTCACGCTACCCGGTCGACGCGCGCGCAATGAAGCGGCAAAAACTACCCGATAGTAGATCTTTCTTCGCGAGCGCCACCGTGCCTACGGTGCCGCTATGACAAACCTGAAGGTCCACGGCACCGCTCCGCAAGACCTCGAAGGCGATCTGGCTTCACTGCGCGGCGACTGCGCGCGGATGGTCGAGCACTGGACGGCACCCGACCGGATCACCGCCCTCCCCGTGCCGGCCTCCCACATCCACGGCGTGACGGTGCCGCCCGCGTCGGCCCGGCTGCTGGACGCGATGTCCGACTACGGCGACTGAGCGCGCGGGCAAGGACGGGCTGAAACCGTCCGGACAATCGGCCGGAACCCGCGCCCGCAGGGAACCGTGCGCTCCCCCGCTGCGTCCCATCGCTGTCCCCCGTAAAGGGGATGCGGTGTACGACCCCTCAGCGCCCCTTTTTCGGCGCCCCATCGTGACCGGGCAGGGTCGTCAGGACAGCAGTGGAGCCTAAGGAGCGATGCGGTGAGCACCGAGCGACCCGACAAAGAGGCGACCGATTCCGTCGAGGGTGGCGAGACGGGCGGCGAGACGACGAAGCCGCGTCGGCGGCATTCCCCGGTGGCCGTCGCCTCGGTCGCGGCCGCCGTCCTGCTGGTCGGGGGCGGCGGGGCGTACTTCGCCTCGACCGCGTCGGGCGGCGGGAACAGCGGCTCCGGGACGCCGGGAAGCGACGGCACTCCCCCGGCGCTCGCTCTCGACGGGTACTCCGAGAGCGGTACGAGCGACACGGCCGGTACGGGCGACCCGAACGGCATCGCGCCCGGTGAGCCCAACCCGTACGGCACGACCTACCGCGCGGAGGGCGACCTCGCCGACGGCCCGGACTCGGCGCCCGTGTACACCGCGAAGGGCCAGGTGACCCAGGCCGAGGTGGCACGGCTGGCCGAGGCGCTCGGGGTGGCGGGCACCCCGAGGACGGACGGGGGCGACTGGACGGTCGGCGTCACGAACGACGCCGCTGAGCCGAATCTGCGGGTGAGCAAGGCCGCGCCCGGTACCTGGACCTACAGCTCCTATGTGCCGGGCACCGACAACTGCGTCAAGGACAAGCCCTGCGGGCCTGTCGGGTCCAGCGGTCTGGCAGGTCTGCGCCCGGCGGCGGTGAGCGAGGAAGCGGCGAAGAAGGCGGCCGCCCCCGTACTGAAGGCCGTCGGCCAGGACGACGCGAAGCTGGACGCGACTCAGCTCATGAACGACGACCGGGTACGGGTGGTGAACGCGGACCCGGTGGTCGGCGGGTTGCCGACGTACGGCTGGACGACCGGTGTCCAGGTCAGTTCCGAGGGCAAGGTCATCGGTGGCAGCGGCCAATTGAAGGCGCCGGTGAAGGGGGACACGTACCCCGTCATCACGGCGCAGCAGACCCTGGACCTGATGAACGGCTCGGCATCGGCCGGCGCGCCCAAGGGCATCGGCGGCTGCGCCAGTCCCGTGCCGCTGAAGGACCGGAACGAGGTGCCGTGCGAGGCATCGACCGTGGCTCCGGCGCCCGCGACGGCGACCGTCGAGAAGGCCACGTTCGGGCTGGCGGCGCAGTCGGTGGACGGGAAGCAGGCGCTGGTGCCGTCCTGGCTGTTCGATGTCCGGTCCGCGGGTACGGAGGACGTCGTCACGGTGACGCATCCGGCGGTCGATCCGCAGTATCTGACCTCGCCGGAGGCCGGGCAGGATCCGACCCCGACCCCTTCGCCGACCGGGGCGCCCACGACCGGTGACGTCAAGGTGGAGGGCTACACCGCCGACGGCAAGGACCTGACCGTGAGCTTCTGGGGCGGGGTGTGCAGTAAGTACTCGGCGTCGGCGAGCGAGAGTTCCGACACGGTGACGGTCACGGTGACCAGCACCTCGGAGCCGGGCAAGGTATGCATCATGCTCGCCGAGGCGATCGACCTCCCCGTGCACCTGGACCAGCCGCTCGGCGATCGCAAGGTCGTGGGAACCGACGGCAAGGCGATCCCGGAGGGCAAGGAACTGGGCGCCGTGGAGAGTTCGGCACAGCCGCAGTAGGCATCAGCCGAGCGGCTGCCGAGCCGCCACCGCCCCGAACGCGGCCGCTGATACGCACAGGCGGCGCCCTGCCGAAGGGCCGCGGATACGCGAAGACGGCACCCCTGCCGAAGGGCCGCGGATACGCGAAGGCGGCGTCCCCGTCGGAGGGGGACGCCGCCTTCTTACGCGTGTGCGCAGCGGCCGGCCGGGCGCTCAGCCGCCGAGGTCGCGCGGCTTAGCTGAAGGAGTCGCCGCAGGCGCAGGAGCCCGTCGCGTTCGGGTTGTCGATCGTGAAGCCCTGCTTCTCGATGGTGTCCACGAAGTCGATGGACGCGCCGCCCAGGTACGGGGCGCTCATGCGGTCGGTGACGACCTTGACGCCGCCGAAGTCCTTGACGACATCGCCGTCGAGGGAACGCTCGTCGAAGAAGAGCTGGTAGCGCAGGCCGGAGCAGCCGCCGGGCTGAACAGCGACGCGCAGCGCCAGGTCTTCGCGGCCTTCCTGGTCGAGCAGGGCCTTGACCTTGGCCGCGGCCGACTCGGACAGGATGATGCCGTCGTTCACGGTGGTGGTCTCGTCCGATACGGACATCTGCTTCTCTCCCGGGTTGTTCGGAGACTGCTTGCCGACATTCCAACCGGCGGGGCCTCGGATTCATTCCGGGCCGAGCGCTTGTCTTCTGCCTTCTCTCTTCATGCTCGCACATGGGCCGGGACACGGACAGCGGCCTGTGGACAACCCCTCAGGGATTCACGTCACATCGACACTATGGCAGTCGTCAAAGTGACGTGAAGCAGTTATGATAGATAACGTCAATTCGACGAAAAGGCATGTTGCGCTGGATCGCCCCCGCGATCCGAGCGAGCCGCAGAACAGAAAGGGTTGGTGTCGTGACCACCGCCCAGACCCAGGAACTCGACGTACAGCCGACGCCCCTCGCCCTGCTGCTGCTCGGCCGCGAGGCCGACACGCGGAGCGAGCGCGGCGTCGAGTGCCCCGGCGATCTGCCCTCGCCGTCCGACCCTGACCTGGTGGAACGCGCCCGCGCGGCCAAGGAGAAGCTCGGGGACAAGGTCTTCGTCCTCGGCCACCACTACCAGCGCGACGAGGTCATCCAGTTCGCGGACGTCACGGGTGACTCCTTCAAGCTGGCCCGGGACGCGGCCGCGCGCCCCGAGGCCGAGTACATCGTGTTCTGCGGTGTGCACTTCATGGCGGAGTCCGCGGACATCCTGACGGGCGACGACCAGAAGGTCGTCCTGCCCGACCTCGCCGCGGGCTGCTCGATGGCCGACATGGCCACCGCCGAACAGGTCGCCGAGTGCTGGGACGTGCTGACCGAGGCCGGGATAGCCGAGCAGGTCGTGCCCGTCTCGTACATGAACTCCTCCGCGGACATCAAGGCGTTCACCGGCAAGCACGGCGGCACGATCTGCACCTCGTCCAACGCCCAGCGCGCCCTGGAATGGGCCTTCGAACAGGGGGAGCCGTCAACGACAAAGGTGCTCTTCCTGCCCGACCAGCACCTGGGCCGCAACACCGCCGTCCGGGACATGGGGATGTCCCTGGAGGACTGCGTCCTCTACAACCCGCACAAGCCGAACGGCGGCCTCACCGTCGAGCAGCTGCGCGACGCGAAGATGATCCTGTGGCGGGGCCACTGCTCCGTGCACGGCCGCTTCTCGGTCGACTCGGTCAACGACGTGCGTGAGCGGATCCCCGGTGTGAATGTCCTGGTGCACCCCGAGTGCAAGCACGAGGTCGTCTCCGCGGCGGACTACGTGGGCTCCACGGAGTACATCATCAAGGCCCTGGAGGCGGCTCCGGCCGGCTCCAAGTGGGCCATCGGCACGGAGCTGAATCTCGTACGTCGGCTGGCGAACCGTTTCGCGAGCGAGGACAAGGAGATCGTCTTCCTCGACAAGACGGTCTGCTTCTGCTCGACCATGAACCGCATCGACCTGCCCCACCTGGTGTGGACCCTGGAGTCCCTGGCGGAGGGCAACCTCGTCAACCGCATCGAGGTGGACCGGGAGACCGAGCAGTTCGCCAAGCTGGCGCTGGAGCGGATGCTGGCGCTGCCGTAGTCCGTATGACTGTGGGGAGAGGGTAAGGGGCGCCGGCCATTGCCGGTGCCCCTTACTCAATGCCCTAGTAGTAGCAGAGGTCCCGCGAGACCTGCGTGGGGTCGCTGCTCGCGCTGCCCCAGTTGTACTCGTCGAACTTGTTGGCTATCGCGCTGCCCTCCTGGACGATCACGTACGAGGTGTTGTCACCCGCGTAGTCGTCGTTGCGGAACTCGTTGTCGGTGGTCTGCGACAGGTAGTCCGTCAGACCGCCCTGGTTGTTGAACATCGCGTGCTTGCCCCAGCCGACGTAGACACTGGGCCGCTCCTTGCCGTAGCCCCAGCTGTCGGCGTTGAGGTCGGTCGACTCGACCTTGCTCCAGTCGGCCAGCACCCGGTGGTTGCCGTGCGTGCTGAGCAGGACGGTGGAGCGGGTCCACTTGTTGTCGCCCGCGTACTTCCAGGTGGTCACCGCGTGCTCGAAGTCGTACGCGTGGCCGATGCCGCCGGTGAAGCCGTCCTTGGGGAAGAACAGCGTGTAGATGACCCGCACCTCGTCGCTGCCGCAGGTCTTGACCGTGGTGTACGTCGGGAAGTATGAGCCCGTCGCGGCGCAGCCGTAGTCGGCGTCCGGCCACGGCTTCAGCTCGGCGGAGGGGGCCTGCTGGTCACCGTTGACGAAAGCGCTCGCCGGCCAGCAGGTGTCGTTGCCGACGGCATGGGCGAACTGCCAGTCGGGCGCTCCCGCGGCGATGAAGTCGTTGAGGTTGCCCTTCCACTCCAGCGGCTCGTTCGCGCTGGCGGTGGGGGCGGAGGCGAAGGTGCCGAGCACGGCGAGAGCCAGGGCGCCGAGGATCGTGCGGCGTGAGCGGACGGCGGTGCCGAGGGGTCCGCGAGGGGCGTTCATGACGGTCCTTAGATCGGGGGGAACCGGACTGCAGCAGCGGTCGAACAAGGGGGTCGCACAAGCTCGCCACCGCCGCGAGGGGCGGCGGTGGCGAGCGAGGTCACGCGGGGAAGGGAGCTGTCAGCAGTAGAGGTTGGCTCCGGCCGAGACGCCGAGGATGCCGACGAAACGGTTGTAGGCGTCGACGCGGCTCTGGACCTGCGCGGGGTTCTTCCCGTCGCACTCCAGCGAGCCGTTGATGCTACGGATGGTCTGGCCGAAGCCCGCACCGTTGACCATGGCGTTGTGGGGAGTCATGGTGCCGGGACCGCTCTGGGTGTTCCAGTACCAGAGGCCGGTCTTCCAGGCCACGGCGGCGTCGTTCTGCACGAGCCACGGGTTGCCCAGCAGGTCGATGCCGAGCGCGTCACCCGCGGCCTTGTAGTTGAAGTTCCAGCTGAGCTGGATCGGACCGCGGCCGTAGTACGCGGACTGACCGGCCGGGCAGCCGTAGGACTGGCCCCAGTCGCAGTAGTTGGGGTAGTTCGCGGTGTTCTGCTCGACGATGTAGTAGAGCCCGCCGGTCTCGTGGTTCACGTTGGCGAGGAAGGCCGCGGCCTCCTGCTTCTTCACCGTGTCGCTGCCCGTGTTGGCGAAGGCCGGGTAGGCGCTCAGCGCGGCGACCAGACCGCTGTACGTGTAGAAGGAGTTCCGGCTCGGGAACATCTGGTTGAACTGCGCCTCGGTGACGACGAATCCACTCGGGGTGGTGCCGCCGCCGGTGGCCGGAGCCGTCCACTTCTGGTTCGCGGCGCCGGTGCAGGTCCAGAGCTGCAGCCGGGTGGCGTTGGCCGAGTTGTTGCCGACGACGTCGAGGCACTTGTTCGCCGCGGGGTTGACGATGTCCCGCGCGGCCGACACGACCCACTGCTGGTTGGCGCCGCCGACGCAGTCCCAGAGGTGGATCAGCGCGCCGTCGGCGGTCGAGTTGTTCGAGACGTCCAGACACTTGCCGAGCGCCCGGATCGTGCCGTCGGAGCCGACGGTCCACTGCTGGGCGGCGGTGCCGTTGCAGTCGTAGATCTGCACCGCGGTGCCGTTGGTGCTCGAAGCACCCGCCACGTCGATGCACTTGCCCGCCAGACCGCTGATCTGGCCGGTGGCGGCCGCGGCGGGAGACGCGGGCAGCACGCTCAGCAGACCCACGAGGAGGGAGCCGACGGCGGCGGAGGCCACACGCCTCCATCTGAACTTCATGCCCATGTCATACCTTTCGCCGTTTTGCACTGAAGTGGGGAGCCGAAAGAGGGGGTTGCACCTTCGCAGGGCCTTCACCGCTTGTTTTAAGGTGTGAATGAAACCGCGTCAAGGTGTTGGTATGGACCAATTAAAGAACAGTATCTGAACAGGCAGCGGAATGACCAACAGCCCCCGCCCTGAGACAAGTTGCGCCAGGACGGTGCCTCCCGATTCACCGGAAAGGTCGGACTCCGGCCGGTTCCGGTGACTTGTCCTCGTCGCCCGCGGTGGCGGTGTTGCACCGTCGCAATGTCACCGAGCTTCACGGCACCCAGCGACAGGTTCTTCAGCTCGGCGAGCGTCGTGGCCGGCTTCGCCGACCTGATGACGATGTCCCGCTCGGTGTCGTCCAGGGTCGCCACGGCGAGCAGGCGATCCGGTTGTGTGACTTTCAGTCGTGTCCTGAGTGGGACAGCGCCGTTGTACGAAGCAGCGCCCCTGAACCGGGACAGCCACAGACAGTGGTGTATGCGACACGAGCGGGCCACCTCGTACACGCACGTGGGGCCTGCCCTGCGCCTTCGACCGTGTGCGGGGGCCGATCCGTCGCCCTCGGTCCCGTTCCTTTCGCGGTCGCCCGCTCCAGGCGGCGCGCGCGCAGGTGGAGTTCAGTCCACCCTTGGCCGTACCAGCCCCGACTCGTACGCGATCACGACCAGTTGGGCCCGGTCGCGCGCGCCCAGCTTGGCCATGGCCCGGTTGACGTGTGTCTTCACCGTCAGCGGGCTGACCTCCAGCCGCTCGGCGATCTCGTCGTTCGAGTGCCCGCCCGCAACCTGCACGAGCACCTCGCGCTCGCGCCCGGTGAGCGCGCCGAGCCGCTCGGCGCGGGCCGGGTCACGGTCGTCGTCCAGGCCGTCGCCCTGCGCGAGGAACTTGGCGATCAGTCCCTTGGTCGCCGCCGGGGACAGCAGCGCCTCGCCGCCCGCCGCGATCCGGATCGCGGCCAGCAGCTCTTCCGGCTCGGCCCCCTTGCCGAGGAAACCGGACGCACCGGCACGCAGCGACTGCACCACGTACTCGTCGACCTCGAACGTCGTCAGCATCACGACCCGTACGTGCGCGAGCCCCGGATCGGCGGAGATCAGCCGGGTGGCGGCCAGCCCATCGGTTCCCGGCATCCGGATGTCCATCAGCACGACATCGGCCCGCTCCTGCCGCACCAGGCGGACGGCCTCCGCGCCGTCGGACGCCTCGCCGACCACCTCCATGTCGGACTCGGAGTCGACGAGCACCCGGAAGGCGCTGCGCAGCAACGCCTGGTCGTCGGCGAGCAGGACACGGATGGTCATGCGGGGCTCCCCAGGGCAGGCGTGCGGTTCTTGACCGGAAGGATCGCATGGACCCGGAAGCCGCCTCCGTAGCGGGGACCTGCCGTGCATCTCCCGCCGAGCGCGGTGACCCGCTCCCGCATTCCGAGCAGCCCGTGCCCGCCGCCCTCCTCCGGCGCATGCTCGGCGGACTGCCCGGGTCCGTTGTCGAGGACGGTCACCTCCACGTTGGGTCCGACGCGGACGACGCTGACCTCGGCCTTCGCCTCCGCGCCCGCGTGCTTCTGCACATTGGTCAAGGCCTCCTGGATGACGCGGTACGCGGCGAGGTCCACGGCGGCGGGCAGGTTCGTGCCCTGGTCGCGGGCCACCTCGACCGGGAGGCCCGCATTGCGGAAGGTGTCGGCGAGTTCGTCGAGACGGCCGAGGCCCGGGGCGGGCTCGGTGGGTGCCTCCGGGTCGCCGGTCTGCCTCAACAGGCCTACGGTGGCGCGGAGTTCGTTGAGGGCGGAGCGGCTGGCCTCGCGTACGTGCGCGAGCGCCTCCTTGGCCTGGTCGGGCCGCTTGTCCATCACGTGGGCGGCGACTCCTGCCTGCACGTTGACCAGGGCGATGTGGTGCGCGACGACATCGTGCAGATCGCGGGCGATCCGCAGCCGCTCCTCCGCCACGCGGCGGCGGGCCTCTTCCTCCCTGGTCCGTTCCGCGCGTTCGGCGCGTTCCCTTATGGCGTCCACGAAGGCGCGGCGGCTGCGTACGGCGTCGCCCGCGGCGGCCGCCATGCCGGTCCAGGCGAAGATGCCCAGGTTCTCCTGGGCATACCAGGGCAGCGGGCCCGCGAGCATCGCCGCCCCCGTGAGCACGGTCATCGTGAGCAGGCCCACGCGCCAGGCCGTGTGGCGGTCGGTGGCCGAGGCCACCGTGAAGAGGGCCACGACGGCGCACATCGTCACCGGCGCCCTGGGGTCGCCGACCACCAGCTCCACGAGGGAGACGGCGCTTGTCGCGGCGAGGACGGGGATGGGTGCGCGGCGGCGGAGGATCAGGGCTGCCGCACCGAGCACCATCAGCGTGAGGCCGAGGGCGTTCGGGGTGCGGGTGAGCCAGGTCGCGCCATTCTCGGCGTGCGGGTCGACGAAGGAGCCGGCCAGCATGCAGATGAGGACGCCGGCGGCGAGCGTGGCGTCCACGGGGAGGGGGTGGGCGCGGGCTCTGCACCTGGTCCGCTCTAGCGTGCTCACCCGTTCACGGTACGGGGCGCGTGCGCGGCTCGGAACGGTGGTAGCCGGTATCCCCCGGCCCGGGGGTGGGGCTGGGGGAATTTTTTCGCCCCCTCCGCCCCTACCCGTCCCGTTCCTGAGGGCTGCCGCCCCCAGACCCCCGCCATCGGCCTGAACGGCCTCGTCCTCAAACGCCGGACGGGCTGAAAGATTCAGCCCCGGGGCAGCGCCCCCTGGCGGGATCTGGGGCGGAGGGGGCGAAGAAAGTCCGCTCCAGCCGTCAGCCGGGGATCAAGCCCTCGTCGCTCAGCATTTCGCGGACCTGTTCGAGGGTCGCGTCCGGGGAGGGGAGGATCAGTTCGGACGGTTGGAGGGCGTCGTCGGGGAGGGGGGCGCCGAGGCGGCGGACCTCCTCCAGGAGGGCACCCAGGGTGCGGCGGAAGCCGGGCTCGTCGCCGCTCTCGATCTCGGCGAGCAGCTCGTCGTCCAGCTTGTTCAGTTCGGTGAGGTGACTGTCGTCCAGCCTCACCTGCCCCTCCCCCATGATCCGTACGATCATGTCGCCCTCCTAAGGCGTGGGTTACCGCGCGTTACCGCCTGTCACTACTTGTCACTGCTTGTCGAAGCGAGGGGTGTCCTGCGGCTGGGACTGCGACTGCCCCTGACCCGTGCCGCCCTCGATCGCCGGCTTCGCCGCGGAGCCACCGGCCAGCTCGGCCTTCATGCGCTGCAGCTCCAGCTCTACATCCGTACCACCGGAGAGCCGGTCCAGCTCGGTCTGGATGTCGTCCTTCGCCAGCCCGGAGGAGTCCTCGAGCGCACCGGAGGCGAGCAGCTCGTCGATCGCGCCGGCGCGCGCCTGGAGCTGCGCGGTCTTGTCCTCGGCACGCTGGATCGCCATGCCGACGTCGCCCATCTCCTCGGAGATGCCGGAGAAGGCCTCCCCGATCCGGGTCTGCGCCTGGGCGGCGGTGTAGGTGGCCTTGATGGTCTCCTTCTTGGTGCGGAAGGCGTCCACCTTGGCCTGGAGGCGCTGCGCCGCAAGGGTGAGCTTCTCCTCCTCGCCCTGGAGGGTGGTGTGCTGCGTGTCCAGGTCGGTGACCTGCTGCTGGAGCGAGGCCCGGCGCGACAGCGCCTCGCGGGCCAGGTCCTCCCGGCCGAGCGCGAGCGCCTTGCGGCCCTGGTCCTCCAGCTTGGTCGACTGGTTCTGGAGCTGATTCAGCTGCAGTTCCAGGCGCTTGCGGCTGGTCGCCACATCGGCGACACCGCGGCGCACCTTCTGGAGCAGCTCCAGCTGCTTCTGGTACGAGTAATCGAGGGTTTCGCGCGGGTCCTCGGCCCGGTCAAGGGCCTTGTTCGCCTTCGCGCGGAAGATCATCCCCATACGCTTCATGACACCGCTCATGGGCTTCGCGCGCCCCCTTCTGACGGACTCCAGCTCCAGGTACTGCAACAGAACCCACAGTACGGGCCCTGCATCCATTACCGCACTGTTCGGGGACGGATGCGCTCATCCCCAAGGACGACTGCGAACGGCACCGCTCCGGCGTAGGGAGTAGGTGGCCCTCGGGGTCCCCCAGGGGTTCCCGGGGAACACCTGGGGAATTCCTGCGGGCCCGCCCGGCGAAACCATGCGCAACGTCCCGTCTGTCCCAGTACTTTCCCAGTACAGACGTACGGTGTTGCCGGATCGTTCCCCACTCGAATGACGTCCATGCGCGCACACCGCGTACCCTTGGGTTTTGTGTTCCGTAGCCGCTCCAAGGAAGAGAAGGCATCCGCCGACAAGGCGCTGGTGACCGACTCCAAGCAGACCCGTGATCCGCAGGCCCCCAAGGGCCGCCCCACGCCCAAACGCAGTGAGGCCCAGACCCAGCGTCGGAGCGTGGCGAACACGCCGACGACGCGCAAGGAGGCGTCGAAGCGGCAGCGCGACGACCGTCGCTCCGCGATGGAGCGGCAGCGCGCGGCGCTGGCCAGCGGTGACGAGCGCTATCTGCCCGCCCGTGACAAGGGGCCGGTGCGGAAGTTCGCCCGCGACTTCGTGGACTCGCGGTTCTGTATCGCGGAGTTCTTCCTGCCGCTCGCCGTCGTCATCCTCGTGCTGAGCATGGTGCGGGTGGGCTCGCTGCAGAACATCGCGCTGCTGCTGTGGCTCGTGGTCATCCTGATGATCGTGGTCGACTCGGTCGGGATCGCGATCCGTCTGAAGAAGCAGCTGAATACCCGCTACCCCGACCTGCCCAAGAAGGGCGCGGTCCCGTACGCGCTGATGCGCACCCTCCAGATGCGTCGACTCCGGCTGCCGAAGCCGCAGGTCAAGCGCGGAGAGCGGCCCTGAGCACGGCTTCTTTCTCCGGGGGCGCGGTGGATGCCTGGCTCAACAAGCTGGGCGGACTGCGCGATGTCGTACGACAGGAGCTGGTGGCCCGGCAGCTCGACGAGCAGATAGCCGGGCGGTTTCCCGTCGGGCAGCGGCTGCGGGTGCTCGACGTCGGGATGGGCCAGGGCACCCAGGCGCTGCGGCTGGCCCGGGCGGGGCACCAGGTGACGGGGCTCGAACAGGACGCGAGGATGCTCGCGGTGGCCCGGGAGGCACTGGCCACCGAGCCCGAGGGCATCCAGGGGCGGGTACGCCTCATCGAGGGCGACGGACGCGAGACCGGTGTCCACTTCCTGCCGGGAAGCTTCGACGTGGTGTTGTGCCACGGCGTACTGATGTACGTCCAGGAGCCCGATCCACTGCTGGCGGGCCTCGCGCGGATGCTGGCCCCCGGCGGGCTGCTCTCGCTGCTCGTGCGGAACGCCGACGCGCTGGCCCTGCGGCCCGGGCTCTCCGGGGACTGGGCCGCGGCGCTGACGGCCTTCGACACCACCGCGTACACGAACCGGCTCGGTCTCGCCGTGCGCGCCGACCGGCTCTCCACGCTGACCTCGACCCTCGCCGGGATCGGTGCGCCCCTGCACGCCTGGTACGGCGTGCGGGTCTTCACGGACACCGCGGCCGACGGGGATCCCGTCCCCGCGGACCTGGACAGTCTGCTGACCGCCGAGGAACGGGCCGGACGGACTGATCCGTACCGTCAGGTGGCGGCGTTGCTGCACCTGTGCGGAGTGCGGGGCTGACGACCGACCCGTTCGGGTGCGCACCGCAGGTCGGGCCAAGCCCCCCAAAGGGACACTTCGGTCATGGACGCTTCCCGTAACCGTGCCCGCATTCGTGCCCGTACTCGTGCTCGTCTGTACCTCCCCCTGACCGTGCTTGCCTGCTCCGCCGCGCTGCTCTCCGGCTGTTCCTCCGGTTCCGGGGCCTCGCCCGCGAAGGACGGCACGACGACGCAGGCGGCCCCGGCCGCGGCCGGTGACCTCCAGGACGAATACCTGAAGGTGATCAAGGACGTGCTGCCGTCGGTGGTGCAGATCCAGGCCAGCAGTGATCTGGGGTCCGGGGTGGTGTACGACGACAACGGGCACATCGTCACCAACGCGCACGTGGTCGGCGACGAGAAGACGTTCAAGGTCACGACCGCGAACAGCGAGGACGAGCAGACTGCGACGCTCGTGTACGCCTACCCGGAGCAGGATCTCGCCGTCATCAAGCTGGACAAGGTGCCGGACGGGCTGAAGGCGGCGTCCTTCGGGGACTCCTCGAAGGTCGAGGTCGGCCAGATCGTGCTGGCGATGGGCTCACCGCTCGGGCTGTCGTCCAGCGTGACCCAGGGCATCGTGTCGGCGACCGGACGCACCGTCAGCGAGGGCAGCAGCAGCGGCGGGACCGGCGCGACCATCGCCAACATGGTGCAGACGTCAGCAGCGATCAACCCGGGCAACAGCGGCGGCGCGCTGGTCAATCTCGACGGTCAGGTCATCGGCATTCCCACGCTCGCCGCGACCGACCCCGACCTCGGGGACAGCACGGCGCCCGGTATCGGCTTCGCGATCCCCGCGTCGATGGTGACGAAGGTCGCCGACCAGATCATCAAGGACGGCAAGGTCACCGACTCGGGCCGGGCCGCGCTCGGCATCACGGCCCGTACGGTCGTCGACGGCAACCTCCAGGCCGCGGGGGTCGCCGTGGTCGAGGTGAAGGGCGGTGGCGCGGCCGACAAGGCGGGCATCGAGCCCGGGGACATCATCACCGGTCTCGGGGACACCGACATCACCACGATCACCTCGCTCTCCGAGGCGCTCGCCGCCGAGAAGCCGGGCGACAGGACGCCGGTGACGTACACGAGGAACGGCAGCGAGAAGACGGCGGACGTGACCTTGGGCGAGCAGTAACGAGCAGGAGCGAACAGCGGAGCGGTAGACACGCGGGGTGCCGGGGCGGAACCCCGGCACCCGCCGCCACCACGGCCCGTCGACGCCGCCGAAGCGGCGCGCGGGCCCGGCGGCCTCGACCGGCCTACGCCTCAGATGCCGCGTGCAGGCTCATCGGCCCGTAGATCTGTGTGCTGTCCTCGAAGAGGAACACCTGTTCCGCGCCACCCTCCAGGAGCTCCTTCCACACCTCGCCGATCCAGGACTCGGCGTCCCCCTGAGTGGTGAACTCCTCGGGCTGCACCACGGGTTGGACCTCTGTCCCGTCGGCCTTCTCGAACCGCCACGTCCATGCCGCCATGTACGCCTCCCAGATATGAGCACACTGCACAGCGGAAGCCGGACAAGATCCGACTCCTGCCCGAAGCCTAGGGCCTGTCGTCAAATTCCCGCCTGCCGGGCGACGCCATCCACGCACTCTCGCCGCACGGGGCACAAACCCACATACAACCAGTACGCGGGTCTGCGCCCGGCACGCCGAGAGCACGCACCTGACGCCGCCCGGCCCGCCCTTCGGGCGGACGACGGGAATTTGACGACAGGCCCTTGTCGGACGGGCAAGACCTGCGCGGACACGCGAAAATCATCCCGTGGAACTGACTCTGCTCGGCACCGGCGCCCCCGCGGGCCTGCCCCGCCCCGACTGCCCCTGCGCGGCCTGCGCGACCGCGCTCGGCGAGCACGCGCGGGCGGCGACCGCGCTGCTCATCGACGGCACCCTGCTGCTCGACCTCACCCCCGGCGCGGCGTTCGCGGCCGCCCGCGCCGGGCACTCGCTGGGCGGCGTACGACAGGTACTGCTCTCGCACCCGCACGACGGCCCCGCGGTCGAGGTGCCGGCCGGGCTGCCGCAGCCCGGCCGGGTGCCCGACGGGCGGGAGTTGGCGCTGCTCACCGGGCACCGGGTGCGGGCGGTGCCGATGGACGCGCCCGGCACGGGGTACGCGGTGACCGGACCCGATGGACAGCGGCTGCTGTACCTGCCGCCCGGCGCGGCGCCCGCCGGGCTCGGCGTGAACGGCGACCCGGCGTACGACATGGTGCTCGCCGATGTCGTGGGACGCCCGGACGCCCTGGCGAAGCTGCGCGCGGTGGGCGCCGCCGGCCCGGCGACGGACGTGATCGCGGTGCATCTCGACCACGACGTGCCGCCGGGCGCCGAGCTGCGGCGGCGCCTCGCGGCGGCGGGGGCGCGGGCCGTGCCGGACGGGTCGACGCTGGACGTGGGCGTCTACGAGGACGTCCCCGACGTGCCGCGCCGCACCCTGGTGCTGGGCGGCGCGCGCTCCGGCAAGTCGGTGGAGGCGGAGCGGCGCCTGGAGGCCTTCCCGGACGTCGTGTACGTCGCCACGGGCGGTTGCCGCAACGGGGACAACGAATGGGCGTCGCGTGTGCACGCCCACCGCGAGCGGCGCCCCGGCTCCTGGCGCACCACCGAGACCTGCGACCTCGTCCCCCTCCTGGAGGCGGACGGTCCCCCGCTGCTCATCGACTGCCTGTCCCTGTGGCTGACCGACGCGATGGACTCCGTGAACGCCTGGGACGACGCGGAGTGGTCCGGCGGCGGGGAGCGTGCGCTGCGGGCCCGGGTGGAGGAGCTGACGTCCGCCGTACGACGGACGCGCCGCACGGTTGTCGCCGTCTCCAATGAGGTGGGGTCGGGGATCGTGCCGGCCACGGCTTCGGGTCGGCGCTACCGGGACGAACTGGGGCGGTTGAACGCGGGGTTCGGGGCGGAGTGCGAGCACTTGCTGCTGGTGGTGGCGGGGCAGGCGCTCGCGCTGCGGGGTTGAGGGCGGCTCATGGCTGTCGCCGGGCGATGATCCGGTACGCGTTGGAGAAGCGGGTGCGGCGGAAGAGTGGGGCGAGCGTGTGGTCCAGGGCGGCGGCCGAGGCCAGGAGGGGGACGGACGCGTGGGTCAGGGCCGTGCGGAGGCGGCGTTGGAGGGCGGTGGGTGGCGCCGGGCGCCAGGGGGCGTCGAGGCCGGGGAGGACGCGGCTGAGGGCCAGGGCGACGGCGCCTGAGAGGTCGTACGGGATGTGCGGTTCTCGACGGTCCGTCGAGACGATCTCGCAGCCGAGCGATTCGAGCTCCGCCAGCAGGTTGGGCAGCGGCATCAGGTGGAGGTGGCGCGGCTGGCCGTACGACACCCACCACTTGCCGAGCAGCGCGCCGAACGCGCAGTCGGGGTCCGGGACTTCGACGAGGAGGAGCCCGCCAGGGCGCAGCACCGTCAGTGCGGCGCGCAGTTCCTCGCGGGGGTCGGGGGTGTGCTCCAGGTGGTGGAACATGCTGACGACGTCGTAGCGGGCGCGCAGTCGCTCGGCGGTCTCCGGGTCGGTGAGCCGGCCGCGGTGCGCCTCCTCCACCCGCCCTGCGGCCTGCGCCTTCTCGACGCGCCGGGTGGGGTCGAGGCCGTCGAAGGCGGTGTACGGGTGGATCTCCTTGGCCACCGCCGGGAAGTGCCCGTGTCCGGTGCCGACGTCGAGCCAGCTCTCCGGCTCGGGGTGCGGCAGCATCGCGCGGGCGGCGGCGAGGTGGCGTCCGCGTCCGGCGCGGGCGGCGAGGATGCGGTCGGCGAGACCGTCGGGTGCCTCCGCCTGGAGGTCGGGGTGGTGGTCCCGGTGGTAGAAGGCCACCCCTTCCGCCGTCAGCCGGGGATTCTGGAAGGCGTGGGCGCAGTCCCCGCACTCGTCGACGACGAAGGTGCCGGGTTTGCGCTGCCGCAGGTCCGGCGTACGGAGTCGGGTGCGCAGCCGCTTCGAGCCGCACCAGGGGCAGTCGTCCCGGCGCGGTTCGTGGAACCGGTCAGTGCCCTGGGCGAGTTCGCTCAGCCAGGCGGCCCGGCGTTCTGCGGTCGACTGCGGGGTGAGGGGCATGAGTGCTCCTGTTGCTCCTGTGGGGGACGACTTGCTCCTGTGGGGGGGGCGATGAGCCGCACGACAATCCGACATAAAAGGTACGTATTAAAGGGCGATCTCAGGTGCAACGACGTGGCGCGGACGTGTTCGATCGCTGCCGGTACTGTTCGGCGAATGAGCTCGCTTAATCTCGATGACTTCACCGATCTGATCGAGCGCCCCGACGGAGGCGTCCGCCGCGACGCGGAGGCGCGTCGGGAGCGCCAGATCGTGCCGCCGGGGGCACTGGGCCGCCTCGACGACCTGGGTGAGTGGCTGGCGGCGGCGCAGGGCGCGGTGCCGGTACGGCCGATCGAGCACCCGCGTGCGGTGCTGTTCGCGGGCGACCACGGGATCGCCGAACTCGGTGTGTCGGCAAGGCCCGCGGGCAGCGCCGACCAGTTGGTGCGGGCGGTCCTCGAAGGTGCGAGCCCGGCGTCGATCCTCGCCCGCCGGCTGGGCGTTCCGGTGCGGGTGGTCGACATGGCGCTGGACACCGCGCCGGAGGGGCTGCCCGACGAGGTCGTACGGCATCGGGTGCGGCGCGGTTCGGGCCGTATCGACGTGGAGGACGCGCTGACGCCGGAGGAGGCCGAGGCGGCGTTCCTCGCGGGGGTCGCCGTCGCGGACGAGGAGGCGGACTCCGGTACGGATCTGGTGGTGCTCGGCGACATCAGCGTCGGCGGGACCACGGCGGCCGCGGTGCTGGTCGCCGCGCTGTGCGGGACCGACGCTTCCGTGGTCACCGGGAGGGGCGGCCAGGCCATCGACGACCTCGCATGGATGCGCAAGTGCGCCGCCGTGCGGGACGCGCTGCGGCGGGCCCGGCCGGTGCTCGGGGATCAGCTCCAGCTGCTCGCGGTGGTCGGCGGGGCCGATCTCGCGGCGATGACCGGGTTCCTGTTGCAGAGCGCGGTGCGGAAGATGCCGGTGATCCTCGACGGGGTCGTCTCGGCCGCCTGCGCCCTGGTCGGGCAGCGGGTCGCCTTCCGGGCGCCGGACTGGTGGCTGGCGGGTCAGAACAGCGGGGAGCCGGCGCAGGCGAAAGCGCTGGACCGGATGGCCCTGGAGCCCCTGCTCGACCACGGGGTCACGGTCGGCGAGGGGGCGGGGGCGCTCCTCGCGCTGCCCCTTGTCCAGGCGGCGGCCGCGCTGGCGGCGGATCTTCCGGAGAAGGCGTCGACGGAGGACGCCGACCAGGACAAGGGCTCCGATCAGGAAGAGGGCTCCGATCAGGTCGGGCTCTCCGGGCAGGAGAAGGGGGCGGAGTAGCCGAGGCAGGGGGTTTTCGCCCCCTCCGCCCCTACCCGTCCCTTCTTCCTGGGGCTCCGCCCCAGACCCCGCCAAGGGGCGCCGCCCCCTGGACCCCCGCTCCTCAAGCGCCGGAGGGGCTGACTCCACTCCGCCCGGCGACCCATATCATCCACTCTCATGGGAGATGCCCGAATTGTCGCCGAGCGGGGGCGGGGAGTGGCCGCCCCGCGGGCCGCCGCCTTCGCGGTCTGGTACTTGCGTGTTGTCGCGTTCGTGAACTTTCTGAGTGCTGTGTGGGTCTCCCTCGGGCAGGACCTGCGACGGCACAACACGGAGAACTACTTCACCCCGTATCTGCTGACGGCGGGGTTCGCGTCCGGCGTCTTCGCGATGTTCCTGGCGGTCACCATGCGGCGCCGCAAGCGGGCCGCATGGATCCTGAACCTCGTACTCGCCGCACTGTTCCTGCTGCTGTTCGCCTTCGTGCTGGCGTTCCCGGAGATCCGGCGGTATCCGCAGAACTGGATCTCGTTCGTCCTGACGGCGGCTTTCGTGGCGTCGCTCGTCGTCGGTCGCCTGGAGTTCTACGCCAAGGGCGACCGGTCCAATCCCGGACTGGCCGCGGCCGTCGGGATCGGTGGGCTGCTGGTCACCTCGCTGCTCGCCGCGCTCCTGGTGACGGTCGCCAACCAGGCCCACGACGCGCACCGTTCGACCTTCCTTGATCGCTGGCGCTACGGCCTCCTGCGGCTCGTCTCGGTCGCCGCCGACGACTCGGGTTTCCCCGGGATCACCACACCCAACTGGGTCGACGTCACCATCAACGTGCTCAGCACCCTGCTGATCCTCGCCGTCCTCTACGCCGCCTTCCGCTCCCGCCGCACCGTCGACCCACTCACCGAGGACGACGAACGCCGGCTACGGGCGCTGCTCGACCGATACGGCGACCGGGACTCGCTCGGCTACTTCGCCCTGCGCCGCGAGAAGAGCGCGGTCTGGTCGCCGACCGGCAAGGCGGCGGTCGTCTACCGCGTCCTCGGCGGCGTCTCCCTGGCCTCCGGCGATCCCATCGGCGACCCGGAGGCGTGGCCCGGTGCCATCGAGCCCTGGCTCACCGAGGCGCGCGAACACGGCTGGATCCCGGCGGTGATGGGCGCGAGCGAGGAGGCGGGCACCGTCTATGCCCGGCACGGACTGGACGCTCTCGAACTCGGTGACGAAGCCATCGTGGAGACCGCCGAGTTCACGCTGGACGGACGGGCCATGCGTACCGTTCGGCAGGCCTACAACCGGGTCGAGCGCGCCGGGTACGAGGTGCGCATCCGGCGTCACCAGGACATCCCGGCCGACGAGATGGCGTACCTGCTGAAGCGCGCGGACGACTGGCGCGACGGGGCCACCGAGCGCGGGTTCAGCATGGCCCTGGGGCGGCTCGGCGACCCGGACGACGGGCGGTGCGTGATGCTCGAATGCAGGGACAGCCGCGCTGGGGAAGGTGCCGGTGAGTTGAGAGCCGTGCTCTCCTTCGTGCCGTGGGGGCCCCACGGGCTCTCCCTCGACCTCATGCGGCGCGACCGCGACGCCGAGAACGGACTGATGGAGTTCATGGTGATCGAACTCCTCGGCCGTGCCCAGGAGATCGGAATCACCCAGGTCTCACTCAACTTCGCCATGTTCCGCTCGGTCTTCGAGCGTGGTGCGCGCCTCGGCGCGGGACCGGTGCTGCGGCTGTGGCGCTCGCTGCTCAGCTTCTTCTCCCGCTGGTGGCAGATCGAGTCGCTGTACCGCGCGAACGCCAAGTACCGGCCCATCTGGGAGCCTCGGTTCCTGCTCTTCGAGAAGAGCGCGGACCTGCCGCGCATCGCTGTCGCCTCCGCGCGCGCCGAGGGTTTCCTGGAGGCGCCGGGCCTGCCGAAGTGGCTGCACCGCAGGCACCTGGAGTCGCGCAGACGGCGTACGGCGTAGTCCAGGCCCGGGCCGTTGTACGTCACCGCAGTTCGGGGTCCGGTTTGCCGCCGACCCAGTCCTGGAGCCTGCGGCGGGGGCCCGCCCAGCGGCGGTCGTGGTGGTAGGCGCGCAGGGTGGATCTGGCCCGGGCGCGCGGCCGGCGCCGGTAGAAGCGCTTGGCCCAGGGCGAGCCGGGGCGGGCCAGCCGGACCGCGCCGACGATGGCGACGAACGGGACGACGACGCCGAAGATCGCCAGCCGGGCCTTGCCCTTGCCCAGGGCGAGCAGCGCGAAGGCGAAGTTCACCAGGACGCTCAGGATCACGCCGCCTCGGTCCTGGAGCTCCTGCTGGCTGAGGTCGTTGACGCCGAACGGCAGGAAACCCCCGAGCGCCAGGCCTACGAGGGCCGCCGTGACCACGACGACCTCGACGCTCTTGCGCCCCTCCTCGGTCCAGTAGACGTCGTCGAGGTGCAGGATCAGCGCGAACTCGTCCAGCACCAGGCCCGCGCCCATCCCGAACACCACGGCGAACGCGGCCGCGCCGAAGCCGTGCCGACTGCTGGCCACCGACCCGAAACCACCGATCACCGTGAGCACGACGCCCGGGACGACGTGGTGGATGTGCAGACCGCCCGCTTTCACGTTGCCGAACGGGCCCTTGCCCGCCCGGATCAGCCGGACGATGACCCGGGTGATCACAAAGGTCAGCACGAAGGAGGCGAGCGCCAGCAGAAGCGGCAGTTTTCCGGGCTCGACGATGTTCCGGTGCAACCAATGACCCATATTGCGCACTTTATCCATGGCCGTCGCCCACCGCCGTAGGCGCTCCTCGTACGGCCGGATAACCTGCGCCGGTGTCCAGGACCCCCCTCTCCGACAGCCTGCGCTTCGCCTTCGGCACCCTCACCGTGCTCCCTGTGACGGTGACCCGCTGGGACCGCGGGGCCGCACGCGGCGGGATGCTCTGCGCACCCCTGGCCGGGCTCGTCGTCGGGGCGGGCGCGGCCCTGGTGGGCGTGGCGCTGCTCGCGATGGGCGCGGGCCCGCTGCTTGCCGCCGTGGCCACCGCCGCCGTACCGGCGGCCCTCACCCGCGGTCTGCACCTGGACGGGTTCGCCGACACCGCGGACGGCCTCGGCAGCGGCAAACCCGCCGAGGACGCGCTGCGGATCATGAAGCAGTCGGACATCGGCCCGTTCGGCGTGATCACCCTGCTCTTCGCACTGTTGGCCCAGGTGGCCGCGCTCTTCCAGGCGTACGACGCCTCCTGGGCCCGGGGCGCGCTCGCGGCCGTCGTCTCGGCGACCGCGGCCCGCCTCGCCCTCACCCTGGCCGCCCGAACCGGAGTCCCGCCGGCCCGCCCGGAGGGCCTGGGCGCTGCGGTCGCGGGCACGGTGCCGCCGCGCGGGGCCCTGCTGGTGGCGGTCGCCGTCACCGTCGCCGCTGCCGGTGCGGGGGCGCTCCTCGGGACGTACGACCTCGTGCGCACCGCACTCGCGGTGCTCGCCGCCTGCGCCGCCGCCGAACTGCTGCTGCGCCACTGCACACGCCGCTTCGGCGGGATCACGGGCGACGTCTTCGGAGCCCTCGCCGAGACGGCGGCGACGACGGCGCTCGTGATGCTCTCACTGGGGTGAGCCCCATGACCGACACGGACAGTGCGGCCGAAATCACCCGGAGCGAGCGGTGGGAGATCTGCGGCGTCGCCGCGCTGCGGTGAGCACCCGCCGGTATGAGCGGGACCCGGCCCCGAGCGTAGGCTCGGCCCTGGCACTTGCCCTGCCCCGGTGAGGCCCGCCCTCAGGGCCGGATCCAGGGTCGATTGCCGGGCCCGGTCGACCCACCCTCATTCGGCCGCAGCAATTTCAACGGAAGCGAGATTTCACCACCGTGACTGCTCTCACTCTCAGCACCGCCGCAGCGTCCGGTCTGCGGGCCGACGCCATCGTCGTCGGTGTCGCGAAGGGCCCCAAAGGCCCGGTCGTCGCACCGGGCGCCGAGGCCGTGGACAAGGCGTACGACGGCAGGCTCGCCGGCATCCTGGAGACTCTCGGTGCCTCAGGGGCCGAGGGCGAGGTGACGAAACTGCCCGCGCCCTCCGGTTTCAAGGTCCCGGTCGTCGTGGCCGTCGGCCTGGGAGCGGTCCCGGAGCAGGACGACACCTACGACGCCGAGGTGCTGCGCCGCGCGGCCGGTGCCGCCGCCCGCGCCCTCGCCGGTGCCAAGAAGGCCGCGTTCGCCCTGCCGATCGCGGACCCCGCCGACGCCGGTGCCGTCGCCGAGGGCGCCCGCCTCGGCGCGTACGCCTTCGACGCGTACAAGGAAACCGGCAACGGCGCCAAGAACGGCAAGGCCCCGCTCGCCGAGGTCGCCCTCATCGGCGGCAAGCCCCGTGACGCGGCGTACAAGGCCGCGATCGCGCGCGCCACCGCCGTGACCGAGGAGCTCAACCGCGCCCGCGACCTCATCAACACCCCGCCGAACGACCTCAACCCCGAGTCCTTCGCCGCCGTCGTCAGCGCGGCCGGCAAGGAGCATGGCATCAAGGTGCAGGTGCTCGACGAGAAGGCGCTCGAAAAGGGCGGCTACGGCGGCATCCTCGGCGTCGGCAAGGGCTCGGCCGCCGGTCCCCGCCTGGTGAAGCTGTCGTACACCTCCGCCAAGGCCACCAAGCACCTCGCCTTCGTCGGCAAGGGCATCACCTACGACTCGGGCGGCATCTCTCTCAAGCCCGCCGGGCACAACGAGACGATGAAGTGCGACATGAGCGGTGCGGCGGCGGTCTTCGCTGCCGTGGTCGCCGCCGCGCGCCTGGGCCTTGAGGTCAACGTCACCGGCTGGCTCGCGCTGGCCGAGAACATGCCCTCCGGTACCGCGACCCGCCCCGGTGACGTGCTGCGCATGTACAGCGGCAAGACCGTCGAGGTCCTCAACACGGACGCCGAGGGCCGTCTCGTCCTCGCCGACGCGCTGTGGAAGGCGTCCGAGGAGAAGCCGGACGCGATCGTCGACGTGGCGACGCTGACGGGAGCGATGGTGCTGGCGCTCGGCAACCGTACGTTCGGCGTGATGGCGAACGACGACGCGTTCCGTGCCTCGATCGTGGAGGCCGCGGAGGAGGTCGGCGAGGAGTCCTGGCCGATGCCGCTGCCTGAGCACCTGCGCAAGGGGATGGACTCGCCCACCGCCGACATCGCCAACATGGGCGAGCGGATGGGTGGCGGCCTGGTGGCCGGTCTCTTCCTGCGCGAGTTCGTCGGCGAGGGGATCACCTGGGCGCACCTGGACATCGCGGGTCCCGCCTTCAACGAGTCCGGTCCCTTCGGCTACACCCCCAAGGGCGGTACGGGGTCGGCGGTGCGGACGCTGGTGCGTCTTGCCGAGCTGACCGCCGCGGGCGATCTCGGCTAGGTCGGTCACATGAAAGGTGGCCCCGGGGTGACAAGTCACCCCGGGGCCGTTTTGTCCCCTTGACGAACCCTTGGCGACCCCTTGGCGAGCCAGGTGGGACGTGTCACACACCGGCCCGGCGTCTCGCTCGCCCCCGACAAGTGCGAAGATGGGTTCTCGGCAGGACAGGGCCCCCACCACAGGGCCGGAGAAAGAGCGGCCGGACACCAGCCGCCGCGCGGTCACAGTTGACCGGCGTACGGCGCACAGCATGGAGGACGTGACGTGGCGAACGACGCCAGCACCGTTTTCGACCTAGTGATTCTCGGTGGCGGTAGCGGCGGTTACGCCGCGGCGCTGCGCGGAGCTCAGCTGGGCCTGGACGTCGCCCTGATCGAGAAGGGCAAGGTCGGCGGTACCTGCCTGCACAATGGCTGCATCCCCACCAAGGCACTGCTGCACGCGGGTGAGATCGCCGACCAGGCCCGCGAGAGCGAGCAGTTCGGCGTCAAGGCCACCTTCGAGGGCATCGACATCGAGGCCGTCCACAAGTACAAGGACGGGGTCATCGCGGGCCTGTACAAGGGTCTGCAGGGGCTGATCGCCTCCCGCAAGGTGACGTACATCGAGGGTGCGGGCCGCCTCTCCTCGCCGACCTCGGTCGACGTGAACGGCCAGCGCATCCAGGGCCGCCACGTGCTTCTGGCGACCGGCTCCGTGCCGAAGTCGCTGCCGGGCCTGGAGATCGACGGCAACCGCATCATCTCTTCCGACCACGCGCTGGTCCTGGACCGCGTCCCGCAGTCCGCGATCGTGCTCGGCGGCGGCGTCATCGGCGTCGAGTTCGCCTCCGCGTGGAAGTCCTTCGGCACCGACGTGACGGTGATCGAGGGCCTCAAGCACCTCGTCCCGGTCGAGGACGAGAACTCCTCCAAGCTTCTTGAGCGCGCGTTCCGCAAGCGCGGCATCAAGTTCAACCTGGGCACCTTCTTCTCGAAGGTCGAGTACACCCAGAACGGTGTCAAGGTCACCCTCGCCGACGGCAAGGAGTTCGAGGCCGAGCTGCTGCTCGTCGCCGTCGGCCGCGGTCCTGTCTCGGCCGGTCTGGGCTACGAGGAGCAGGGCGTCGCGCTGGACCGCGGCTACGTCCTGGTCGACGAGTACATGCGCACGAACGTCCCGACCATCTCCGCCGTCGGTGACCTGGTCCCGACGCTCCAGCTCGCGCACGTCGGCTTCGCCGAGGGCATCCTGGTGGCGGAGCGTCTGGCCGGACTCAAGACCGTTCCGATCGACTACGACGGTGTCCCCCGGGTGACGTACTGCCACCCGGAGGTCGCCTCCGTGGGTATCACCGAGGCCAAGGCCAAGGAGATCTACGGCGCGGACAAGGTCGTCGCTCTGAAGTACAACCTCGCGGGCAACGGCAAGAGCAAGATCCTCAACACCTCCGGCGAGATCAAGCTCGTCCAGGTGAAGGACGGTGCGGTTGTCGGTGTCCACATGGTCGGTGACCGTATGGGCGAGCAGGTCGGCGAAGCCCAGCTGATCTACAACTGGGAGGCGCTGCCCTCCGAGGTCGCGCAGCTCATCCACGCGCACCCGACGCAGAGCGAGGCGCTCGGCGAGGCCCACCTGGCCCTCGCGGGCAAGCCGCTGCACTCGCACGACTGATCAGCCACGGGCTGTACATCAGTCACCGCGTCGCACCTGGACGCGACGACCACAGACTTCCGCACCATCGTTAAGGAGCAACAGAAACCATGGCGGTTTCCGTAACCCTTCCGGCGCTCGGCGAGAGCGTCACCGAGGGCACAGTCACCCGCTGGCTGAAGGCCGAGGGCGAGCGCGTCGAGGCCGACGAGCCGCTGCTGGAGGTGTCGACCGACAAGGTCGACACCGAGATCCCCTCGCCCGTCGCCGGTGTGCTCGCCTCCATCAAGGTCGCCGAGGACGAGACGGTGGAGGTCGGCGCCGAGCTGGCCGTCATCGACGACGGCACGGGTGCGCCCGCCGCCGCCCCTGCTCCGGCCGCGGAGCCCGCTCCCGCGGCCGCTCCGGCCCCTGTCGCCGAGGCCCCCGCGGCTCCGGCCGCCCCCGCTCCGGCTCCCACCGCTGCCCCCGCCGCTCCGGCAGGTGGCGCCTCCGGTACCGATGTCGTACTGCCCGCACTGGGCGAGTCGGTCACCGAGGGCACCGTCACCCGCTGGCTGAAGGAGGTCGGCGAGGAGGTCGCGGAGGACGAGCCGCTGCTCGAGGTCTCCACGGACAAGGTCGACACCGAGATCCCGTCGCCGGTCGCCGGCGTGCTGCTTGAGATCGTGGTCGGCGAGGACGAGACCGCCGAGGTCGGCGCCAGGCTGGCCGTCGTCGGCGCTCCCGGCTCGGCTCCGGCCGCGGCTGCCCCGGCGGCTCCGGCCGCTCCGGCCGCCGCTGCCCCGGCCGCCCCCGCGGCTCCCGCGCCGGCTCCGGCCGCGCCTCCGGCCCCGGTCGCTGCCGCTCCGGCTCCGGCTCCGGCTCCGGCTCCGGCTCCGGTTCAGCCCGCCGCACCGGCTCCCGCGAAGGCCACGCCCGCGCCCGCCCCAGTCACCCCGGCCCCGGCA
>NZ_JBHXMF010000081.1:0-36790 GCF_042721055.1 Streptomyces sp. NPDC058470
GGGCCCCACCGAAGTCCTCGACGTCTCACCGCCAACCATGCACGAGCTCGTTAGGCATGGAAGCCGTACGGATAAATTCCGGAATCGCTTTCCACGCCTCATGGATGAGGCTCCCTCAGGTGAATATGAGACGTACTCATAAATTGTCCACGAGCTTCCTGGGCGCAACGCTCCATTTGTTGCGACCCGGATGTTTCTGCGTATGAGAAAACGCCTAAGATGTGCTTTTTTCAGACTCGTGGACAAGGAGTGCGCAGTGCTCCTGGGAGGACGGACCGTGGTCCCGGTGTCACCCGTTGGGCGCGATGAGCACCTTCATGACCTCCGCGGAGCGGAGGGTCTCGATCGCCCGCAGTGCCTCTTCGACCGGCGCGATCTCCGTGGTGAGGTCGTCGACGCGGATGTCTCCGCGGGCGAGCAGTTCGATGGCGCTGTCGAACTCGGCGCCGTAGACGAACGACCCGCGGAAGGTGAGCTCCTTGACCAGAACGTGTCGGGGTCGAATCCACCACCGGGTCCCGCACCCACGTTGACCAGCACACCACCAGGGGTCAGCAGCCGGAGGGCTTCTGCTCTGGCCGCCGCACTGCCCGAACACTCGAACACCACACCCACCGTGGAGGTGTCGAGTTGGACGCCGGCCTGCGCCGGGCTCATGGTCGGATCGGCCCGTGAGGCCGGGCCGAAACGGCGGCGCTCCGGGGCCGACTCCACCAGGATGACGTGGTTCGCGCCCCGCTGGGCGGCGATGCGACATGCCACCTGCCCGATCGGGCCTCCGCCGAAGACCGCCACCGTGGTGCCCTTGAGGTCCCCGGCCAGTACCGCCGCACGCAGCGCCGTGGCAAGCCCTCCGACGGTCGCGAAGCTGCCCGTCGTGGATCAGTCGGCGGCCTGCGGGCACTTCACCGATCCGCCGCCTCGAATGCCTGGGCGACGGCCAGGCTGTCCTCATAGACGTGATGACGGGTGACAAGGCCGTCTTCGACGGTGAGATGCAGAGCGAACCGCGCGTGATACGCACGTCCGGTGGGCCGGGCGGTCTGACGGATCTCGCCGAGCACGACCGCGTCGCTTCCGTCGATGAGGACGCGTTCGACCTCGGTCGCCACACACTCCGGTAGGTGGTACTCGGCAAGCTCGCGATAGTGGGCGGCTGCGTCGGCGCGGGTGGACCGGTGACGGATCCACGGCGTGGCAGTACGGCTGTGCTCGGCCTCCGGCCAGTCAAGCTTCCAGTCGCCCTGCTCGGCATACAGCTCGGCGATGCGCTCGGGGTCGCCCTCGCCAATTCTGCGCAGCAACTCCTCAACCACGGTACGGGTGTTCGTCGGTGTGACTCTGGGCATGGCCGGCCTCTTCGTTCTGGTCCGCGTCTTCCGGCGCGGAGAGATCACCAAGCCTGCCAGTGCGGGCGTGCCGAGACGATTACCTCCGAAGTAAGGCAATCGGCGCGTCACCAAGATCGCCTTTCCGGGTGAACCGGTGTGAATCGCCACGTCTCCTCGCCCTGCGCGTGGGTGCGGCAGACGCGGCGCGGGTTATGGCGGATCGTGGGCGCCACTACAGGATCCCGTTTTTACGAGGGTGTCTCATGTGGCAAGTTTCGCGAGCTTCTTGTAGTAGGTCAGGGCGGTGGCCAGGCCGGGGAAGGCGGGGAGGCGCGAGCCATTTGGTTCGTATCGGACGGTGAGGCGGCTCGTTCGTATCGGATGGTGAGGCGGCGGTAGCCGAAGAGCCAGGCGATCGACCGTTCGCTCTTCCAGCGGTGCCGACCGAGGCGTTCGCCGGACTCGATGCCGGGCCGCGCGATGCGCGCGACGAGCCCGCGCTCGCGCAGCCAGGCCAGGTGTCCGGCGGAGAAGTACGCCTTGTCCGCGCGGAGTTTGGCGGGTCGACGCGCCGTGGTCCTCGGCGGGACCGGACGGCGGGTATGCCGCGGATGAGCGGTTTGAGGGCGAGGCTGTCGTGCATGTTCGCGCCGGACACGGCGACGGCGAGCGGGATGCCCTGGGCATTGGACAGCACGTGCAGCCTGCTGCCCTTCTTGCCACGATCGACCGGGTTCGGCCCGGGCGGCGATCCCCCTTTTGGCGCGAACGGAGGCCGCGTCGACGATCGCCGAGGTCCAGTCCACCTCGCCCTGCGCCCCGAGTTCGTCCAGCACCGGCCGGTGCAGCCGACGCCACAGGCCGGCCTCGGTCCCTACCGTGCAGCGGCGATGCGCGGTGGCGGGCGACGTGCGGAACGTCGGCGGCAGATGCCGCCAGGCACAGCCGCTGGTCAGTGCGTACACCACTGGCGTGAACACGGCTCGCTCGTCACACGGAGCGGTCCCACCATATTGCGGACGAGCAGCGAAGCGAACGAGGCCGACAACGGGGCGGCCGGCTCCCAGAGTTCATCAGGAACCAGACGCTTCGATAGATCAGCACCCACGACCGGCATCACGCCGCACGAACATCAAGTCACGTGGGACAACCTCTGACCGCCGTCTTTCAAGTGGCGTAAAGATCCCTTGACTTCGGTGAATTGCGGCAGTCATATTAATGATCCAAAGTGGCGGCGGAGTCGGTCAACCCATACATCGCGTGATGCGGTGAGCGCATTTCCGGGATTGCCCGACTTGGCTAGAATTCTGCCGCTTTTTGACGGGCGACGGTCCTTGGTATCGGTGTGGATATCAATGCCTGATTGTCACGATGCCGGATCCCCCAAAGGTGATAGACGTGTCCGTATTCCGCCCGATTTTCCGTAGATCGGCCGCAGTGGTGGCAACTGTGGCGGCTCTGACCGCCGGCATGACAGGAGCTTCGGCCGCCGAGCAGGCCTCGGCCGCCTCGCCCCGCACCATGCCGGCGCACGTGTTCGCTCCGTATTTCCAGAGCTATCGGCCCGGTGACCCCGCGGCGCTGGCCAAGGAGTCGGGCGCCAGCTACCTGACCATGGCGTTCGTGCAGACCGAGGAGCCCGGTTCCTGCGAACCGCTGTGGAACGGCCTGCCCGAGACCCCGATCTCCGCCTCTGTCTACAGCAAGGAGATCGCGAAGCTCAGGAGCCGGGGCGGAGATGTCGCTGTCTCCTTCGGGGGCGGCGCCGCCAGTGGGCTGGGCACGGACATCGCGGACAGCTGTACCGATGTCAGCCGTATCGCGGCCGCCTACGAGAAGGTCATCACCACCTACGGCATCACGAGGCTCGACCTCGACGTCGAGGGGACGTCGCTGAACAACACCGCAGGGGTCGACCGGCGCAACAAGGCGATCGCCCTGGTGGACGAGTGGGCGAAACGGACCCATCGCGAGGTCCAGTTCGGCTACACCCTTCCGTCGTCGCCGACAGGCCTGGAGCCGAACGGCAAAGTGCCGCTGACCAATGCCGTGGCCAACGGAGCGGATATCGACCTCGTCAATATCATGACCTTCGACTATTGGGACGGCAAACAGCACGACATGGCCGCCGACACCTTCACCGCGGCGGACAGTCTCGTCGCCACCCTGAAGGAGATCTACCCCGACCGGAATTCGAAGCAGCTGTGGGGAATGGTCGGTATCACCGAGATGATCGGTCTGGACGACTACGGGTGCTGCGGCGAGACCGGCCCGCCGGAGATCTTCACGCTCGCCGACGCCAAGGCCGTCACGAAGTGGGCGGGGGAGAAGGGCATCGCCTCCCTCTCCTTCTGGGCCCTGGGCCGGGACAACGGTGACTGCCCCGGTGTGCACGACGGCACCTGCTCCGGTGTGGAGCAGTCCGAATGGGACTACACACGGACCATGCGCTCGTTCACCCACCGCTAGACCGCTGGCTAAGCCTTGATCGGTGCGGCCGACCTGGCGGCCTGCTCGATCTTGGCGCAGTGGGCTGCACGGGCTTCCTCGTCGATCTGCTCCTCGTATTCGGCGCGCACCCCGGTCCGGCCGTCTATGCCCTCGCGCAGGATATCGGCGTGCCCGGTATGCCGGATGGACTCGCCTAGGACATGGACCATGACGGCGAACAGGTTCGTGTTGGGACAAGGCTCCGGCCACCACGGCACGTGGCCGGGGGCGTCGAGGGGAAGCTCATTGATCGTCGCGTCCGAGTGTTCCCACGTGCGCCGGTAGAACGCGATGATCTGATCGAGGGTCTGGTCCTCGGTCGCCCACAGGTCTGCCCCGGTGGAGTCCTGCCACCGGGGCAGCGGTTCCGGGGAAGGGCGGTCGAAGACCTCGCCGAAGTACCTGGCCTCGATGGTGGCCACGTGTTTGACCAGGCCGAGGAGGTTGGTCCCCGTCGCTGTCAAAGGTCGGCGGGCGTCGTATTCGGACAAGCCGTCGAGTTTCCAGAGCAGCGCCTTGCGGTCCCGCCGCAGTCTCCCGTGCAGGTTGTCTTTCGCGAATTCATCGATCATGCGGCATGAGCCTGCCATGGGCCGCTCGTGGTCTCAAGATCCGGTACGTGGTCCGCAACGACTGGCAGAGCCGAGGCCTGGCCATGGCCGCCGCCCTGGCCTGCTACAAGAAGATCGCGACGCTGCGGGTGGACCCGCACGCCGTCCGGTGCGCGAGCCCGTCCGGGCAGTGTCGTGGGGGAGCTGCGCCCCTGTGCAAGCACGTACTGAATGGCGAGGTCTACTCGGCGTCGAGCTGGTGGGCGGCCCAGACATAGCTTTCGGGGAGCAAGTCGGTGACAGGAACGGTCCGGACGTGGTCCTCTTCGCCGACGATGACCTTGAGGGCGGGGAAGTAGTCGAGAAGGACCTGACGGCACCGGCCGCACGGAGGTACCACCCCTCGCTCGCGGTCGCCCACGGCAACGATCGTGTCCAGCTCGTAGATGCCCTGGGCGGCCGCCGCACCGATGAGCACCAACTCGGCGCAAGGCCCTCCGGTGAAGTGATAGGCGTTCACCGCCGTGACGATCCGGCCGTCCGGGGCGCGGGCCGCGGCTGCCATGGTGTGGTTGTCGCCCTGGCAGCGAGTGCGGGCGACGTGCGCCGCGGCATCGATGAGTTCGTGGTCGACGGGATGGGTCTGCGTGGTCATCTTCTCTGCCTTCGTCAGGTGTCAGGCGACGTTGACCCCGCGTGCCGATGACGTGCAAGCGAATATCGGCGGTGTGCCTGTTCCGCCCGATGACAAGTTCGACCAGGACTGCTGGATCCTGCTGGGCACGGCCCGACCGAGGACGCCGTCGCCACGGACCGATACATCGACAACCACGCCACCGTGGAGCGGATCGCGACGAGTGTCCATGCCCACGGTGTCTGCGTCATCATCGACGAGAGCACTCGGCAGCCCACCACCCCCCAGAACATCAGCCTCTGGCACCACACGCCCGTCGGCCAGGCCGGCCTCGACCAGCTCCGCCTCGGCGCCCGCTCCCTCGCCCACCGAGGACACGGTGCCCGCCCTCAGCGCGGCTGCCGACCCCGACAACTGACACGAACAGGGCCGGGCCCGGCTCCCGCCCGGTCCGGCCCTGTCAGGATGTCCGCCTACCGCACGGCCGCTGCCGCGATCGCGCGGTAGCGGAGAAGGGGGCCCGGAACGGGGCCCGACGGCGTTGCGCCGGTCCTCCGTAGGGCCGCCCGCCCCGATTACCGGTCAGCCGGCGGCAAGGAGCTGGAGCGTATCGACCACGCGGTTCGAGAAGCCCCACTCGTTGTCGTACCAGGCGACCACCTTGATGTGGCGGCCCTCGACGCGGGTGAGAGCCGAGTCGAAGATCGACGAGGCCGGATTGCCCGTGATGTCGGAGGACACGAGCGCGTCGTCCGAGTACTCGAGTACGCCGGCGAGCGGTCCCTCCGCCGCGGTGCGGTACGCCGCCAGTACGTCCTCGCGCGTCACGTCGCGGGCGACGGTCGTGTTGAGCTCGACAATCGATCCCACCGGAACCGGCACGCGGATCGAGTCGCCCGACAGCTTGCCCTCAAGGTTCGGCAGCACGAGGCCGATCGCCTTGGCGGCGCCCGTCGTGGTCGGCACGATGTTGACAGCGGCGGCGCGGGCGCGGCGGGCGTCGCGGTGCGGACCGTCCTGCAGATTCTGTTCCTGGGTATAAGCGTGCACCGTCGTCATGAAGCCGTGTTCGATACCGGCAAGATCGTCAAGCACTGCGGCCAGTGGCGCAAGAGCGTTGGTCGTGCACGAGGCGTTCGAGACGATCGTGTGCAGGGCCGGGTCGTACGCATCGGTGTTGACCCCGAACGCGAGCGTGACATCTGCGCCGTCCGCCGGCGCGCTGATGAGTACCTTCTTCGCGCCGGCGTCGATGTGGGCGCGGGCGGCCTTGGCCGACGTGAAGCGGCCGGTCGCCTCAAGCACGATGTCGACGCCGAGCTCGGCCCACGGCAGCTGAGCCGGCTCGCGCTCGGCGAGGACCGTGATGCGATGGCCGTCGACAATGAGGGCGTCCCCGTCGACAGTCACCGGGCGCCCGAGCCGGCCGGCCGTCGAGTCATAGGCGAGCAGTCGCGCAAGGGTGGCGGGCTCCGTGAGGTCGTTGACGGCGACGACCTCCAGGTTGCTGTCGCGTTCAAGCAGCGCGCGCAGCACGTTGCGTCCGATGCGGCCGAATCCGTTGATGGCAATGCGAGTCATGAGTGGTGTCCCTTCTTGTTCGTCATCAGGTTGTCACGCGGCGTTGACCGGTGACAGTGGCGTGATCGCCACGGTACGCAAGGATCACGCCACGTGATGGTGGCAGGCTACTCACCCTGGGTGAACGTGCGCCGGTACTCGCTCGGCGTGGTGTCGAGGATGCGCTGGAAGTGCAGCCGCAGATTGGCACCGGTGCCGAGGCCGACGTCGGTGGCGATCTGCTCGACACTCCGCTCCGAACGTTCGAGGAGCTCGCGGGCCGCGTCGATGCGGGCGCGCATGACCCACTGCATCGGCGTGTACCCGGTGTCTTCGGCGAAGCGTCGCGAGAACGTGCGCGGTGACACCGCCGCGTGCCGGGCGAGCGCTTCGAGGGCGAGGGGCTCGCCGAGCCGGTGCAGCGCCCACTCCCGGGTGGCGGCGAACCGCTCGCTGAGCGGATCGGGCACCCTGCGAGGTACATACTGCGCCTGGCCGCCGCTGCGGTAGGGGGCCGCGACCAGGCGCCGGGCCGCGTGGTTCGACGCGGACACCCCGCGATCGCCGCGCAGGATGTGCAGGCACAAGTCGATGCCCGAGGCGGCGCCGGCCGACGTCAGCACGCTGCCCTCGTCGACGAACAGAACATCCTCGTCGACCCGAACGAGCGGGCGCTTCGCCGCGAGTGCCCGCGTGTAATGCCAGTGCGTGGTGGCGCGCTTGCCATCGAGCAGCCCGGTGGCAGCGAGCGCGAAGGCACCCGTCGAGATGGCTGCGAGTCGCGCGCCGCGCTCGTGGGCGGCGATCAGCGCATCGATGACGGCCCGCGGAGGGTCGTCGCGATCCGGGAACCGGTAGCCGGGGACGAAAACGGTGTCGGCCCACTCAAGCGCGTCGAGCCCGTGGGCGACGTAGTACGACAGGCCGTCGCCGCCGGTCACGAGACCGGGTGCCGCGCCGCACACCCGCACTTCGTACGGCATGCTCGCGCGGGTCGTGAACACCTGGGCAGGAATGCCGACATCGAGGGGCTTCGCGCCTTCGAGCACGAGGACGGCGACGTGATGCAGGGATGGGGCTGGCACGAAGAAGAGGGTACGCGGGGGTCGCAGCGCCAGGTTCCGCGAGCCGGGCGGAGCCCCAGTGACTCCACTCTGATCCCCGCCGCATCTTGTGCGCTTGTCATGCGGCGGGGTGCGCAGCTTGCGAATTCTCCCGCGATGGGGAGGGGGCGAAGGAGTGGTGGTGTGGTGCCGGTGAGCCCGCTGGCCGTCCTGGCAAAATGGCGGCATGGAACGTGTGCTTGGAATCGGTGGACATTTCATGCGGGCTGCCGATCCGGCGGCCCTGAACGCGTGGTACCGCGATTGCCTGGGCCTGGATGCCGATGAGAACGGCCTGTGGCGTCAGGGAGCCGGGCCGACGGTGTTCGCGACGTTCGAGTCCGAGACCGACTACTTCGGGTCCCGCGCTCAGCAGACCATGCTCAACTTCCGGGTGCGCGACCTGGACGCGATGCTCGCGCAGTTGCGCGCCAAGGGGGCGGACGTGGCCAAAGGAACGCAGGACATGGAGGGCGTCGGTCGATTCGGCTGGGTCACCGATCCTGAAGGCAACCGGGTCGAGCTGTGGCAGCCCGCCTGACCGCGTCCTCACGCAGGCGGTGACAACCTCGTGGGCGCGCGTACTACGGGGCGATCCCCACACCGTTGATCCGGCTCCAGGACTTTTCCTGAGATGCCGTCATGGCCGGCCACGACAGCCCGCCCGGCCGGGGCAGGACACGAGAGGCGTAGCGCGACGGGCGGAAGTCGGAGCCGTAGAAGCACCCCGTGCCGTAGTCGCGGTCGAAAGAGGCACACGATGACGCGACGGACTGCGACGTAGGCTTCTTCCCCGTGCGTACCCAGGAAGCCAGCGCGGCAATGGAGTTGGCGTACTCCGAGTCACTCAGTGCGCTGTGCTCGCTTTCACTGGTGAAGGTCTGCACGAGGTTCTCCTCGCGATGTGCGCCCTCAAGAGTCGCCCGGTACGCAGCCTCGTGTTCGACGAATGCGGTGGGGTCGTCGATGGCGTGCATGGTGAGTACGGGGATCGAGACCTGCCCGGTGAGATCGCTGTCGTAGGACAGATCACGCCGGGCGTCGGGATCGGCGGAGAAGCGCTCGACTCCCGCATTCAGTGCCCTGTCGTCGTGTGAACCGGAGTACCGCACGCCCTTGTTGCTGAAGGGATTCCGGTCGCCGAGCCGGTTGTGCACGATGTCCCGGAAGGTGAACACGGAGAAGCGCAGGTGCGATTCCAGCGTCCGCTCCGGGATGCGCGTGACCGCGAGAATGTCGTCAAGGTTGCGTTGCTGCAGTGGGGTGCGCTCCTGTGGAGCCGAGGCATATCCGGTGCACTCCTGTAGGCGATCCCGCAGGCCCGCTGTCGTAAGGGTCGACGTGGGACGAAGTCCTTGCCACAGCGGGTACTGAGCCTCGGAGGGGCGCGGAAGGTTTTGGCAGTAGTACTGATAGACCACCCGCAGATCAACGCGGTAGTCATAGCCGCGCGAGCCGCCCGCCAGCACACCGCTGGTGAGCAGAGCGCCGTCGTATGGGCCGTGCTTCTTGCCGTACACCTCCGCGACCTTGGCGGCGACGTTCCCACCCCAGGACTGACCGTGCACGTACGTCCGTTTCGGCTCGCCGAACTCCTCCACGAACAGACGGCGCAGATTCTCCGTGTCGGCAGCCGCCATCCGGGTTCCGTAACCACCTCGGCGGTAGGACGAACCGGCCCAGGCATATCCCTGGTCCACCATCACGGACCAGCGATCCAGGTCGCCGATGCTCCGCTCCGGATCCGACCCCTCGCCCAAGTCGGGGCCGCCGTGCGCATGTACGACCAGTGAGCCGTTCCAGTTCTTGGGCACGGCGATCGCGTAGTAGGCCCCGTTGGCGTCCTGGCCGGTGTAACACGTGGCCTCGCTCCCCACCCTCGCGGGGCACGCAGCCGGCCCGGGGTGCAGCTGGGTGGCTTGGGCAGGGCTGATGCCGCTCAACGACCCGACGACGCCCGCGATGCCGGCGGCCAGTGCCACGCCACGTCGCACGAGGGATCCGGTGCGGGAAGGTCTGTTCCGACTTGGGCTGGGCACAGCAACGCTCCTGAATCCAGTGGCGCTTCATCGCGCCGAGCGCTGTGATGCTAGGAACACACCGGCGCCCGCACCATTGATCACACAGTTCTGTTCATACTGTGCACGCGCCCGTGCGGCAGAGGCTGCCCTGGGAAAACCACAGGTGTTTACGCGGACCTCGTCGTGAGATGCATGCTGATCATGGGGTGATCGCGATGGCGACCAGTCGGCGTTCGCGGCCCAGGGCGTGGTCGAGGAGGTGGACCAGGCGGTACATGAGGAATCGTCGCTTCATCATGTCCTGGACACGAGCGGTCTCCGCGGGATCGAGGAGCCGGCGCGATGGCCAAGACGCTGGATAAGTCGGCGGGAACGCTCCAGCGGTCAGTCCTACGACGTGACCCTCCAACGCCGGCTGTGGTCCCTCTCCGAGGAGCTGACCGGCATCACGTTCCAGTGGTAGGGCCAAGCCGTCACAGCTTGCGCCCCACCCTCCCGTCCCCCAGGTGCAGTCGCCGTCCTGCGCCGTCCTGCCCTGCCTGGGACGCTGTGCACATCAAGTGGTGATCGAAGCACGCGCCCTTGTGGCCCCGTACTCTTTGCGCTTTCTTGATTCACATGACGGAGACCACTGGGAAGTCAGTGTCAGGGGAGTCCATCTCCCAGCCGCGCAAGTCGAGTTGGAAGTACATCGGACCCGGCATCGTCGTCGCCGCGACGGGAGTCGGCGCCGGTGACCTCGTCGCGACGCTCGTCGCGGGCAGCAACTTCGGTTACACCCTGCTCTGGGCCGCTGTCATCGGCTGCGTGGTCAAGATCTCTCTCGCCGAGGCGGCCGGCCGCTGGCATCTGTCCACCGGACGCACTCTCTTCGACGGCTGGGCGAGCCTGGGCCGGTGGACGACGTACTTCTTCGTCGTCTACGTGGTCATCTGGGGCTTCGTGTACGGCGCGGCGGCGATGTCGTCGAGCGCGCTGCCGCTGCAGGCGCTGTTCCCCGACGTCTTCCCGGACTCCTGGTCGATCAAGCCGTGGGCGGTCATCTGCGGCCTGGTGGGCCTGGTGTTCGTGTGGTTCAACAAGTACGAGGTCTTCGAGAAGGTCATGACCGTGCTGGTGGGCGTGATGTTCGTCGTCACGGTCTACCTGGCTATCCGCGTCACCCCCAACCTCGGCGACGCCTTCGCCGGCCTCCTTCCCGTCCTCCCCGACGAGAAGGACTCGATCCTCAACACGCTCGGGCTGATCGGCGGGGTCGGCGGCACCATCACCCTTGCCGCGTACGGGTATTGGGTCAACGCGAAGGGCTGGACGAATACGGGCTGGATGAAGGTCATGCGCCTCGACAACCGCGTCGCGTACATCACCACCGGCATCTTCGTCATCTCGATGCTCTTCGTCGGCGCGGAAATCCTGCACTCGTCGAACATCGCCATCGCGAGCGGTGACAAGGGCCTCATCCAGTTGAGCGACATCCTTGCGGCGGAGTACGGCGCGGCGACCGCAAAGTTCTTCCTGATCGGCTTCTTCGCCACCTCCTTCACCTCGCTCATCGGCGTCTGGCACGGCGTGAGCCTGATGTTCGCGGACTTCGTGGAGCGCTATCGCGGGACCGGGACGACCGGGGAGGAAGTGGCGTCGGGCACCCGGGAGAAGTCCTGGCCGTTCCGTGCGTACCTGCTTTGGCTGACCTTCCCGCCGATCGTCCTGCTCTTCCAGGGCCAGCCATTCCGCCTGGTGATTCTCTACGGCGTCCTGGGCGCCGCCTTCCTCCCCTTCCTCGCCCTCACCCTGATCTGGCTCCTCAACTCCTCCCGCACGCCCGGCGAGTGGCGCAACGGTCTGCTCAGCAACGCCATGCTCGCCATCGCCGGGCTGCTCTTCCTGGTCCTGTGCGTGAAGCAGATCTGGGACCAGCCGTGGGCGGACTTCTTCTAACGCTCAGCCGAGTCCGGGCCACTTCGCAGACGTGGCAATTCCCTTGAGCAGGTTGGGGTGCTTCTCGCATCAGGACGGCGGTGGCTGCGGGCTCACTGCTCGGGCCGGTTCACGCGGATCAGTGAGCCTTTTCAGCGGTGCCGCTCCAGGGTGAGGACGGCTGCGGCGATTGACGTCATTCGATTCGGGCTGCACCGGGATCTGCGGAAGATGCGCCAGGACTTCAGTCGTGCGATGCGATGCTCGACCGGTGCCCGGGCCGCGGACAGCGCGTGGTTGACGGTTTGCTGAGTCGGTGTGAGCTTGCGGTCAGGTGGGTGTTTGAGGGGTGTCGTTACCCACGAGTCGACTCCCATGTAGGCGGGGTCGGCGAGGACAGGGATGCCCTGGCGTTCGCAGATCCGGATGATCCGGTGGGTGTGGGGCGCGGTCAGGTCGTGGGCACGGCGGGGCAGCGCGGGCGAGGTGCACATCAGCCGCCCGACCGGCTCGGTCACCACCTGCACGTTCACCCCGTGACGGCGGTGCTTGTGGGAGTAGTCGGCCCAGTTGTCGCCGACCCGGTCGCCAACTACCGCTGAGTGGAGTGGCCGCCTGCCATCGAGCCCGGGCTGTTGACCTGCGGTTGCGTGAGTCGGCGGCGCGGCTGGGGAAGGGGATGCTTCGGCGGGCACGTCCGGTTTGTGGGGGCCAGTAGAGGAATTCCTTCCTCCAATTCTGCTCGGGCGCATCCCTGATGTCCTCGCACGTCCACTGAATAGCCGCGGCACCGCCAGCCGTCCTAGCGTTGGGGATGGCCAGGCACAGGTTGCTTTCCGTGTTCCACGGCCTGGAACTGGAGTGGGCAATCCACTGCTGCTCCTTGTGGCCGCTCTCGCAAGGCCATTGGGTAACAGCTTTCCCCAAGGGGTGGCTCGCTCGCCCCTCCAGCAGCCATGCATTTCCGGGTAGCAACGTTATTGGCGGTGTACGTCGCTATGGCGCCAGGAACTAGGGTCCGTTCCCATTTCCGCTCGTCATGCCAATAGCCCTTGGTGTAGAAAGTGCATTCATCTTGGATCACAGGTGCCGCGTTCTCGGAGCCGCCGTCTGAAATCTCGAGGCGTTAAGGCTATGACCCTTAGATACCGGAAAATCTCCCTCGTGCCAGAACGTGGTCGCGCTGACCGGTTCCTGGTGCGACTTATTCAGGGGTAATTGATAATTCGGGCGTCGGTGTAGGTGTGTTCGCGTGCACCGAAAGTGATCGAGAAGTGCGTCCTGCGTGGCCATTCGACCGACACCAGCGCCGGGCGGGGCCCGCAACACCACCGGCCGCCTCCGCGCCGGGAACAACTCCTCGAAGTTGGCATCGGCGAACGCCGGTCCAAGGACGTCACGCACCCGCATCGCCAGACACCGCCTTCGCGAACACCACGCGAGCCACTCGCGCAATCTCCTCCGGGATCTCCGCCAGATCTACCCCGTGCAACGACACGAACCCACCCCAGAAGTACGATTACGGCCGCACAGCCCCGATGGGGGCTGTGCGGCCGTAGTCACGAAGGCCCTCGCGGATTCACCAACACCGTCCGGCGTTCGGATGGGGCCCACAGGGTGTGGCCGGGGGAATGATCGGGGGAGTTCGGAGCGTGTGCTCCGGCTACGCGTTGGGGTCGAACGGGATGCCGGCGGGCTCGGTCAGGGAGAGGTTGTACTGGAAGTCGCCGTCGTCGATCTTCAGCGTGGCGTCACCGAAGTTGGCGCTGATCAGCTTGTCGCGGTAGCCGGCCGGGTAGCCGTCCCAGCCGACCAGCCGCGGGTAGAACCAGCCGCCGGTGGCGTTCTCCGGCGGCTCGTCACCGGAGGTCGCGAAGCGGAAGTCGTGGGACCCGATCGAGTCCTTGTGGTAGACGATCTTCGGGTGCGTTCCGTCGAAGGTGATCGAGGAGGCGGGGAGGAGTTGGTAGGTGTCGTGCTGCGACACCGAGACATACTGGACGGCGTTGTTGTAGATCCAGACCACGACATGCTCCCAGTCATGGGTGTGCCCGATGGGCAGCACATCGACGTCCTGGTCCTTCTCGAAGTAGCTGGCGTACATGACCGCGCACCAGCCGTTGTTGCACTTCTCGCGGGAGTACGTGTTGTCGTTGTTGAGCTGGGCCATGTCGTGGCAGTTGCCGTTCACGGCGCCACCGAGCGACAGTCCGGGATTGATGCTGCCATCGGCACCGATGGCAGCGGTGGAGTAGCAGCCGTCCGTGTCGAAGTCGTAGGCCGGGGAGAACGTCTGCTCCATGGCGTCGGCGTTCTGCGGCAGGGCTGTGAGGACGTTGGCACTCGCGGTGCCCGGTGCGACCAGGACCAGGGCGGCGGCGCCCACGACGGTCGCGATCGCGGACCGGCGGAACGGCCAACCCCGGCGCTCGGGGCGGGGCGCGGCTTCCCCCGGGTCCCGCTCGGGGTTCACCTTCGATGACAGCTTGTAACGCACACCGGACTCCTCAACATCAGCGGGGTGAGCAAGGCCCCTCGCCCGGGATGCCTTGCGTCGAGATCAATGGATTCTGCGCGACGGAAAGGGAAACACTTGCCGTATCGGAAGGGTCCTTTTCAACCGGCGTGCGCACGTCATTCACTTGGCGCGGCGTTAAGCTATCCCGAGGGGACGCTGAGGGCAAGAGAAATTCCCGAGTTAATCAGTTTCCCGAATAGGGCATTACGGATATTCCGGAACCGGAGGCGACGATATGTGCGCCGCGAATCACATATGACCAGCTCGCGCATGGTTCGACAGCTCGACGCGTGAGTCAAGCGGAGACGGTGGGTAGGGCGAAGGTCCGGCGGCTCAATCCTCAAAGAGAATACACAGATATCGCTCAGCGGTATCGTGTGGAAGTGCAGAGCGACGCGGGGATCCTGTGAGAATTCAGTGATCCATGATGAGTAAATGACGGTGATCGGAAAGGGCACGGATTGGAGACGGCCTTCCCGCCGACCCTGTCCTGCCGGCCGAGTGAGCACATTCAGGGTTCCAGGGTGAGGACGGCTGCGGTGACTGACGTCATTCGATTCGGGCTGCACCGGTCTTTGCGGAAGATCCGTCAGGACTTGAGGCGGGCGCTACACCCCGTTCCAGCGGTGCACACGCTGTCGAGAGCGCGCGGTTGACCGTTGCCTGGGTTGGTGTGAGGTCGGGTCCGGGCGGGCGCCTGAGGGGTGTGGTCACCCAGGAACCGGGACTCCGCCCGAGGCCGCCGACGTTCAATTCCGGCTGGGGCTGCCCCTCCCCGAGAACGACGGCCCCGGTCGTGACCTCGATGCAGGAGTCGGCTCAGGTGGCCACAGGCCGCACCTTCAACCACTCACGCAGCGTCATACCAGGGCTTGTTCGCCGCCCAGTGCCTGACCCAACCGGCAAAGCCCGCCTCGGCGGTCGTGAAGCCCGAACTGTGCTCCGAAGGGGACGGCACCAACGTCGCTGATGAGCCACACGTGCCCTCGATGAGGGCCCGTCACGATGAGATGCCAGTTCATGGCGCAGCCGTCGGTGCCCAGCACGATCGAGCCATGGTCATAGACCTGCTCAAGGGTCGCATCGACCTTCTCGGACGGATCCGAGTCTTCCTCCCACAGCCACGTATCCGTCAGGGGGAACGGCTTGTCCAGATCGCGGTCGTGTTCCTCACCGCCCCAGTCGTCGGGCAAGTCCGCCAATGACAGCAGTCCGAACTCCGGCGGCCCGGAATACGAACCGTCCGTCATCTCGGCGACGACGGTCCGATACGGCTCGGGCAGCACGATCCCGTGCTCTGCTTCGAAGGCGTACACGGCCTCCCAGTCAAGAGCCGACCCACCGCTGTCATCGATGTCGAACGCCCCACGAAGCGCCGCCAGTTCGGCGGGGTCGGCGTGATCAACGTTCCTGCGGCATGGATACCACCCCGCTGTGACAACACCTCCCGTTCGGACTCGCCTCTCCGTCGGCACCGGGATTCATCGCCGTGCGCGCGGTGGTCACGCCGTGGTCGGGATGCCCAGCTCGGTGAGCAGGTCGTGCACGTGCTGTTCGATCTCGTCCCGGATCGGTCGGACGGCGTCGACGCCCTGGCCGGCCGGGTCGTCCAACTGCCAGTCCAGGTAACGCTTGCCGGGGAAGACCGGGCAGGTGTCTCCGCAGCCCATGGTGATGACCATGTCGGACGCCTGGACCGCCTCGGTGGTGAGGATCTTCGGGGTCTCGGCGGAGATGTCGATGCCCTTCTCCTCCATCGCCTCCACGACCGCCGGGTTCACGGCGTCGCCAGGAGCCGATCCGGCCGAGCGCACCTCGACGCGGTCGTGGGCGAGGTGGGTGAGAAACGCGGCGGCCATCTGGGAGCGCCCGGCGTTGTGGACGCAGACGAAGAGAACGGAGGGGCGCGGGGCGGCAGTGCTCATAGCGGGTGTCCTTGCAGACGGGCGGAGGCGAGTTCGGGCTCGGTGTGCGGGACGACGGCTGCGTCCTTCATGGCCACCGGACGTCTTCCGTACACCACCGCCACTACGCCCAGTCCGAGCGCGGCACCGAGCAGTTGAGCTGCGATGAACGGGGCCACGGAGGCCGGGGAAATACCGGCAAAGCTGTCGGTGAAGGCGCGGCCGACGGTCACCGCGGGGTTCGCGAAGGAGGTGGAGGAGGTGAACCAGTAGGCGGCTCCGATGTACGAGGCCACGGCGGCCGGAGCCACGGCGGCGCGGCCGATGCGCTCCAGGCCGAAGATGAGCAGGATCAGCCCGGCCGTGGCGACGACCTCGGCCAGCCACAGGTGCCCGGCATAGCGGTCGTGGGTGGAGAACGTCACCAGCGGCTTCGCGAACATGGCGTCGGCCAGAACTGCACCGCCGATCGCCCCGGCCACCTGCGCGGGAACGTACGCGGCGACCTCCCGCAGGGCGGGGCCGGTGTTGTCACGACGGCCGGTGAACCAGGCGGCGAGGGTGACGGCCGGGTTGAAGTGCGCACCCGAGACCGGCCCGAGCAGCGTGATCAGCACGGCCAGGCCGAAGACGGTGGCGAGCGAATTGGCCAGCAGCTGCACACCTACGTCGGCCGACAGCTCGGTGGCCTGGATGCCCGAGCCGACGACCACCGCCACCAGGAGCCCGGTCCCCAGAGCTTCGGCGGCGACGCGGCGGCCGAGCGGTGCACTCACGCACTCGCCCCGGCGGTCTGCGGCGTTGCCAGGAAGGCGGCGAGCCGGTCAAGGACGCCAGGCAGCACCCAGTAGTACACCCACGTGCCGCGGCGCTCGCAGTCGATGAGACCGGCCTGCCGCAGCAGCTTGAGGTGGTGGGAGATCGTCGGCTGGGAGAGCTCGAAAGCCGGGGTCAGCTCACAGACGCACACCTCGCCGCTCTCCCCGCGCGAGGCGATCATCGACAGCAGCCGTAGCCGTACCGGGTCGCCCAGTGCCTTGAACACCTTCGCCAGTTCCCCGGCGCGCTCCTCGTCCAGGGGGGCGACAGTCAGGCCTTCGCAGCAGGCGGCGTCCTGACCGATCACCACAAGTTCTTGTTTCGACATGCGTCTATGTTGACGTCTTTCGATCCAAGGCGCAAGGTTGCATCAACGAACGTCAATACAAGCCGTTCCGGGGCACCGCCATGCCCTGTCAGCCAGGAGTGAGTCATGAGCGAACAGTCCACCGACCTGCGCGAGACCGTCCGTCGGCGATACGCCGCGGCGGCCGTCCAGGTCACCGAAGGCGGCACCGCCTGTTGCGGGCCGCAGGCCGTCGAGGTCGACGAGAGCTTCGGCGCCACCCTCTACGCCGCCGACGAACGCGACACCCTGCCCGCCGAGGCCGTGGCCGCCTCCCTCGGCTGCGGCAACCCCACCGCCGTCGCCGAACTCCGCGACGGCGAGCGCGTCCTCGACCTCGGCTCCGGAGGCGGCATCGACGTCCTGCTCTCCGCCCGCCGCGTCGGCCCCAGCGGCAAGGCGTACGGCCTGGACATGACCGACGAGATGCTCCAACTCGCCCTGGCCAACGCCGAGAAGGCGGGAGCGACGAACGTGGAGTTCCTCAGGGGCACCATCGAGGCCATCCCGCTGCCCGCGAACTCCATCGACGTGGTCATCTCCAACTGCGTGATCAACCTGTCCACCGACAAGCCGGCCGTCTTCGCCGAGACCTTCCGCGTGCTGAAGCCCGGCGGCCGGATCGGTGTCTCCGACGTCGTCGCCGACGACACTCTCCCTCCGCAACAGCGTGCCGAGCGCGGCGACTACGTCGGCTGCATCGCCGGCGCCCTCTCCTTCGCCGAGTACCGCCAAGGCCTGGAAGCCGCCGGATTCACCGACGTCGAGATCACCCCGACCCACCCTGTCGCCGACGGTATGTACTCCGCGATCGTCCGCGCCGCAAAGCCGAGGACGGTGTGATGCCGGTCGCCCCGGCCCCGTAGTCCTGCCGGGCGCCGGGGGAGCGGGCCAACTGGCGGGGCGCGGTCGAACGGGCCCTCCCACCCCCACCGTCGGGAGGACCCATGTCGCTGCCGGGCTCCTGCCTGCCGCCGCTAGACGCTCGCCTTCGGTCTTGTGGCCGACGCGGCCGCGACGGCCACAGCCAAGGGGTCGCGGGCCGGGCGGTCGAGGAGGTCCGGGAGGTCGGTGGCGGTGCCGCCCAGGAAGCCGTGTCGGATGCCCGTGGCGATCGAGGCGAGCATGGGCGGCTGGAACGGCAACAGGCCCGGCGTCTCGTCGAGAAGCCTGCGCCGGTATTCGCCCAGGCTGATGGCATGGTGCGGGACCCCGAGCGGGTCGGCCACCTGTCCCGCCGTGATCGACGTGCCGACGAGCTCGTGGACGCGTCCACCGTGCTGTGTCGGATTCGCCGCAACGCTCGCCGCCGCATCGGCGAGATCCTCGCGCGCGACCGCGGCCAGCGCGCCGTCCCCGAACGCGGACTCCACACCCTTGTCGGTCCATATCAGGAGAGCGCCGAAGAGTTCGGCGTAGAGGCCATTGCGCAGGATCGTCCACGGCAGTCCGCTGGTCCGGACAAGGCGTTCGGTCGCACGGTGCGCGAGCGCGAAACCGAGATGGTCACCGGCACCGGTCAGGCTCGTGTAGACGACGTGCTGGACGCCGTCGCGGACGGCGGCGTCCAGCACCGCCGCGTGCCGCCCGACAACCTGGTCGTCCTCCGCAAAGCCGGCCGAGACCAGCACCAGGGTCGACACACCGGCGAGGTCGAGGCCCGCAGGGTCGTCGAAGTCGAGACGCCGCATGCCCTCGCCGGGTGTGCGGCTGCCGCCCGTCGCGACGACGCCGCGAGCGTGCAGCGCCGCAAGAATGGACGAGCCGAGGTTCCCGTTCGCTCCGGTCACCAGAATCATGTCAATCTCAATCTGCCGTCGTGGTTCTCATCAGTAACTACGCTTGATCCTTGACCGCACGCCCACGGGCCACAAGAAGGCAGTCTGATGTCACTCACGCACACCGGAGTAACCACCACCCCCGCCGACCTCGATCCCTGTGGACGCGAGGACCACCCCGACTGCGGCATCCGCGACGTCCTGGACCGCATCGGGGACAAGTGGTCGGTACTCGTGATCGTTGAACTCGCGGGCGGGCCACGCCGGTTCCGTGGACTGCAGCGCGCCATCGACGGCATCTCCCAGCGCATGCTCACCCTCACGGTACGAAGGCTCGAACGCGACGGCCTCGTACTGCGCACCGTGTACCCGACCGTCCCGGCACGGGTGGACTACCGCCTGACCGAGACCGGATCCGGCCTGACCCACTTGGTCAAGGAGCTCGCCGACTGGTCCCTTGCCCACCGTGCCGGCATCGCCGAGGCGCGACACGCGTACGACCGGACCCACCCCGACCACGACATCCGCTGACGGCAGCGGGTTGGGTACGAGGGCGGCGAGCGGTTCCCGCACGTCGCTCCGGCTGGCCAAAATATACAGACCGGTCTATTGTCCCTCCATGGGTGTCAAGGGTGAGGAGACGCGGTCCCGGCTGATCGCCGCCACGCGCACGTTGATCGAGGCGCAGGGCTACTTCGGTACGGGGCTGAACCAAGTGCTGACCGAGAGCGGTGCGCCGCGAGGCTCCCTGTACTTCCACTTCCCTTCAGGCAAGGACCAATTGGTGACAGCGGCCTTGACCGAGAGTGGCCAGGAGGTCGGTGACCTGATCGAATCACTCAGCGTCGGCCGGCTCTCCGCAGTGGGGATCGTCCGGCAGCTGATCGAGGTCTTCGCCGACCGGATGGAGCGATCCGACTACGGCATGGGCTGCCCTCTGGCGACCGTGGCGCTCGAAGTCGCCCGTGGCAACGAGGAACTGCGGCTCGTCTGCGCTGAGGCGTACGAGCGATGGCAGGGAGCGCTGGCCGACCGGTTGGTCGACGAAGGACTCACCCGTTCCGCGGCACAGGCGGCCGCCGGTGCGGTGCTCGCGCAGGTCGAAGGGGCATTGTTGCTTGCTCGCGTGCATCACAGTCGAGTGCATCTCGATCAGGCCGCGCGGGCTGCGGAGTTGCTGCTCGCGCACTGATCGAGATGGTTCACAGTCGAGACGCACCTGCATGGGTGGGCGTTCAGGTTGATCGTTGGCCCGCCTGCCCGTTCGCGGCTTCGGAGGGTGTCGGCCGCGCCTGCAGGATCAGAAAATATACAGATGGGTCTACATGCAAGGGGAGTTGATGAGTTCCACCACTCGTCACAGTGAGGGAATCGCCGACTCGCGGGCAGCGCACAACTTGGTCGTCGGGGCCAATGGTTTCGTAGGGCGTTGGCTTGTGCTCGAACTCCTCACGCGAGGAGTGCCGGTCGCCGCCGCAGTGCGCGACGGGGGCCGGGGCGCCAACGGATTGCGTCAATGGCTGCGCGGCCACGGTGTCGACGACAGTGTCATGGTCACAGTGACCTCCGACATCACCAGGCCGGATCTCGGGTTCGGCCCGGCCGACGAGGCTCTGCTCGGCGAGGTCCGCGACGTGTTCAACGTTGCCGCGCTCTACCGGTTCGGTCTCTCCGCCGAGGATGCGCGATCGGCGAATGCGGACGGAGCGCTGCATGTGCTGCAGTGGACAGCAACTCGCCCCTCTTTGCGGAGACGTGTCCCTCTGTCAGGCTATCGGGTGGGCCGCAGCAATCACCCGCAATTTCCGCTGCCGCCTGATGAATCTCGGGCCCTCTACGCGCGGTTGGGCGCGTACGAGGCATCCAAGGCTGAGGGCGACGCGGCCGTGCGTGTCACTGCACCGCGGCTTGGCGTACCCCTCACGGTGGTCAATCCCAGCACCGTGATCGGGCACTCGGCCACCGGAGAGGCGGCGCAGTACATCGGTCTCGCCGGTCTCGTCGAGCAGTTGTGGAAAGGCCGTCTGCCCGCGCTGGTCGGCAGCCGACGCACCTACATACCGGTCGTGGCGATCGATTACCTGGCCCGATTCATGGCGGCCGTGCCTGAGCGCGACGAGGGTCCCATCCGTCTCCACGCCGTGCTCGATTCGACGACGCCCTGTCTGCCGGACCTGGTCGCCCTGCTGGCCGATCACTTGGACGTCAGAGTGCCGCGGCTGCGGCTCCCCGTCGGCGTTGTGCGACGGCTGCCTCGCGCGCTCACCGCGGTGGACCCGGAAACGCTCTCGTTCCTCTCCGAGGATCGCTACGACACCGGCTCCGCCGACCAGTTGGCCCGCGCGGCAGGCTTGCAGCACCCACCGGTGGACGAAACGCTCCGACGCTGGGCGTCCCGCCTCGTCTGCGACCGCTTCGGCGCTGCCACGACCGGGGCGTAGGCGGTCGGGGCGGAAGCCCACTCGGCAGGGTCCCGACCGCTCTCCCACCCATGGCGGGTCACCGCTCTAGCCGGCATGGTCTGCGGACGTGTGTTCCAGGATCGCTGGGACGATCGTCGGCCAGTCGGCCTGCTCGACCCCGTGGCCGGCGTTGGGCAGAGCCAATAGCGTGCTGTCGGGGATCTGTTGTGCGAGAGCCTCACCATGCCCGAGCGGGAACATCGGATCGGCGGTGCCGTGGATCACCAGCGTGGGCACGGCGATCGAGGACAGGGGGGCCTGGGGGAGTGCACCGTCCGCCAGTACGTCGTGGTTACGGGCCGCCGCGAAGTCGTGCGCGCGCTCGACGTCGCGACGGACAAGGCTACGGGCAGCGGTCTCATCGAAGGTGCGGCGCCCTCCTGCGAGCATGACCGCGTAGGCCACCAGGTATTCGATCACCGATTCGGCATCCGACCATTCAACCTGCGCGGATGAGACGAAGCGCATGAACTCCTCGGTCGGGGGAGGTAGTTCGCGGTCGCCGGGCACAGCGGAGGACGTGCTGATCAGGACGAGGGAGAGCACGCGATCGGCGTGTTCGAGCGCGAGCAGTTGCGCGAACGCCCCTCCGGCCGAGACACCCACGACGTGGGCAGCTGAGATCTCATAGGCGTCGAGGACGCGGGTGGCGTCACCGACCAGGTCCGATGCGGTGTACTCGGGACGGCCCGGCTCGTAGGTCACCGATCGCCCGGTGTCGCGGTGGTCGTACCGGATCACGAACCTCCCGCTCCCGGCGAGCATCCGGCAGAAACCCTCCTCCCACCAGAGCATCGAAGCCCCCGTTCCCATGATGAGCAGAACGGGCGGATCCGACGGGCCGCCGAAGGACTCGGTGCACAGCTCAACGCCGTCCGCCTCAATCACGCACTCGGTCATCGCCGCGTTTCCTCTCCCGGCCGATTGTGCCCATACGCCGAGGCTTCCGGCCACGCGGAAACCCAGTCGAACTCCCTGTCGCCGACGGCGTGGGGAGTGGGGGGTGCCCCTATCTGTTTGGTCAAGCCGGGTGAGGATGGTCGGCATGACGGACCGGGATCGGTTGGGGCGGACGGCGGTGCACTATGCGGCTGCCGATGGGGACGCGGATGGCCTGAGGGTGCTCTTGGCCGGAGCGGCCTCCGGGGGCGTGGCAGTCGACGGCAGCGGGCTTGTGCGGCCAGGCGCTTGTCGTTGCGCAGCAGGTGGACAGGAACTCGTCGACACCGTCGGGTGCCGCCGCCTCCGGCAGCGGCTGCGGGGTCCCCAAGGTGATCGGGGCGTCGTACGTGTGCACCGCGGTCTCCTGGAGCTGGTGCCGGGCGACGACACCGGAGGTCTGCGGCGACTCCGACGTACCCCACCACGTCCAGCAACCGCGATCCGGGCCGGCCGCTCGCAGTGAGTCCAGTAGCTGCTGCGTCGAAGCGGCCAACCAGGCCAGCAGCATCTCGCGTTCCCGAGGCACAGCCGGGGCACCCTCCGGCACGGACTTGGCGGCGGCAGGCCCTGCGACGACGGTGGCGGCCCAGGAGCGGCGACCCTCGCTCAGGTGCTGCGCCAGATCGCGCAGCGTCCATCCGGGGCAGGTCGGCACCTGTATCTCAAGGGTGGGCGCGGAGGCGACCGCGGCCCGGAACGCGGACGACCGTTCGTCGATCAGCCGCAGCAGAACGGGGAACTCCAGAGTCATTGACGCGCTGGCTGTCCATCACCGTGCTCCGACAGTCGGACATTGATTTCCTGGCCGACGTGGCGGGCGGGCGGCGCGGGGGCGGCGCCCTCGGATGATGCGGTGCCGTCAGTCTGAAACGATCAGTTGGTCGACTGTCATGGCGCGGCGGACGCTCTCGCGGAGCAGAGTGCGACGCTGCTCGTGCAGTTCGGGGGGCTCCTGCGCGGTCGCCGCGTAGACATTGCTGACCGGTGACCAGGCCATGGACATGGCGATCACCATGGCCATCACGTCGAACGGGTCTCCCTGGCGCACCAGCCCGGCGGCCTGGGCCTCGGCGATGGCGCGCAGTTTGCGGTCGCCGAGGCGGTCGGGGTCGTCGACCAGATGGCCGGCCGGGCGTCGCTCCAGGCGCGCCCAGATGGCCAGTCGGATGAGGTCGGGGCGGCGGAGATACTCGTCGTAGAGGCGAACGGCCCAGTCTGCGAGGTCCTCGGCGTCGATGGGGACGACATTCACGATCCGCTCCAGCGAGCCGAAGAAGATGGCGTCGAAGAGCCCGTCCTTGCTGCCGAAGTAGGCGTAGAGCTGCGCCTTGTTGGTGCGGGCGGCGGCCACGATCCGCTCGACGCGCGCTCCGGCGATCCCGTGCTCGGCGAACTCCTGGGTCGCCACATCGAGGATGCGCTGGTACGTCGCGGCTCCACGCGAGGTCAGGGGCTGATCGGCCATGCCATGACCTTACCAAACAGAACAGTTGGTTTGCCTGGTGGGCCAGATGGCTCTACGGTGAAATAGACCAACCAGTCTGTCTATGAGGAGTTGCCATGCGGAACACCGTTGGCTGGCAGGTGGAAGGTCCGTCGACGACACTGCGGCGGACCCCACTGGAACGGCGCGACCTGCGCCCCGACGACCTCGCGGTCCGGGTCGACTACTGCGGTGTCTGCCACACCGATCTGCACGCCGTCAGCGCCCGGAGCGCAGGGGGAGGTCAACCCCTGGTGCCGGGGCACGAGTTCACGGGCGTGGTGACCGAGGCAGGACCCGCGGTCAGCCGGTTTGCTGTCGGCGACCCGGTCGCGGTGGGAAACATCGTCGACTCGTGCGGCGAGTGCGCCATGTGCCGGGCAGGCCAGGAGAACTTCTGCCACACCTTCCCGACCCTGACCTACGACGGCATCGACCGGCACGACGGATCGGTCACACTGGGGGGCTTCTCCCGCGAGTACGTCGTCCGTGACGCCTTCGCCCACCCCCTCCCTGCAGGTCTGGATCCGGCCGCCGCCGCTCCGCTGCTCTGTGCCGGGATCACCGTCTGGGAACCGCTGCGCGCCCTCGGTGTGGGACCGGGAACGCGCGTCGCCGTGGCGGGACTTGGCGGCCTGGGCCATCTCGCGGTCAAGATCGCCGTGGCGCTCGGAGCCGACACCTCGGTGGTCAGCCGCTCGGCCGACAAGGCCGACGACGCTCGCCGTCTCGGCGCCCGGGGTCTCGTCGTCTCCACGGACCCGGAACAGATGGCTGCCGCCCGCGACCGTTTCGACGTCGTCATCGACACCATCTCCGCCCCGCACGACCTCCGTCCCTACCTGCGACTGGTGGCCATGGACGGGACGCTCAGCCACCTCGGGCACCTGGGACCCGTCACGGTGGAGACCATCGACCTGCTGGTGGGGCGCAAGAAGCTCAGTTCCGCGGGCAGCGGCGGCAGGCTCGCGACCGCCGCCATGCTCGACTTCTGCGCTAAGCACGCCATCACCGCCGACATCGAACTGTTCCCCTCGGCTCGTGTGAACGAGGCCCTCGACCGTCTCCGGCGCAACGACGTCCGCTACCGCTTCGTACTCGACATGTCCGACCTGGGTTGAACGGCGAGGCCAGGCACCGCAGCGCGTCCGGGGGTTCGTACGCCCTGCTCGACGCAGGCAGCGACGGCCTTCTTCGCCAGCACGTCGGCCACGGCCTCCTGCGGCGAGGCGGCCCCGTCGGCGACGGGCAGTTCACGACCCGCGTGGCCCTCGGCCCAGCGGGCGGCGGCCGTTCAGCCCGGAGAAGGAGAAGTCGTACGAGCCGGGCAGCGGGCGCGGGAAGGGGGCAGAGCGCGGATCCCCCACGCGCGCTGCCCGGTCGATGGCCGGACCGCCGGGATACGGCAGCCCGAAGACCTGCGCAACCGCGCAACCTTGTCGAAGCACTCTCCAGTGGCGTCCGAGTGATGTGTACCTGGACCCGGAGCGTGGGCCCCCGCCCGGCAATGTGCGCGCTGCCTCCCGCGACACGGCATGGTCCTAGGACCAACGCCTGATCGGCGGGGGCCTCCTTCTGCTATTAGTATGCAGTTGCATATATGTGGCAATAACAAAGCCGAAGGATGTTGGACATGGCGGTTTACACGCTTCCGGAGCTCCCGTACGACTACGCGGCGCTCGAACCGGTCATCAACCCACAGATCGTCGAGCTGCACCACGACAAGCACCACGCGGCGTATGTGAAGGGTGCGAACGACACCCTGGAGCAGCTCGCGGAGGCGCGCGACAAGGAGGCGTGGGGTTCGGTCAACGGGCTGGAGAAGAGCCTGGCCTTCCACCTCTCCGGCCACATCCTGCACTCGATCTACTGGCACAACATGAGCGGCGACGGCGGTGGCGAGCCGCTGGCCGCCGATGGTGTGGGCGAACTCGCGGACGCGATCGCCGAGTCGTTCGGCTCGTACGCCGGGTTCAAGGCCCAGCTCACCAAGGCCGCCGCGACCACCCAGGGCTCGGGCTGGGGCGTCCTGGCGTACGAGCCGCTCAGCGGTCGGCTGATCGTCGAGCAGGTCTACGACCACCAGGGCAACGTCGGCCAGGGCTCCACCCCGATCCTGGTCTTCGACGCCTGGGAGCACGCCTTCTATCTGCAGTACAAGAACCAGAAGGTCGACTTCATCGACGCCATGTGGGCCGTCGTCAACTGGCAGGACGTGGCGCGGCGTTACGCCGCCGCGAAGTCCCGCGCGGACGTGCTGCTGCTCGCCCCCTGAGGCCAGCCCTTCGGGGCATGCATAAGCGTCCTGCTCGTGATCGTCTTCTCAACCTTCATGCGGCAGGCGGCAAGAAGGTGGGCTCCCGCAAGGACGTGACTTGCGGGAGCCCTTGCCTCATCTGCGCTTCTCTTCAGCCATGGCCAGGCTTTCCCACTCGGCGGTGCGGTCGCACCAGTGGTGCTGGAGTACGCGGTCATGGCCGACGGCGATCAGACCCGCCCCCGTTTGGTGTCGCGGTAGTCCGTGACGGCAGCGACGAGTACGGTCCAGCAGCGCCGTCATCGCGTCGCAGATCAGCCGGCGTGCTCGCTACAGGGGTGGACACGGCCCCCAGGCCATCGCGCGGGCGCGCCCGCAACGGTCGGTGACCGTCGCTGTTGCTGCGTAGCACCCTGGCGTTCATCTCGCGGCGGCCAAGGCGAGCGATGCCACGGCCAGCAGGAAGTAGCCGCCTGGAAAGGCCATGTTGTGGTAGACCCGGGCGCGGAAGTGGGCACCCAGGGCGCCAACGAAGAACAGAACAAGTCCGATCGCGGCGGCGATGCCGATGAACCGCGCACCCAAGAGCCCCAGCAGCAGTCCGACAGCTCCGGCGGTCTTCAGCGCGGCAAGCGGGAAGAGCCAGGACTGCGGTAGGCCAACTTCAGCGGAGTTGGCAAGGACGAACTCGGCCCTGGAGAAGTCGGCGATGGCGATCCCGGCGTTGACCGCGATCGTGATGACAGTAACGACCACATAGGCGGTGAACATGCGCAGGCCGCCCGCTCAGCCGACAAAACGGTGGGCGCCGAGGGCGTTGAATGTCTGCGGCGTCGGGCCGCTCGGGTATCTGTTCATCTGCACGGGCATGGCAACTCCTCGTCGTCCCCGGTGCTCGCGAGCCGTTGCCCGCTTGCCGCATCAGCCTCGACCGGCCCTGGACTTGCGTCCAATACCTGCGTCTATAACCTGACGGCATGGACGTCGACACCCGGTTGTTGCGCTACTTCATCGCCGTGGCGGAGGAGGGAAGCCTCACCCGCGCGGCGGATCGACTGTTCGTGTCCCAACCGGCGCTGACCAAACAGGTCAAACAACTGGAGAGCCAGCTGCGAGTGCGGCTGTTCACACGGTCCCGGGCCGGCATGGCCCTCACGGAAGCGGGACGGACCCTGGCGGAGAGAGTGCCCGCCCTGCTGGCCGACTGGGACCGGATGCTGCGGGAGACAAAGAGCACGGCCGACCGGGCAGCCCATGTGCTGCGGGTCGGCTTCCTGGCCAGTGCCGCCAATGAGGCCACCCAACGCATCATCACGGAGTTCACCCGTCGTCAGCCGGGTTGGAGGGTCGACATGCGGCAGGCCGCGTGGTCGAACCCGACCGCCGGACTCATCGGCGGAGACGTGCATGCCGCCCTCCTGCGGCTGCCCTTCCCCGGCCAGGAGACCCTGCGAGTGGAGGAGTTGTTCACCGAGCCTCGATGGATCGCACTCCCCGCGACCCACCCGCTCGCCACGCGCGATCAGATCCCTTTCAGCGACCTGTGGGACGAGCCCTTCGTGGCAGCCCTGCCAGAATCAGGCTGGTGGCGGGACTATTGGCTGGCCGCCGATGAACGCGAGGGCCACCCGGTCCGCATCGGCGCCGTCACCGACCAACCCGACGAGTGGCTCAGCGCCATCGCCAATGGCTACGGCCTCGCTCTCGCCCCTGAATCGGCCGCCCGCTTCTACGCTCGCCCCGGCATCGTCTACCGGCCCGTCAGCGGCGTCAGCCCGAGCCGGGTCGGGGTCGCCTGGGCACCGGCCGACGACTCCGACCCCGTCGTCCAAGCCTTCGTACGCGCCTGTGTCGCTCAGCGTGAGCAGGCCACGGTGACCAGTGTGAAGGAGGCGTAGAACGGGTCTTCGTACGTGGCCGAGGCTCCGTCCGGCATCATGCGAGCTGGGCCGAACGGACGCGCCCGCGTGCCGGATCAGACGGCCGCGAGGGAGACTTCGGTCGACTTGATCAGGGCGACGACGGAGGAGCCCGTGGTGAGGCCGAGGTCGGTGACGGCGTCCTTGGTGATCGCGGACGTCAGTTCGCCACCCGGGACCGTGACCTTGACGGAGGCCATGGCGCCGCCCGTGGCGACGTCGGCGACCGTGCCGGGCAGCTGGTTGCGGATGGACAGACCCTCGACCGCGGCCGTGGCGAGCGAGACCTCCGTGGACTTGATCAGAGCGCGTACGGCCGAACCCTCGGCGAGGCCGAGTTCCTTGACGGCCTCCAGCGTGATCGCCGCAGTGAGGTCCTGGCCACCGTCGAGTCGGACCTTGACGGTCGCCATGACTTCGCCCGGAGTGACGGCCGTGACCGTGCCGGGCAGCTGATTGCGAATGCTCAGGCTCATGGAAGAACGCCTCACAGAATGGTGCGGATGTCAGGTTTTGGGCCTGCTGTGAGCCTCACCGTAGTCGCGCCTGATGCCGCCGCTCCCAAGCGCGTCGCATCCGCAAGGCGAAGGACGGTCGGTGCCTGGCAGACCGTGGCCGCTGCCCCTCCGTACGTTTCCGCAGTCCTCCTTCGTCGGGCCGGGTGCACAAGTACCTGCGCGGCCTTGATCGGCGCGCCCTGGGGAGCTTGCTTCCGCTGCCGCGACCGGGGTCATTGAGGCGGCTGCTGCCCCGGCCCGTCAGTTGTGCGTGCAGGGAGGGGCGTGCCGCAAATGCAATGGGCAAGTCTCTTTCTGCATCGCATGAGCTGGATGTTTGCCAAGTAGAGATAGGTATGTGCGTTTGTGCGGGATCGTTGCCCGGGTACCGTCATTCGGGAGGTGATAGCCGGTGAGCCAGTCCCTTGTGGAATCGGTTGCCGATCCGGTGGCGGAGCTCGTCCTGACCGGCGACCTGGCGCGCCCGGCCCGTCTGACGGTGCCGGACCTGCTCGCCTGGCCCCAGCACCGCGTGCGGGTCAGCTTCGAGTGCGCCACCAGCGGCATCCAGCACCATCGCTTCGCGGGACCGCTGCTGCACGACGTGCTGTCCGATGCGGGTCCCGTCTTCGATCCCGCCCGCCGCAAGGACCGCCTGCGCTTCCTCATCGCGGTGTCCGGCATGGACGGTCACCACGCCCTCCTGTCCTGGGCCGAGATCGACCCCGACTTCGGCCGGGCCCCGGTCCTGCTCGCCGCCAGCATCGACGACACCCGGCTCGACCGGGCCGGCCCCCAACTGGTCCTGCCCCAGGACCGCTGCGGTGGCCGGCACATCAGCGGCATCAACGCGATACGGGTCGACGGTCACTACACGTCCTGGACGTAGTTCTCCCCGTCGGCGGTCCAATGGCATCTGCGGATCCTGAGGAGGTCGGTGGTGGCTGCTCTGGCGGTACAGCACGTACCGGTGGAGGGGCCCGTACGCGATCGGCGCGGTCCGCTGAGCCCTTCGGCTCAGTGACCGACGACCGCTTGGGTCTGGGCCCGCCTGAAATCCGTGACCCGGCATCCGCGTCACCGACGCCACGTTTCCGCGCAACTGATCAGTACACGTCCCGGACGTACCGTCTGTCGGCGGCGAGCTGCTTGACATACGCGGCTGCCCCGTCCTCGCCGAGACCGCCATGGGCGGTGACGACGTCGCGCAGGGCCCGGTCGACGTCCTTGGCCATACGGGAGGCATCGCCGCAGACGTAGAGGTGGGCGCCGTCCTGGAGCCAGGACCACAGCAACGGACCGTGCTCGCGGATCCGGTCCTGGACGTAGACCTTGGCCCGTTGGTCGCGGGAGAAGGCGGTGTCCAGGCGGGTGAGGGTGCCGTCGGAGAGGAAGTCGGTCAGCTCGTCCTCGTAGTAGAAGTCGGTGGCCCGGTGCTGTTCGCCGAAGAAGAGCCAGTTGGGCGCGCGGTGGCCGAGGGCGCGACGCTCCTGGAGGAAGCCGATGAAGGGGGCGATCCCGGTGCCGGGGCCGATCATCACCGTGGGGGTGGTGGGGTCGGCCGGCGGCCGGAATCTCGGCGAGGGCTGGACGAAGACCGGTACGGGTGTGCCAGGCGCGGCGTCGGCGAGGAAGGGCGAGCAGACCCCCTGGCGCGGTCGCCCGTCCGGATTCTCGTAGCGGACGACGGAGACCGTCAGCGAGACGACGTGAGGGTCGATGAGGGGGCTCGACGATATGGAATACAGGCGGGGCTGGAGCGGAATCAGCACCTCGGCCCACTCCTGGGCCGTCGCGCGAACGGGGTGCTCGGCGACGACGTCGACGGCCTGGCGGCCCCAGGACCACTTGGCCAGCCCGTCCCTGTTGTCGGAGCGCAGCAGCTTCTTCAGTACACGGTCGTGGGTGCGTTCGGCGACGAAGCGCAGCAGGTCCGGGGTGATGCGGGTGATGTCCAGATGCCGGTGCAGGGCCTCGTGGAGGAGGACCTCACCGGTGCCGTTCAGATCCACGGTGGTCTCCGGGTGCAGGCCGGTGGTGGCCAGCCATTCGCTCACGACGTCCGGAGAGTTGACGGGGCGTACGCCGAGAGCGTCCCCGGCCTCGTACAGGAGCTGTGTCTCGCTGTCGCGGGTGTCGAAAGTGAAGCGGCGGACCTCCTTGCCCGCGCCGGGCAGGCTGAGCAGCTGGTTGCCGGTCAGGCGGGCGGTGACGGGTGCCGGCCTTCTCGACCGGGGAGCGGAAGTAGTGGTCGGCGCGGGCGCCGAGCCCGTCTCCGGTGCGTCGGCCAGGGAGCTGAGGACCTTGTCGAGCCAAGCCTTGGCCGAGGGCTCGAAGTCGGGCTCGCAGTCCGTACGCGGGGCCAGACGCACCGCGCCCAACTCGTCGAGGCGCCGGTCGAGACGGCGGCCGTGGCCGCAGAAGTCGTCGTAGGAGGAGTCGCCGAAAGCGAGGACCGCGTACCGCACACCGTCCAGGCGGGGTGTGTCGGGTGCGGTCAGGGCGGCCCAGAAGCCGGAGCCGTTGTCGGGGGCGTCGCCGTCGCCGAAGGTGCTGGTGATCAACAGGATGTCGGCGCCGGACGGCAGGTTCCCGGGCTGGGCGTCGTCCATGTCGACGAGGGTGGCCCTGTGCCCGTTGGTGATGAGCCGGTCGGCGACAGCCGCCGCGAACTCCTCGGCGTTGCCGGTCTGCGAGGCCCAGAGAACGACGACCTCCCGGACGGGGGAGGCGGGCGTCGCCGGGACGGCCCGTGAGTACATACCGGCCAGCACACCGTTCACCCACAGCGCGTGTTCGGGGCTGAAGGGAGCGCCCGGCGGCAGCACCGGCACACCAGGAGCGCCTGATTCGATCCCGGCAAGGAACCCGATCAGGTACCGGCGCTCGTGCTCGGCCAGCACGGGCGGTGGGGCGGGCTCCAGGCCGAACAGGCCCACAGGCCCCGCTGGTGTGGTGGTCACACCCACAGGAGCCGGACCCAGCGCGGCACGAGCGCCGGCCGAGACCGGTGGAAGTACCGCCACGGACACCGGAGTCGCCACCTTTGTCAGCGACACCGCGCACACCTTGAACTCCGGCTGGAAGGAGAGCGGGTCGACGGCGTCACTGGTGACGGCGTTGACGCTCAGGTACTCGCCGAACAGGTCGTTCCAGTGGAAGGGTGCGAAACAGCAGCCGAGCCGTACCCGGTCGGTCACCACGGCGGGCAGCACCGCCCGTCCGCGCCGCGAGGCGACCTCCACCGAGTCGCCGTCGGCGATGCCGAGCACGTCGGCGTCGCCGGGATGCAGTTCCACGAACGGCCCGGGATTGAGCCTGTTGAGTTTGGCGACCTTGCCCGTTTTCGTGAGGGTGTGCCACTGGTGCTGCAAGCGCCCGGTGTTCAGGACGTACGGGTAGTCGTCGTCGGGCATCTCGGCGGCAGGGATGTGCGGACGGGCGTAGAACATCGCCCGGCTGCTCGCCGTGGGGAAGACCGGACCGCCGCCGTCCTCGTCCACGTAGCGGATCGGGTTGCGGTCGGGCCCGTCGGCGCTCGCCGCCGGCCACTGCACGGGGGTGGACCGCAGCCGTTCGTAGGTCACGCCCCGCAGGTCGTATCCGGTTTTCGGGTTCCAGGCGCGCTTGATCTCCTCGAAGACCTCTTCTGCGCTGTCGTACGAGAAACCCTTCTCGTACCCCATCTCACGGGCGACGGCGGCGATGATCCGCCAGTCCGCCATCGCCTCCCCGGGCGGCTCCATGGCGGGCTGCGCGAGGGTGAGGTTGCGCTCGCTGTTGATGAGGACGCCCTCGGTCTCGGTCCACAGCGCTCCGGGCAGCACGACATCCGCGTAGGCGTTCGTCTCCGTCTCGGCGAAGACGTCCTGGGCGACGACGAACTCGGCCCTCTCCAGGGCCTCGATGACGGTCTTGCGGTTGGCCACGGAGGCAACGGGGTTGGTGCAGATGATCCAGCAGGCCTTGATCTCCCCGTCGGCCATCTTCTGGAACATCTCAATCGTGCCCTGGCCGACCCCGTCCTTGCGGACCGTGCCCGGGGGCAGTTCCCACAGCTCCTCGACGAAGGCGCGCTCCTCGTCCACCAGCACCGAACGCTGGCCGGGCAGGCCCGGACCCATGTAGCCCATCTCCCGGCCGCCCATGGCGTTGGGCTGGCCGGTCAGCGAGAACGGACCGCTGCCGGGGCGGCAGATGGCGCCCGTCGCCAGGTGCAGATTGACCAGGGCGTTGGTGTTCCAGGTGCCGTGCGTGGACTGGTTGAGGCCCATGGTCCAGCAGCTCATCCACTCCCCGGCCTCGCCGATGAGCCGGGCGGCCTCGCGGATGTCGTGCTCGGGGACGCCGGTGATCTCGGCGACGGTGGCGGGCGGATAGTCGGCCAGGAACTCCGGCAGCGCCTCCCAGCCCTCGGTGTGCGCGGCGATGAACTCGGCGTCGGTGTGTCCGTTCTCGTACAGCAGATGCAGCAGGCCGTTGAGCAGTGCCAGGTCCGTCCCGGGCCGGACCGGCAGGAACAGGTCGGCCTTGTCGGCGGTCGGGGTGCGGCGCGGGTCCACGACGATGAGCTTGGCGCCGCCCGACCTGACCCTGTCCATCATCCGCAGAAAGAGGATGGGGTGGCAGTCGGCCATGTTGGAGCCGATGACGAGGAAGACGTCCGCCTGCTCGAAATCCTGGTAGGAGCCGGGCGGGCCGTCCGCGCCGAGTGAAAGCTTGTAGCCGGTGCCCGCGCCGGCCATGCACAGCCGCGAGTTCGACTCGATCTGGTTGGTGCGTACGAAGCCCTTGGCCAGCTTGTTCGCCAGGTACTGGGCCTCCAGACTCAGCTGTCCGGAGACGTAGAAGGCGAAGGCGTCAGGCCCGTGCTCATCGATCACCGCGCGCAGCCGCCGCGCCGTCTCGGCGATCGCGGTGCTCACCGGGGTGCCCTCGGCCTCCGCGCCGCGTTCGGCGCGCACCAGGGCGGTGGTCAGCCGTCCGGGGGCGGCGAGCATGTCGGCCGTGGTCGCCCCCTTGGTGCACAGGCGGCCGAAGTTGGCGGGGTGCGCCTTGTCGCCGGACGCCTTGAGGACCGTACGCCGCCCGTCGGGCCCCATCCCGACGTCGAGGACCATCCCGCAGCCCACACCGCAGTACGAGCAGACCGTCCGCACCTGAGTGGTGGTCGTGGTCACGGGCGGCCCCTCCAGGTGATCGGATCCTTCCTCCGCCGACGCTACGAAGTGCCCGTTGCGCCGGTGTCACGCCGTCCGATCAGCTTGGGTTACGCCCTCCACACAGCCGTGCTCCGGGGCATGTGAGGAGGTGGTCTGGAGCTCCGCAACGGCCGGAGGGCCGGTCGGGGGAGTGGTTTCCGCCGTGATCAACGCGGTTGCCCCAACCAACCTGGTAATCCTACGGTGAGCAGCGTGACGGACGAATCCACACGCGCGGCACGGCTGCTGGACGCCCAGGCAAAGGCGGCATTGCTGTTCGCCGAGATCGAGACACGGAACCTGGTCACCGCGGGCCAGGGGGAACGCGCGGTCAGTGACCGGGTGCGTGACCTGGCGAACGAGATGTTCGGGACCACACACTACTGGCACAAACGGATCGTGCGGTCCGGTCCGAACACCCTCCTGCCGTACCGCGAGAACCCGCCGGACCGCGTCATCGACGCGGACGACATCGTCTTCGCCGACTTCGGGCCGATCTTCGAGGAGTTCGAGGCCGACTTCGGGCGGACCTTCGTACTCGGCGACGACCCCGTCAAGCACCGCCTGCGCGATGACCTGGCGACCGTCTTCGCGGCGGGACGCCGGGCCTTCGAAGCGGACCCGGACATCACCGGCAAGCAGCTCTACGCCGAGGTCGAGCGGAGGGCGGCCGAAGCGGGCTGGCAGCTGGGCGGCTGGCACGCCGGCCACCTGGTGGGCGAGTTCCCGCCCGAGCACAACGACTGGGAGGACGTCGACTCCCACATCGTGCCCGCCAACGGCAAGCCGCTACGGCGCACGGACGAGGCGGGGCGACTCCTGCACTGGATCCTGGAGATCCATCTCGTCGACCTCGACCGGGGCTTCGGAGGCTTCTACGAGGAACTGCTGGACCTCTGACGCTCGTCGAGGGCGAGCTATCCCTGGTCGCGGGTGAGCGGGAGTTCCGTGTAGCGGACGCCGGTCGCGTCGCGCAGGGCGTTCGCCAAGGCCGGAGCGACCGGGTTGAAGGGGCTCTCGCTCATCGGCTTGGCGCCGAGCGGCCCGATGGCGTCGGCGGTCTCCATGAAGTGGACTTCCGTGTGCGGGATCTCGGCGTACGTGGGGGAGCCGGTAGCGGCGGAAGTCGGCCGTCTCGACCGCTCCGCGCTCGTCGATGCGTACGTTCTCGAAGAGCGTCGCGCCCAACACCTGGGCGACACCTCCCTCGACCTGACCGCAGCACTGCATGGCGTTCATCACCGGTACCCGCAGGGGGCGGCGGCGAAGTCGAGGAGTATGTCCGCGAGGGCGCGAGGGCGCGAGAGGCGCGCAGGGTCGCCTTGCCCGCGACCACCACGCCGGTTGAGGCGAAGGCGCCGGTGTCGTGCCTGACGACGTCGGTGTCGGACTGGCGGACGGTGATCCGGTCGACGGTGCCAGGCGACACTCCGCCGTGCATGCTGCACGAGATCGCCGCGATCCTCGCCCGCAACCAGGAGTCACAGGCCCGGCGCCGGGCCGCCGAACACCAGACGGCGGACGAACTCGGGACGCTGCTCGCCACACCCGCCGCCACACCCGCCGCCGCGGAAGGCGCGCTGCGGGCCTGCGGGCTTCCGGCCGAGGACCCCTACCGGGTGATCGTCGCCGCGACTGGACCGCAACGCGCGGGACTGACGGAGGGGGCGCTGACGGAGGGGCGCTGGCGGAGGGGGCCGCTGACGGAGGCGGTCGCCCATGCGCGGCCGGACCGCGCCTCCGTAGGGCGGCCTGCCGGACGGCGCTTCGTCGCCTTCGTACGAGAGATGGACGCCGTCGTACGGGAGGCGGATACCGTGGTCGACACGCTCGCCGAGGTCTGGCCGCTCCTCGCCGCCTGTGAACCGTCCATCCCGCTGTACGGCGGCATCGGATCGCCCGCCGCCGGGCCGGAGGACCTGAAGGGGGCACTGGCCGAGGCCTGTTAGGCCCTGGCCTCGGCCCGCACCACCGCACCCCAGTCCTCGTCCCTCGTCGACTCCGCGTCCCTCACCGGACTCGACAGCCTCCTGACCGGCATATCGGCCGAGGTCCGCACCGCCTACAGCCGCACCGCCCTGGGCCCGCTGCTCGACACCCGGAACGCCTCCGCCGCCGCGCTGCTCCAGACCCTGGAAACGTTCCTGGTCCACGACGGCTCATGGGCGCGTACAGCGGAGGCCCTGCACCGGCACGTCAACACCGTGCACTACCGCATCCAGCGCATCGAGCACGTCACCGGCCGCGGCCTGTCCCGCCTCTACGACCGCCTCGACCTGTGGGCCGCCCTGCTGTGCCGTACGCCTCCGGCTACGGGCGATCGACGTGCACGCTCGTCGACTTCACCCGCGCGATGACCGTGACGCCGACCGCGAGGTCCAACTCCTCGACCGCTTCCCGGGTCACGAGCGACACCACCCGGTGCGGCCGGGCCTGGATCTCCACCTGGGCCACGACATCGTCGACCGTCAGCGCCGTGACGATGCGCGTGAACGCGTTGCGCACCGAGATGGGCGGACCACTGTCAACGCTGCGTTCGTCCTCGGCCGCGCGCTCCTGCGCCAACCGCGCCAGTCCCGCGCCGTCGATCACCCGGTTCCCCGAACCGTCCCGCCCCATGGGCAGCCGACCCACGTCCGCCCATCGCCGCACGGTCTCCGGACTCACCCCTCAGCAGACGCGCGGCCCGCCCAATGCTGTACGACGACACACCGGAAGCCTTGTCGCGACGGAATCCGGAGCCCGTCGCGGCCTGTACAGATCGGCGAACAGCGTCGGCTGCGACCATGGTCGCAGCCGCCATCCTCGACGATCCGGACGCGTCGGCCCGCTTACCCCGTACCCTTCGTTGTGTCAACGGCGTCACATAGCGGGCGCCAAACCACTGGAGGCAACACCTCGTGCTGATTGCTCAGCGTCCGTCCCTGACCGAAGAGGTCGTCGACGAGTTCCGTTCCCGGTTCGTGATCGAGCCGCTGGAGCCGGGCTTCGGTTACACCCTTGGCAATTCCCTGCGTCGTACGCTCCTCTCCTCGATCCCGGGTGCGGCGGTCACGT
>NZ_JBHXMF010000082.1:0-33475 GCF_042721055.1 Streptomyces sp. NPDC058470
GCCGGGACCCGGCGGCGAGGTCGCGTACGGGCCGGGACCCGGGAGCGAGGTCGCGTACGGGCCGGGACCCGGCGGCGAGGTCGCGTACGGGCCGGGACCCGGGAGCGAGGTCGCGGACGGGCCGGGACCCGGCAGCGAGGTCGCGTACGGGCCGGGACCCGGGGGCGAGGTCGGGTGGGGGGCGGGACCCGGGGGCGAGGTCGGGTGGGGGTCCTGATGCCCGGTCCGGTGGGGGTTTGGGGTCATGTGACGCTCACCTTCCTTGCGAACTTGCGGGCCGCTGGGGCGAGTGCGGCCGTCAGGAGGGCGGTGACTGGTGCGCCCGCGCGGGCGGCCAGGGCGGCCTGGAGGGGGATCATGGCGCGGATTCCGCCGCCGACGGCTCGCTGGGTGAGCGGAGGTGAGGGGTTGAGCGCGGCGTGGAAGAGGGGGCGGGCGGAGGTCACGGCGTAGACGAGGGTGAGGGCTCCGCGGAGGGCGGCTTCTGCAGGGTGCCGGGATGGGCCGGAGCCGGGTGCTGCTCGGTTGGGGGTGAGCCTGGGAGTGCGGAGGGGAACTCGGCCGTGCTTCAGGACCGGGGCCTCGACGGGTGGCCGGCCAAATGTTGGCTCCGACGCGTCAACACGCCCTGGGGGCACGGCTGTCGGGGTGCCCGCAGCGTCCTGCGGTCTTACGGCCATGGGGCGGCGTCCCGGCTGTCCTGCGACTCCCCGGTCGCTCAGTAGCACCCAGGCCAGCGCGCTTGTTGTGGCCAGCGCGGCCAGCGGCGCAGCCGACGAACCACCTTGCGTCTCCTCTCGGGACACCACTGTCACCGCGAGGGTGTGGGTGGCCAGGGTGAGGGCGGAGGGGAGGGCCTGGCGGACGGCTGTACGGCGAGGGGCGTTCGGGCCGAGGAGAGAAGCCGCGGTCTGGGTCGTGGCGCCGGTGGTGGTCGCGCCGAGGAGTACGTCCAGGCCTCGGGCGGTGGCCATGGCCGCCGGGCCCGCAGGGGTCTGTTTGAGCGCGAGGTCGTACGCCCAGATGGTGGCCGCGAGGGGTACGGCGACCGCGAGCGAGCGGCCACCCGCTCGGGCTGCCAGGGCGAGACCCGCCGCAGTCAGCGCTCCGGCCGCCGCGAGCGCCGCGGCCGGGTGGATGCGGCCGGAGGGCAGCGGGCGGTGCGGACGGTCCACGGCGTCCTCGGCCCGGTCGGCCCAGTCGTTGAGGGCCATGCCGGCCTCGTACAGACAGAGGGAGGAACCGATGGCGAGCAGAGTGCGGGAGTTGGGGCGGGCCCCCACCGCGGCGGCGCCCGTGAGCGCGTCTCCGGGGACGGTGAAGAGGGCGGGCAGGCGCAGCAGTTCGGCCCAGGCTCGGGCGCCGGCCCTGGCACTGGTGCCGGCACCGGCACTGACGTCGCCGCTGGCGTCGGCACCGGTGTCGCCACTGGCCCCGGCCCCGGCACCATCCCTGGCCTCGGCACTGACGTCGCGACCGGCGTCGGCACCGGCACTCGCACCGGCATCGGCACCGGCTCGCGCCGACGTTCCGGCACCCGCCGTCCGGCGCCTTCGCGGCGCGCCCGATCTACCCAAGGCACCCGAGGCATCGGAAGCACCCGAAGCACCGAACCTCAACGGCCCGCCCGCCACGAACGCGAACACCGACGCCACACCACCCGACGCCAACCCCAAAGCCGAACCACCCGGCCCGAGCGGTGCACCCGACCCGGGCGACCCATGCGTCCCGCGTACCTCTCCAGACCCGAGCCGCGCACCGGACGTGGACGACTCACCCGCCCCGCGCACCTCACCCGCCCCCCACAACCCCAGCCACCGCACCACCCGCCCCCTCACAGCGCCTCCCCCGAGGATTCGCCAAGCGGCCCCGCCAGCCGTCCCGCCAGGCGGGCCAGCGCCGCGTACTGCTCCCCCAGCCCCGCGGGCGCCACCCCCACCGGGTCCTTGAAGTAGAAGGCCAGCTCGCTCAACGGGCCGGAGAGGCCGATGTCGTGGGCGCGGGAGACGATGCGGGCGAGGTCGAGGATCAGTGGGGCGGCGAGGGCGGAGTCGCAGCCCTGCCAGGTGGTCTGGAGGATCATGCGGGTGCCGAGGAAGCCGTCGAAGGCGATGTGGTCCCAGGCGGTCTTCCAGTCGCCGAGGGCGGGTACGTCGTCGATGTGGACCTCGCCCTGCGGGGCGGCGCCCAGCGTGTCGGCCAGCACCCGCTCCTTGCCGGCGTTCTTGGCCGCGGCGGCGGCCGGGTCGGCGAGGGAGGCGCCGTCGCCCCCACCGAGGAGGTTCGTGCCGGACCAGGCCCGCACTGCCAGGGCACGCTGGGCGAACATCGGGCCCAGCACGGAGCGGAGCAGGGTCTGGCCGGTCTTTCCGTCGCGACCCGCGTAGGGCAGGCCGCCGACCTCGGCCCGGGACGCCAGCGCCGGGTGGTGCAGGCCCGTGGAGGGGGTGAAGTTCACGTAGGGGCAGCCGGCGCGCAGGGCAGCGGCCGCATACAGGGAACTCGGCGGCAGTGCGTCACCGGTGGGCGCGGGCTCCGTGGAGGCCACGTTCACCACGACCGCCCGGGCCAGGCCACATCGCCGTACGAAATCCCGTATGTCCGCGGCGAAGGCCTCGATGAGCTCGGCGGGTTCCCGGGTGTCACCGGGGCCGGGCCCGCCGGGGCGGATCTCCCGGTCGGCGGCGGCCAGTTCGGCCCGCACCGCCGACGGGAGGCCGTACGGCAGGACGCCCCCGGCGGCCAGCGCCTCCGCACGCTTGGGCAGCGGGCAGTCGACCGTGTCGTGACCGCCGAAGACGAGAGAGGACAACGAGGACAGGTCGCAGGCGGCGAACAGGTCGGTTTCGGTGACCATGCCCGTTGGGGCGTGCAGGCCCGCGGTGACGGCCGCGCAGCCCGCGACGACGGTGGTGGCGACGGAGCCGCGTGCTCCGATCAGCCACACCCCCACCCGGGGTTCCGAAAGGACCCTGGGTTCGGAAAGGGACCCGGACATGGGCAGCCTCCTTGTCGTACGTCAACCACGGAGAACAGGAGAAGGAGCACAGAAGCAGAAGCAGAAGCGGGAGCAGAAGCAGGAGCAGAAGCAGGAGTGGAGAAGGGTCGAGACGGCGGGCGGGAGTACGGCGTATCCCGCCCGCCGCCGCTCAGTTGCCCTTCACGGGCAGTTCCTTGATCCGGATGTCGCGGAAGGACACCTCGTCGTCGGATCCGTGGTTCTGGATCCCGACGTACCCGTCGCGCAGGCTCCGGGCCGGATCGGCGTTGGTGAAGTCGTTGATCCGCACGCCGTTGAGCCAGACGCGGAGCCGTTCGCCCTCCACGCGGATCTCGTACGTGTTCCACTCGCCGGGCGGGTTCAGCGCGCGGTCGCGCTTCCTGAGCTCGGCGGACTGGAAGCCGTACACGGATCCCGTGGTCTTCTCGGGCACGTCCGTGGCGTCGATCTGGACCTCATAGCCGTTGTTCACGGCCGACCACGGGTCGTCGGAGGCCGGAAAGCCCACGAAGACACCGGAGTTGTCGTCGCCGGACACCTTCCAGTCCAGCTTCAGCGAGTAGGAACCGAAGCCGGGACCGACGTCGGCACCGAAGCCGGGACCGGAACCCGCGGAAGGAGCACCCGCGTACCAGAGCATCCCCAGCCCGCCGCTCGATGTCAGCGTGCCGTCCTCGCTCAGCGAGAACGAGCCCGGCCCCGCCTGCCGCCAGGCCGACAGCGACTCGGCCGTGCCGTCGAAGAGCGGCCGGTAGCCGTTCTCCGGGCGGCAGTCGGCTTGGGCGTCGCCGACGGCGTACCGGATTCCGCCCAACAGGTGCTGACGGAAGGCGGGTTCGGCGTACGACTCCTTGGTGTGGCCGGCCCCGGTGTAGAAGGCGCGGCCGCCCTGGTACTCCTGGCACCAGGCGATCGGATGGTCGCCGCTCATCGTGCCGCCGGTGTACGAGGACTCGTCGAGCGAGGCCAGGACGTGGGCGTTTTCCCGCGGGTTGGATCGGTAGTTGTACCACTCGTCGGTACGGTTCCACGCTCGCGCCAGTCCCGAGGTCGCCGGGTGTGCCCGGTCCTCGACGTCGACCGTCGCGGGCTGGATCGCCGGGTGCGACTGGAAGTACGCCCCGGCGAGACCGCCGTAGAAGGCCCAGTCGTACTCGGTGTCGGCGGCAGCGTGGACACCCACATAGCCGCCGCCCCGCTTGATGTACCGCTCGAAGGCGCCCTGTTGGGCGTCGTCGAGGACGTCGCCCGTGGTGGAGAGGAAGACGACGGCGTCGTAGTGGGCGAGGTTGCGGGAGGTGAAGGCTCCGGCGTCCTCGGTCGCGTCGACGGTGAAGCCGTCAGTCGCGCCCAACTCCCTTACGGCCGCTATCCCTTCGGGTATCGAGTCGTGCCGGAAGCCGGCGGTCTTGGAGAAGACCAGGACCCGTGTCTCATCCGCTCCCTTCGACGCGGCCGGTCCCGACACGCAGCCGATGAGCACGGCAGCCGCCGCGGCGGACGTCATCACTCGCGCTGGTGCGCGCATCACAGCAACACTCCTTCAGCCGCTCGTCGTGAAGGTGAAGTCGTCCACGTCGTACAGCGCGCCGTTTCCGCTGCTCCCCTTGAAGACGAGGTAGAGCGAGGTCGTGCCGCGTGGTGCGCGGGACAGGTCGGCGCTGACGTCCTGGAAGGTGTCCCAGCCGCCGGTCACCGGCACGGTGGCCTTGCCCAGCAGCCGGCCGGTCGGAGAGCCCGCGCGGACTTCAAGGGTGCCGCCCGCGCCCGCCGACGCGACCCGCGCCGTGATCTTCTGGGCGTTGCTCAGCACGTACGGCGTGAACGAGATCCAGTCGCCGTTGTCGACGTCCCCGACGACCTCGCCGCCGTGGGCGGTGGACTTCGAGTAGACGGTCACTCCCGAGGACGTGCCGAAGTGCTCGGCCTGGCGGTGCTTGGGCTGGACGACGTGCTGGTCGTGGCTGGTCAGCGGAGCCTGGCCGCCGCCACCGGCGTCGGTGTACTCGGCGTCGAAGACCCCGAAGATGTTGGCGTCGTCGTCGTGGCCGTCGCCCGCGCCGGTCACGATGGTGCCGGTGCAACCATTGGCCGAGGTCAGCACATGGCCGTGACTGTCGTGGCCGAGGATGAAGTTGACCTTCACCTTGGCGCAGTCGATCGCCCTGCCGTCCTCCGGGTCGGTGACCTTCACCTTGAACGGAACGGTGTCGCCGAAGTTGAACAGCTGTCCGTCCTGCGGCAGTTGGAGTGTCACCGTGGGCGCGGTGTTGCCGACCACGATCTGCACGCTCGAACTTCCCGTCCGGCCGCTCGGGTCCTTGGCGGTCAGAGTCGCCGTGTAGGTGCCGTTGGTCTTGTATTTGTACGTCGGGTTCGCCGCGGTCGAGGTGCCGCCGTCGCCGAAGTCCCAGCTGTACGTGAGGGCGTCGCCGTCCGCGTCGGTCGAACCGGCCGAGGAGAAGTTCACCTTCAGCTTCGCCTGTCCCGAGGTGCGGTCGGCGGTGGCCTGCGCGACCGGGGAGTGCCCGTCGGTGGCGTTCTCGATCCGGTAGAGGCCCGAGTGCTCGTCGCCGCCGAACCAGGCGGTGCCGTAGTCGAGGACGTACAGCGCTCCGTCAGGTCCGAACGCCATGTCCATCACCTGGGTGCCTGTCCAGGGGATGTCGTTGATGGACTGCACGGCGCCGCTCGCGTCCGATTCGATCCGCTTGATCCAGCGGCGGCCGAACTCGCCCGCGAAGAAGTCGCCGTCGTAGGCCTCCGGGAACTTCACCGGCGAGTCGAGCGAGGCGTCGTAGTGGTAGACAGGGCCGCCCATCGGGGACTCCGAGCCGCTGCCGAACTCCGGGACGGACGCGCCGTCGTAGGGGATCCAGGCGGCCTGGGCCGGGGGCAGGTCGGTGAGACCGGTGTTGTGGGGCGAGGTGTTCTTGGGGGCGGCGCAGTCGAAGGCCGCGCCCGAGGTGCCGGTGGCGAAGTCGTAGTCCACGTAGGCGTCGTTGTCGCCGGTGCAGTACGGCCAGCCGAAGTTTCCGGGGGCGGTCACGCGGGCGAACTCGACCTGTCCTGCGGGGCCGCGCGTCGGGTCGGCGGCACCGGCGTCCGGACCGTACTCGCCGACGTACAGGATGCCCGTCGCCTTGTCGACGCTGAAGCGGAACGGGTTGCGGAAGCCCATCGCGTAGATCTCGGGGCGCGTCTTGTCGGTGCCGGGGGCGAAGAGGTTTCCGTCCGGGATGGCGTACGAGCCGTCGGCGTTGACCTTGATGCGCAGGATCTTGCCGCGCAGATCGTTGGTGTTGCCGGCGGAACGCTGGGCGTCGAAGGCCGGGTTGCGGTCGGCGCGCTCGTCGATGGGCGTGAAGCCCTGCGACTGGAAGGGGTTGGAGTCGTCGCCGGTCGACAGGTAGAGGTTGCCGGCCGCGTCGAAGTCGATGTCGCCGCCGACGTGGCAGCAGATGCCGCGGGAGGCCTGGACGTCGAGGATCTTCGTCTCACTCGCGTTGTTCAGGGTGCCGTCGGCGTTCAGGACGAACCGCGAGAGGCGGTTCACGCCGTCGAAGGGTGCGAAGTCGGCGGCCGTGCCGGTCTCGGGGGCGTCGCCCGCCGGGGTGTTCAGCGGGGGCGCGTAGTAGAGGTAGATGAATCGGTTCTGCGCGAACCCGGGGTCGAGGCCGACGCCCTGCAGGCCCTCCTCGTCGTGCGAGTACACGTCGATCTTGCCCGCGAGTTTCGTGTTGCCCGCGCTGTCGGTGAGGCGCAGTTCGCCGTCGCGCGAGGTGTGCAGGACCGAGCGGTCCGGGAGCACCGCCAGCGACATGGGCTCGCCGACCTCGGGCTCCCCCTTGGCGAGGGTGACCTGCTGGAAGTCCTCGGCGGCGGCGGTGACTTGGGTGGGTCCGGCGACGGCTGCGCCGGCCGAGGGCGAGGTGAGGGTGAGAGACGCGGCCGCCAGGATCGCGCCGCTCAGCAGGGCGAGTGCGCCACGAAGTCTCGGACGTCTGGTGTGCCTTCTGTTCTTCCTGCTACTGGCCTTACTGGCGTACGGGTGCACGAAATGCCTCCATGAAGGGGCTGGTCGTACGGGCGGGTGCCGCGGTGCGGCGATACGCCGGGGTGCGCCGTCACCCCGGAACCTTGAGAGATGTGCGATGTGAACCGCGCGACGTGAAGACCGCGCGACGTGAACTGGGCTGTGCGGCCTAGTCGTTGCCGCCGAACGCCGCGTCGAACGAAGCCGACGGCGGCTCGAAGTCGTAGGCCTTGAGGCGGGTCAGGGCCTCCGGTGCGCCCTGGAGCCGGTCCATCCCGGCGTCCTCCCACTCCACGGAGATGGGACCCCTGTAGTCGATGGAGCGCAGCATGCGGAACACGTCCTCCCAGGGGACGTCGCCGTGGCCTGCGGAGACGAAGTCCCAGCCACGCCGCGGGTCGCCCCAGGGCAGGTGCGAGCCGAGGCGGCCGTTGCGGCCGTCGAGCCGCTTGCGGGCCTCCTTGCAGTCGACGTGGTAGATCCGGTCGCGGAAGTCGTAGAGGAAACCGACCGGGTCGAGGTCCTGCCACACGAAGTGCGAGGGATCGAAGTTGAGGCCGAAGGCGGGACGGTGGCCAACCGCCTCCAGTGCCTTGTGAGTTGTCCAGTAGTCGTACGCGATCTCGCTCGGGTGGACCTCGTGCGCGAACCGCACGCCCTGCGCGTCGAAGACGTCCAGGATCGGGTTCCAGCGTTCGGCGAAGTCCTCGTATCCGCGCTCGATCATCGACTCGGGCGCGGGCGGGAACATCGCGACCAGGTGCCAGATGGCGGAGCCGGTGAAGCCGATGACGGTGTCGACGCCGAAGGCGGCCGCCGCACGGGCGGTGTCGGCGATCTCGGCGGCGGCCCGCTGCCGTACGCCCTCGCCCTCGCCGTCGCCCCAGATGCGCGCGGGCAGGATGCCCTTGTGGCGTTCGTCGATGATGGCGTCGCAGACGGCCTGGCCGACCAGGTGGTTGGAGATCGCCCAGCACTTGAGGCCGTACTTGTCCAGGAGCGCGTGCCGGGACTCGATGTAGGACGGGTCGGCGAGCGCCTTGTCGACCTCGAAGTGGTCGCCCCAGCAGGCGAGTTCGAGTCCGTCGTAGCCGAAGTCGCGGGCGAGACGGCAGACTTCTTCGAGGGGCAGGTCGGCCCACTGGCCGGTGAAGAGTGTGAAGGTACGCGGCATGGTTAAAGGCCTCCTCGAACCGCTATGGGCGTATGGACGGCTATCGGTGTGTAGACGGAGTTCTTCTCGGCGCTCTCCTCCACCGCCGCCAGCACGCGCTGCACCTGCAGCCCGTCGGCGAAGGACGGCACGGGACGCTGTCCGGCCGCGATGGCCTGCACCAGATCGCGGGCCTGGTGCACGAAGCTGTGCTCGTAGCCGAGGCCGTGGCCCGGCGGCCACCAGGCGTCCAGGTAGGGGTGGTCGGGTTCGGTGACGAGGATGCGGCGGAAGCCCGCGTGTGTGCCGGGTTCGGTGTGGTCGTGGTAGGAGAGTTCGTTGAGGCGTTCCAGGTCGAAGGCCAACGAGCCGCGCTCGCCGTTGAGTTCGATGCGCAGCGCGTTCTTGCGGCCGGTCGCGAACCGGGTGGCCTCGAAGGAGGCGAGGGCGCCGGAGGCGAAGCGGCCGGTGAAGAGGGCGGCGTCGTCCACGGTGACCGTGCCGAGGCCGCCGTCGGCTTCTGAGGCCGCCGACAGGCCGCTCGTCGTCCCACCGGGCAGCGGCCGCTCCTGTACGAACGTCTCGGTGAGCGCGGAGACCCCGACGACCGGCTCCCCCGCCAGATACTGCGCGAGGTCGATGATGTGCGCGCCCAGATCCCCGAGCGCGCCGGAGCCCGCGACCTCCTTGCGCAGTCGCCAGGTGAGCGGGAACTCCGGGTCCACCAGCCAGTCCTGAAGGTACGCCGCCCGCACGTGCCGCAGGGCGCCCAGCCGCCCCTCGGCGACGATCGAGCGGGCGAACGTCGTCGCGGGCAACCGGCGGTAGTTGAAGCCGACCATGGCCAACTGCCCGCGCCGCTCGGCCGCTTCGGCGGCCTCCGTCATCGCCTCCGCCTCGGCGACCGTGTTCGCGAGAGGCTTCTCGCACAGCACGTGCTTGCCGGCCTCCAGGGCGGCGATGGCGATCTCGGCGTGGGTGTCGCCGGGGCTGCAGATGTCGACGAGGTCGACGTCGTCCCGGGCGATCAGGGCACGCCAGTCGGTCTCGGCCGCCGCCCAGCCCTGCCGGTCCGCCATGGCCCGGACGGCTTCGCCGTCACGGCCGCAGACGGCGGCGAGGACCGGTCGGCGCGGCAGGTCGAAGGCATGGCCCACGGTGCGCCAGCCCTGTGAGTGGGCGGCGCCCATGAAGGCGTATCCGACCATGCCCACGCCCAATGGCGGCTTCGCGGCTTCGGCGTCCACCGGCGCCCCGGCGGTTGCCTCGGCCTCGTCGCCCTGGTGCGGCTGTCCCATGCGGATGTCCTCCTCGTGGTCGTGACACGGTGGGGGGTAGGGCTGTCCGACGGTCGGCAGATCAGGCCGGAGGGTCTAGACGGCGCCTCGCAGGCCCAGACCCCGCACCTCCGGGATGATCCGCCGGCCGGTCCCCTGGGGCCTAGTCCCTGGGCCGGGCCTCGACGGCCTGATCCGTGGCCCGGGCCCCTGCCTGCCGGCCGCCTCACTTGAAGCCGGTGGCCATGTACTGGCCGACGTTCTCCTTGTCGACGACGGCCGAGTAGAGGGTCAGCGAGGCGGGGATCTCGAGCTCGGAGAGGCCACCGATGCCCTTGCTCTGGCCGAGCGCGCGGGCGAGGTCGATGGCGGAGGCGGCCATGGTCGGCGGGTAGAGGACGGTGGCCTTGAGGACGCCGTCGTCCGCCTCGATGGCCTGCATGGCGGAGAGCGCACCGGCGCCGCCGACCATCAGGAAGTCGTCCCGGCCGGCCTGCTCGATGGCGCGCAGGGCGCCGACTCCCTGGTCGTCGTCGTGGTTCCACAGCGCGTCGAAGTCCGACTGGGCCTGGAGGAGTTGGGACATCTTCGCCTGCCCCGACTCGACGGTGAACTCGGCGGCCTGCCGGGCGACCTTCTTGATGTTCGGGTAGTTCTTCAGGGCCGCGTCGAAGCCCTGGGTGCGCTGCTGGGTCAGCTCCAGGTTGTCGAGCCCGGCGAGTTCGATGACCTTGGCGCCCTGCTTGTCCTTGAGCTTCTCGCCGATGTAGCGACCGGCGTTGAGGCCCATGCCGTAGTTGTCGCCGCCTATCCAACAGCGGTACGCCTGCGGTGAGTTGAAGATCCGGTCGAGGTTGACGACCGGGATCCCCGCCTGCATGGCCTGGAGGCCGACCTGGGTGAGTGCCTTCCCGTCTGCGGGCAGCACGACCAGGACGTCGACCTTCTTGTTGATCAGGGTCTGGATCTGGCCGATCTGCGCCGCGGTGTCGTTGGAGCCCTCGGTGATCTCCAGCGTCACGTCCGAGTACTTCCCGGCGCGGCTCTTGGCGTTGTCGTTGATCGCGTTGAGCCAGCCGTGGTCGGCCTGCGGCCCGGCGAAGCCGATCGTCACCTCCTTGCCGGGGGTGTCGGAGGCGGCCGGCTGGTCGTTCGCCGCGGTGTCGTCGTTGGAATCGTTGCTGGTGCACCCGGCGAGCAGGACACCGGCCCCGACGGCGGCGGTCCCGAAGAGCAGTCCCCTGCGGCTCGTGAGCTCTGGCATGGCGGTGGACCCTTCCCTCAAGTCGTGCTTGCGGTACGGCGCTGGACGAGCACGGCGGCCACGATGATCGCGCCCTTGGCGATCTGCTGGACGTCGCTCTGCAGGTTGTTGAGCGCGAAGATGTTGGTGATCGTGGTGAAGATCAGGACGCCCAGCACCGAGCCGACGATGGTGCCGCGGCCCCCGCTGAGCAGGGTGCCGCCGATGATCGCGGCCGCGATGGCGTCGAGTTCGTAGAGGTTTCCGTTGGTGTTCTGGCCCGAGCCGGACAGGATGATCAGCAGGAACGCGGCGATGCCGCAGCACAGTCCGGAGAGCAGATACAGGTACAGCCGCTGCCGTCGTACGTCGATGCCCGCGAGCCGGGCCGCCTCCGCGTTGCCGCCGACCGCGACCGTGCGCCGGCCGAAGGTGGTGCGGTTGAGCAGCAGCCAGCCGATGATCGTGACGACCGCGAAGACCATGACGAGCGGCGGTATGCCGAGCACGTACGAGTCCCGCTCGCCGAGCTTCAGGATGCCGTCGATGGAGACGATCTGCGTCTTGCCGTCGGTGATCTGGAGTGCCAGCCCGCGGGCCGAGGCGAGCATGGCCAGCGTCGCGATGAACGGCACCATCGCCCCGTAGGCGATGAGGAGTCCGTTGACCAGACCGCAGCCGACGCCGACGAGGACGGCCGTGAAGAGGACGCCCGCGAAGCCGAAGTCCTGGGTGGCGACCGTCGTCGCCCACACCGAGGAGAGGGCGACGATCGCGCCGACCGACAGGTCGATGCCGCCGGAGGTGATGACGAAGGTCATGCCGACGGTGACGACACCGATCACCGAGGCCTGGGTGAGGACGAGTTGGAGGTTTCGGGTGTCGAGGAACTCGTCGGGTTTGGTGATGCCGCCGATGAGGATCAGGGCGGCAAGTACCCCGAGGAGGGAGAGCGTACGGACGTCGGCTCGGGCCGCGACCGTCCGCCACGGGCTTGTCCGGTCCACCGGCGAGACCTTGCGGGTGTCACCGGGCCTGGGAGGTGACGCTGGCTGCGTCATGACGTTGACGTTCCTTCCATGACGAGGTCGAGGACGCGGTGTTCGTCGAGCTCCCGGGCCGGGGCCGTGTGGACGACCCGCCCCTCGCGCAGGACGAGCACCCGGTCGGCGAGGCCGAGCACTTCGGGTACTTCGCTGGAGACCAGCAGAACGGCGAGGCCCTCGTCGGCCAGCCGCCGGATGACGGCGTAGAGCTCGGCGCGGGCACCGACGTCAACGCCTCGGGTCGGCTCGTCGAGCAGCAGCACCCGGCAACCGCGTAGCAGCCAGCGCGCGAGGACCGCCTTCTGCTGGTTGCCGCCGGACAGCGTCCGGATCGGCACGGACGGGTTGTCGGGGCGCAGGGACAGCTCGCGGGTCGCCGCCCGTGCCGCGCCGCGTTCGGCGCCGCGGTCGATCCAACCGCCGCGTGAGAAGCGGGACATGGACGACACCGACACATTGCGGGTGACGGACTCCAGCATCAGCAGTGCCTGCGCCTTGCGTTCCTCGGGCGCGAGCCCTAGCCCGGCGCGTACGGCGGCGCGCACACTGCCGGGTCGCAACACCCGCCCGTCGACGATGACGTGACCTTGCGTCGCCTTGCGCGCCCCGTAGATCGTCTCCAGGATCTCGGAGCGTCCTGAGCCCACGAGCCCGGCCAGTCCGACGATCTCGCCGGGGCGCAGGTCGAGGTCGAGCGGTTCGAACTCCCCCGCACGGGCGAGGCCTTGGACTCGGAGCAGAGGTTCCCCTGAAGGCCGGGTCGTGGGCCGGTCCGGGAAGACGTACTCGACATTGCGCCCCGTCATCAGCGCCACCACCTCGCGCGTCGGCGTGGACTTCGCGGGCAGCCCGCCTGCCACCGCACGCCCGTCCTTCAGCACGGTCACGCGGTCGCCGATGCGGCGGATCTCCTCCAGGCGGTGCGAGATGTAGACGACGGCGACACCGTCCGCGGTGAGGTCTCCGACGATGCGGAAGAGGTTGTCGACCTCGTCGGGGTCGAGGGCCGCGGACGGCTCGTCCATGACGATGAGCCGTACGTCGTGGGAGAGCGCCCGCGCCATGGAGACGATCTGCTGCTGGGCGGCCGACAGTTCACCCACGAGCCGTGCCGGATCGATCTCGGAATGCCCAAGTCGCTTGAGGAGAGCGGCGGTCGACTCCTTCGCCGCCTTTCCCCGTACGACGAAACCGGCGGCCGTGGGTTCATGTCCGAGGTGCACGTTCTCGGCCACCGACAGGCCCTCCACCAGGTCGAGTTCCTGGTAGATGGTGGCGATGCCGAGGCGCATGGCGGCGATCGGCGACCGGAGGGTCACGTGGTCGCCGCGCCAGCTGATGGTGCCGTCGTCGGGCTGGTGGGCGCCGGCCAGGACCTTGATCAGCGTGGATTTTCCGGCGCCGTTCTGGCCGAGCAGACAGTGCACCTCGCCGGCCTGGACGTCGAGGTCGACGCCGTCGAGGGCCCGGACTCCGGGGAACGACTTGGTGATGCCGGACATGGTGAGCAGCGGTGGTTCTGGTGCCATGACGGTTCCCCTTGGCAGGCGTGCGGGCCGGTTGCAGGGCGGTGCGCGTGCGGAGCAGGCGGCGGGTTTCGGGCAGAGCAGAGCAGGGCGCTGTACGGGTGAGGTGACTCGCGGTCGAACGGGCCGCGGCCTTACGCGGGTGAGAACAGGTGGTCGCTGATGAGCCGGGCCCCGCCGATGACTCCGGCGGTGGGGCCCAACTCGCCCAGCACGATGGGGAGATTGCCGGTCGCCAGGGGCAGCGACTGGCGGTAGACCTGGGTACGGATCGCGGCGAGCAGGGTGTGGCCGAGACCCGTCACCCCACCGCCGATCACCACCAGGCCCGGATTGAAGAAGCTGACAAGGCCGGCGATGACCTGGCCGGTACGGTTGCCGCCCTCGCGGATCAGGTCGAGCGCGGTGGCGTCACCCGCGGCGGCCGCGGCGGCGACATCGATCGCGCTCAGGCTGCCGTTCGCCTCAAGACGGGTCGCGAGGTCCGTCGAAAGTCCCTGCTGGGCGGCGTCCGTGGCATCGCGGGCGAGCGCGGCGCCGCTGAAGTGGGCTTCCAGGCAGCCCCGGTTGCCGCAGGCGCACGGGCGGCCGTCGGGCACGGCCTGGATGTGTCCGATGTCGCCCGCGCTGCCTGTCGTACCGCGGTAGACCTCGCCGCCGACGACGATGCCGCAGCCGATACCGGTACCGATCTTGACGCAGAGGAAGTCGCCCACGGAGCGTGCGACGCCCGCGTGCTGCTCCCCCATGGCCATCAGGTTCACGTCGTTGTCGACCATGACCGGGCAGCCGAGATCCTGGCTGAGCGCCTCCCGGACCGGGAAGCCGTCCCAGCCGGGCATGATCGGCGGGGCGACGGGGATGCCCTCGGGGAACCGGACGGGTCCCGGTACGCCGATTCCGGCGCCGTCGAACCCCTCCGCCAACCCCGAGGCCCTCAACTTGGCCGCCATGGCGAGGACTTGCTCGAAGACCGCGACCGGGCCCTCGCGTACGTCCATGGGCTGGTTGATATGCCCGAGGACTTCCAGCTCGGCGTTGGTGACGGCCACGTCGATCGAGGTCGCGCCGATGTCGACGCCGAGGAAGCGCAGCGCCGGTGCGAGCCGGATGTTGTGGGAGCGACGGCCGCCTCGGGAGGCGGCGAGTCCGTCGGCGACCACGAGCCCGGTCTCCAGGAGCCGGTCCACCTCGACGGCCAGCTTCGACCGCGAGAGGTCGACCTGATCACCCAGCTGGGCACGGGAGTTGGGGCCGCCGTCACGCAACAGCCGCAGCAGCCGCGCCTGGTGTGCGTTGGCGGGTCGTGCCGTCATACGTCTCACGAGCCCCTCCCCGCCTCAATTGGCTTGCGTCCACCGGTTCCGGTCACTTCACCGGGCCTGCTTTCGAGTGGAACGTAGCAGCGGCTGCCTGAGGTGGGAAGAAGTCGCGCAGAGATTGCCCTCCACTTTCCCCACAGACAGGACAAAGGAGAGTCCGCGGGCACGTAAAACGGGTCACAGCCAGGGCTGTGACCCGCTCTTCCCGTGTCCGGATCTCGGCCGGGCTACTTCTCCCGCTCGTGGTACATCTTCCGGGTGTGCTCCGTGTGGGTGCGCATGACCGCCGTGGCGCGCTGCTCGTCACGGTCCGCTATCGCCGCTATCAGCTCACGGTGCTCGATCCAGGACTGACGGCCGCGCTGCCGGGCGATCGGCGTGTAGTACCAGCGGACGCGCCGGTCGACCTGTGCGGCCAGCTCGGCGAGGACGGTGTTGCCCGCGAGTTCCATGACCGTCGCGTGGAGCCGGGCGTTCGTCGCGACCGCGGTGTCCACGTCGTCGGCGGCGACCGCACGCTCACCCTCCGCGCACAGCGCTTCGAGGATGGTGATGGCCTCGGCACCGGCGTTGGCGGCGGCGAGCCGGGCGGCCTCGGCCTCCAGGAGCGTACGGACCGTCAGGAGCTGGTCCGCCTCCTCCTCCGTCGGCTCGTGCACGAACGCACCCTGGGCGGGCCGCAGATCGACCCATCCCTCGGTGCTGAGCCGCTGCAGTGCCTCGCGCACGGGCTGCCGGGACACCCCGAGGTGGCCGGCGAGTTCGCTCTCGACGAGGTGCTGGCCCGGCGCCAGGGCGCGGGTGGTGATGAGTTCGAGCAGCGCTTCGTAGACACGGTCGCGCAACGGGCCGGGCCGTTCGAGCTTGGGCACCGCTCCCTGCGGCAGTCCTGTCGACAACATCACGGTCCCCTCCTGGGCAGCGTTGTCGCTGCATTGCGAAAGGCAATTATGAATTGTCTTTCGCCTACAGTCTACGGCGCACAAAGGCCAGCAGGCACAGGAGTTGGGCCAGTCACACCATGATGACGGAGCTGTTCACGGGCAACGGACGACCTGTCCGGCGTACGACAGGTTCCCACCGAAGCCGAACAGCAGGACGGGGTCCCCCTTGGAGAACTCCCCGCGCTCCACGAGCTTGGAGAAGGCAAGCGGAATACTCGCCGCCGACGTGTTCCCCGATTCGACGACATCACGTGCGACGACGGCGTTGACCGCGCCGATCTTCTCGGCCAGCGGCTCGATGATGCGCAGGTTCGCCTGGTGCAGGACGAGCCCGGCGAGGTCCTCGGGGGCGAGTCCCGCGCGTTCGCAGGCCTTGCGGGCGATGGCCGGGAGCTGGGTCGTCGCCCAGCGGTAGACGCTCTGCCCTTCTTGTGCGAAGCGCGAGGGCGTCCCCTCGATGCGCACCGCGTTGCCCATCTCGGGTACCGAGCCCCACAGCACCGGGCCGATCCCCGGTTCGTCGGACGCCTCGACCACGGCGGCCCCCGCCCCGTCGCCGACGAGCACACAGGTCGTACGGTCGCTCCAGTCCGCCACGTCGGACATCTTGTCGGCGCCGATGACCAGTGCCCGGGTCGCGGCGCCCGCGCGTACGGCGTGGTCCGCGGTGGCCAGCGCGTGGGTGAAGCCCGCGCAGACGACGTTGATGTCCATCGCGGCCGGCGAGGGGATGCCGAGCCGGTTGGCGACGCGGGCGGCCATGTTCGGGGAGCGGTCGACGGCCGTGGAGGTGGCGACCAGGACCAGGTCGATGTCGCTCGGCGTGAGGCCCGCTGCGGCGAGCGCCTTGGCGGCGGCGTGCGCGGCCAGCTCGTCGACGGGCTCGTCGGGCCCGGCGATGTGCCGTGTGCGGATGCCCACCCGGCTTCTGATCCACTCGTCGCTGGTGTCGACCAGTTCCGCCAGGTCCTCATTGGTGAGTACCTTGGCGGGCTGGTAGTGACCGACGGCGGCGATCCGTGAGCCGTTCATGGGTGGGTCCCCCTCGTTGCCTTGGGTAGCGGGATCCTCCAGTCTGATCAGTGACCCATGGGTACGACGGCAAGTGATGCCACAGGATTGCGGCGCCGGCGTTGTCGGCTTCTGTCAGCCCTCCGGTCCGCCCGAACGGTCATCCCGTGAACAGCTGAGTCGCCTTCTGTACGAGTTCGTACACCCCGTAGACGAGCGGCGCACCCACCCAGAGCCAAGCAAAGGTGATCAGTGCACGCCGGTCTGGCGGGCTGTCGCTGGTCGCGTCAGGCGGACTGGTGCTGGACATCGGTGGCCTCCCCGGGTGCGGGAATGTGGTGCCGGACATGGACGGGTCGTACGAGTTCGTTGGCCACAAAGCCGACGGCGAGCAGGCCGATCATGATCAGGAACGACAGGCCGTAGAGCGAGGAGCCGGACTTGCCCGCCTCCTCCTGCCGGTCGGCGATCCAGTTCACGATCAGCGGACCGAGCACACCCGCCGTGGACCAGGCGGTGAGCAGCCGGCCGTGGATCGCGCCGACCTGGTAGGTGCCGAAGAGGTCCTTCAGATAGGCGGGGATGGTCGCGAAGCCGCCGCCGTAGAAGGAGAGGATCACCAGCGCGCAGAGGATGAAGAGCGGCTTGGACGAGTCGCCGAACCAGGCGATGGTCCCGTACATCAGCGCGCCCACGCCGAGATAGACGCGGTAGATGTTCTTGCGTCCGATCAGGTCGGAGGTCGAGGACCAGCCGATCCGGCCCGCCATGTTGGCCGCGGAGAGCAGCGCGACGAATCCGGCGGCGGCCGAGACGGACACCGGTGTGGAGGTGTCCGCGAAGAAGTCCGTGATCATCGGGGCGGCCTTCTCCAGGATGCCGATGCCCGCGGTCACGTTCATGCAGAGGATCACCCACAGGCACCAGAACTGCGGGGTGCGTACGGCGCTCCGGGCCGAGACCTGCACTCCGTCGAGAGAGCTGGGGCCGGCCGCGACGGGCTTCTCGGAGCGCGGCACGCGGACCAGCAGCACGCCCAGCGACATGAAGACGGCGTACGTCAGCCCGTGCACCAGGAAGGCGAGCGCGATTCCGGAGGAGTCGGAGCCGAAGGACTCCAGCATCTGCGCGGACCACGGCGAGGCGATCAGGGCACCGCCGCCGAAGCCCATGATCGCGATGCCGGTGGCCATGCCGGGCCTGTCCGGGAACCACTTGATCAGGGTCGAGACGGGCGAGATGTAGCCGATGCCGAGGCCGATACCACCGACGAATCCATAGCCGAACACGATCAGCCAGTACTGCTCGGTGGCGGCGCCGAGCGCGGCGATCAGGAAGCCGGAGGAGAAGCAGACCAGGGCGACGGTCATCGCCCAGCGCGGCCCGTTGCGCTCCACGAGCGTGCCGCCGAACGCGGCGGACAGGCCCAGCATGACGATGCCGAGCTGGAAGGGCAGCGCGCTCTGGGTACCACTGAGGCCGAGCGCGGATTCGAGCGGCGGCTTGAAGACGCTCCAGGCGTAGGCCTGGCCGATGGAAAGGTGAACGGACAGGGCCGCCGGCGGGACGAGCCAGCGGCTCCAGCCGGGGGGTGCGACAGGGGGGCTCATGATCCCAAACGATAGGAAGCGGTTGCTCGTTGGGGAAGCCGGGCGACAGAAACTCGTCGACGGTATGCGATGAGCGGTAACCCTGACGCGACGAACGGCGACCGGGGCCGCCGAACGGTTCACGCCACCGTGATCGCGCCATCGGTCCGGGTACGCGCGAACTCCGGCCCCACACGGCCGAGGAGCCACGCAAAAGCCGTGCAAAGGCAGCGTTGTCGGCCCCCCACGTGCCGTCCCAGCCCTTGCCGCCCATCATTCCATCCTGTAGACAATATTTCGTCGACAGAGTTCGGCAGTTCCTCGGTACCCTCGACCGAACGGAGCGCCACACAGTGAAAGTCGCAGTTCTGGGCGCCGGTGCGATCGGCGCCTACGTCGGCGCCGCGCTGCACCGCGCAGGCGCCGATGTGCACCTCGTCGCCCGTGGACCGCATCTCGCGGCCATGAGGCAGCACGGAGTCCGCGTGCTCAGCCCCCGCGGTGACTTCACCGCGCGTGCCCACGCCACCGACGACCCGGCCGACATCGGTCCGGTCGACTACGTCTTCCTGGGTCTCAAAGCCAACTCGTATGCGGCGTGCGGGCCGCTGATCGAGCCACTGCTGCACGACAAGACAGCGGTTATCGCCGCTCAGAACGGCATCCCCTGGTGGTACTTCCACCAGCACGGCGGGCCACACGACGGCCACCGTGTCGAGAGTGTGGACCCCGACGGCGCGGTCAGTGCGGTGCTCGCGCCCGAACGGGCCATCGGATGCGTGGTATATGCCGCAACAGAGCTGGAAGGGCCGGGAGTTGTCCGCCACCTCGAAGGCACCCGGTTCTCCATCGGCGAGCCCGACCGGTCGACCTCGGAGCGCTGTCGGGCGTTCAGTGAGGCCATGCGGGAGGGCGGGCTCAAGTGCCCGGTCGAGCAGGACCTGCGCAACGACATCTGGCTCAAGCTGCTCGGCAACATCTCCTTCAACCCGATCAGCGCGCTGTCCCGGGCGACGATGCGGCAGATGTGCCTGCACGGCGGCACACGCAGGGTCATCGAGATCATGATGGCCGAGACACTCGCGGTCGCCGAGGCCCTCGGCTGCAAGGTGGGCATCTCCATCGAGCGGCGGCTGGCCGGTGCGGAGCGCGTCGGCGACCACCGCACCTCCACGCTCCAGGACCTGGAGCGCGGCAAACCGCTCGAACTCGACGTGCTGCTGGCGGCCGTCGTGGAGCTGGCGGAGATCACCGAGGTCCCGGTGCCGACACTCCGCACCGTCCACGCCATCTCGGATCTGCTCGCGCTGCGGACCGCCGCATGAGGAGACCCGACCCGCAGCTCCACACCAGGGCCGCACGTCCACCGGTCCTGGACGTCGGCAGCGATATCGCGCTGGCCCACGCGGTCGGCCGCGAGATCATCCACGCGGACCTCGCCGACCGGGCCTTCATCGAGCGCGCGACGAGCGGTTTCGAGGAGTACAGACAGTTGGTCGAACCGTGGACCGCCTCGCTGGCCGCGAAGGTGACGGGCGTACCGGTCTCCGCCGTACGGCAGTTGGCGCAGTCGTACGCCCGGCAGGACCGGGCGCCCGGCGGCACCGAGCAGCACGACGGCTCGGAGCACGCACGGGCGCTGGCCAACCTCTCGCTGCTGACGGGGCACTCGGGCGTGGTCGTCGGTCGCCGGACGGCCTTCGAGCTCGTCCGGCACGACCCGCCCGTCGACCTGACGGACGAGCGGTACCCGATCCGGCTCACCACCGGTCGCCGGCTCGGCAGCGCCGGGCGCGGCGGCGGTGGCGCGCCGCCACGGCACCGGAGCGGGTACGTCGAACTGTGCCCGGAGGACGCCGAGCGCTACGGCGTGGTCGTCGGCGAGCAGGTCCGGGTCTCCTCGCGGCAGGGCTCGGTGGTGGCACCGGTATGGGTCGACATCGAGCTGCGGCCCGGACTGGCCTTCATGGCGGCCACGCACGTACCCGACGAGGTGGACACCGGCCTGCTGGCGACCGGGGCGAACAGTCCCATCGCCGGCACGGCGGAATTCACGGCGTCGGCGATCCGGATCGAGCGGCTGCCGGCCGTGACCGGGCGGCCGGCGGACGAGGGGGTGGCGTGCGCCGCCCCCTGATCGCGCGGGTGCAGGACAATGGCTGGGTGAAGGTCACCCAGCCGTACGACCGTCCGGCGACTCACGGCAACCTCCACGGCAAGGGCCGCTCAGGCCACCAGTACGTACAGAACCGGGGCTGATCAACATGGGACGAGTGACGGAACGACGCAAGGTGCTCCGTATCCGCGACGGGGTGGTCTCCACCCGGCCGGACACACTCGTCGCCGAGGAACCCCTGGAGATCCGGCTCAACGGCAAACCCCTCGCCATCACGATGCGCACCCCCGGTGACGACTTCGCGCTGGCGGCGGGCTTCCTCGTCAGCGAGGGGGTGCTGGGCCGGGCGGACGAGCTCACCAACATCGTGTACTGCGCCGGTGCCACGGTGGACGGCTCCAACACGTACAACATCGTCGACGTGCGGACGGCGCCGGGCCTGGTGATGCCCGACATCACGCTCGAACGCAATGTGTACACGACGTCCTCCTGCGGTCTGTGCGGCAAGGCGAGCCTGGACGCGGTCCGTACGACGGCCCGCTGGACGATCAACGACACTCCCCCGGTGCGGCTGGAGCCCGAACTCCTCGCCCTCCTCCCCGACCGGTTGCGGGCGGCGCAGCAGGTCTTCGACCGGACCGGGGGTCTGCACGCGGCGGCGCTCTTCACCGAGGAGGGCGAGCTCGTCGACGTACGGGAGGACGTGGGGCGGCACAACGCGGTCGACAAGCTGGTCGGCCGCGCCCTGCAGAACGGCACGCTGCCGCTGTCCCGGACCGTTCTGCTGGTCTCGGGGCGGGCCTCCTTCGAACTGGCGCAGAAGGCGGTGATGGCGGGCATTCCGGTGCTCGCGGCGGTCTCGGCCCCGTCGTCCCTCGCGGTCGACCTGGCCGCGGAGACGGGCCTGACGCTGGTCGGGTTCCTGCGCGGCGCCTCCATGAACGTGTACGCGGGCGAGCACCGCATCGCCCTACAGGCCGCGGCCGCACAGGGCTGACCGGCTCGCCCGCGTCACGGCGGCGGGGTCTCGACCGGCGGGGAGCGCCCCCTGCGCCGGAGAGGCCCCGCCTCAGCTCCGCCTTCACTCCTGCCCCTGGGTGAACCGCACCTCCGACGAGGTCACCACCGTGCCCAGGCGCGGGAAGTTCAGGCCGACCGCCGCCTCGTGCTCGGGAGCGGTGAGGGCGGCCATCGCATCCTCGACGAAGACGAGTTCGTAGCCGAGGTCGCCGGCCGCGCGGGCGGTGGACTCGACGCCCAGGTTGGTGGCGACGCCGCCGAACACCACGGTGGTGACGGCGCGTTCACACAGGCGCTCGTCCAGCCCGGTGCCCTGGAAGGCGCCGATCGTCCGCTTCACGATCTCCACGTCACCCTCCGCCGCAAGCCCGGCGACCAGTTCACTGCCGGGCGGCTGCCGGGGAATCCCGGGCCGCTCCACCCGGACGAGCACGACCAGCGCCCCCACCGTGCGGAACGCCGACGCCAACTCCTTGGCCACGGCGGCGACTTCGGTCCCCTTGCGAGGTTCCAGGGGCAGCCCGACGATACGGTCCATCAGATCGACGAGCACGAGGGCCGTGTGTGCGGGGTCGAGAGCGAGTCGGGGTTCGGCTTCGGGTGCGTTCATGACGGAACGTTAGCCCGGGTCAGCCGTCCGTAGCGGAAATCCGGATCAACAAGCCCATGAACTGCTCCCGTTCGGCCGCCGAGAGCGAGGCGAGCAGCTCGTCGTTCGCCTCGCGCGCGGCCTTCTCACAGCGCTTCAGGAGGCGGCGACCCTCCTCGGTGATCGACACCGCGTTCCTGCGGCGGTCCGTGAGGTCCGGTTCCCGGACGACCAGGCCGGCGGACTGCAGGTCATTGAGGACGCCGACCAGGTCCTTGGGGTCGAGCCGGATACGGCGCCCCAGCTCCGCCTGGGCGACGGGCCCGAGGTCCGAGACCGCGGAGAGCGCCACGTGGTGCCACATCTTCATGCCCTCGGCGGCCAGCGCCTCGGCGACGAGCGCGCGGCCATGGGCGGCCGCCCGGCCGAGGAGCCAGCTGGGGAGCGCACGAATGGCGGACAGAGACGCAGACACACAAACATCCTATCCAATAATCATTGGACATCCCAATGATTCTCTGGATATCGTTGGGGCTCCCAACGAATCAATGCCCTCAGGAGGACGCTGCGTGACCGCACCGCGGAGCAATAACGGCACAGCGATACCCCTGCCCTGACACCTCGTCACCAGATGTCCGGACGTATGAAGGGCAGGGCCGCACCATGCCGTCGAGTCTCCGCGCTCGTCTCAGATCGACCGTCACCGTCGTGCTCACCACCGCCTCGCTGCTCGCGCTGCCGGTCCCGGCCGGAGCCCAACCGGCCGCGGCGGCAGGCGAGTTCGAGCAGCAGGTACTCTTCAAGGCCCCGCAGGATCCCGGCTACGCCTGCTTCCGGATCCCCGCCGTCGTAAGGACGGCGAAGGGCACACTGCTGGCGTTCGCCGAGGGGCGGGTCCTCAACTGCGGAGACGCGGCCGACATCGACATCGTGGTCAAGCGGTCCACCGACGACGGACGCACCTGGGGCCCCCTCCAGGTCGTCAACGACGGCGACGGCGACACCCACGGCAACCCGGCGCCCGTCGTGGACCGCGAGACCGGCCGCATCCTGCTGGCCGAGACCTACAACCCGGGCCGGGCGGACAGCGCGAACTGCGCCGTCCCCTGCGAGCGCACCCCGCACATGCAGCACAGCGACGACGACGGCCTCACCTGGTCGCAGCCGCGCGACCTGAGCGACGAGCTCCTGCCGGCGCACTGGAACTCCTGGTACGCCACCGGTCCCGTGCACGGCATCCAGCTGACCACCGGCGCACACGTGGGACGCCTCGTCTTCGGCGTCAACACCGAGACGTGGGAGGGAAACCGGCCCACCACCAACCACGCCGCGCTGATCACCAGTGACGACGGCGGCGACCACTGGGCCATCGGCGCGACGGACTCGTGGCCCATCGCCGACGACGGGACCTTCCGCCAGAAGCCGTCAGAGATCGCGCTCACGGAACGCGCGGACGGGTCCGTCCTGGTCAACGGGCGCGAGCAGGACGGCGCCGACCTCGGACACCGCACCCAGGCCGTCAGCAGCGACGGCGGCAGCACCTTCGCGGCGCCCTTCAAGGACATCCCGGATCTCTACGCACCCCAGGTCCAGGGCTCCCTGCTGCGCCTGGGCGAGCGGCTGCTGCTCGCCTGCCCCGGCGACCCGGACCGCCGCCGGACGATGATGATCCGCTCCTCGTACGACAACGGGGCCACCTGGGAGAGCGTGGACCGCGGCACGGTCGTCACGACGGACTGGTCCGGCTACTCGGACATGGTGGCGATCGGCTCCGGAACCGTGGGCCTGCTGTACGAGGGCGGCGCGGTCGACGCACGCGACGAGATCCGCTTCGCCCGCTTCACCGAGGACTGGCTGACCCCGAGCCGCGGTGCGGATCCGACAACGGCCGACCTGGCACCGGGCGCCGAGCCGGCCGCGGTCCTCGGGGGCGCCCAGGAGACGCCGGGCGTGTTCGGCGGCGCGCTCCAGTTCGACGGCGCCGACGACGCCGTACGACTTCCGTACCGGGACCAACTCCCGCTCGGCAGCAAGGCCTTCACCGCCTCCCTGTGGTTCCGCTACACGGCGACCACCGGTGAACAGCCACTGCTGTGGATGGGCGGGTCCGGCAACTCGCAGCCGCAGGTGTGGCTGCGCGGCGAGCCCGAGTCCGGCCGCATCACCGGGCTGATCACCACCCGGGACGGCGCGGCACCCCCGACCACGACGTCCGTGCGCACCATGGGCGCGTACAACGACGGACAGTGGCACCATCTGGCCCTGCGCCGCGGCGCAGCGCAACTGACGCTGTTCATCGACGGTACGGAGCTCAGCACGGCGGACCTGCCCGGATCGGTCAGCCGGAACTCGCCGTTCGGGGTGCACGTCGGCCAACGGATGGACGGCCGGGCGCACTTCACGGGCGCGATCGACGAAGTCCGGGTCGACGCGCGGGCGTTGACCGACGACGAGCTGATCGACATGCGCACGGACAACTTCCTCCCTGTGACGCAGGACACCGTGCTGTGGCTGCCCATGGACCACGTGAGCGGCGGCCGCTAACGTCCGGTGCGTGCCGGACGACGCAGGAGCACGACGCCAGAACGCGACCGGGCTCGGCATCCTGCTCGCCCTGGTCTGCGCCGCCGTACTGCTGACCGCCCTCCCGGACGACGACCGGGAGGGCGGCGACGCGTGCACGGCTCGTACGCTCACGTCCTGGACCGCCGAGGAGCGGCTCACGGACGAGTTCGCCCGGTACGGGGACGACGCCTCGCGCATCGACGACTGGACCGGCGGCGACGGCACGCACTCGGTGCGGCTGCCGGACGGGCGGCTGCTGTGGCTGTTCTCGGACACTTATCTGGGCCAGGTGTACGCGCCGCCGAACCCGGTGGGCGAGTCCTTCGCCTGGCGCGACGCCGCGACTCCGCTGGTGCGCAACTCGGCCGTGGTGATGTCGGAGTCCGGACGCCTGGAGACCACGCTCCCCGCGCCCGTCTTCCCCGACCCGGCGCCGCAGCAGTGGCGCTGGCCGGTCGCGGCCCACGTCGAGCCGCGCTCTCCCGGCTCCTCCGAGCAGGTGGTCCGCGTCCTGCTGTGGACCCGTACGGCGGGCCAGGCCCCGTGGATCTACGGGGTGCCCACGGCCACCGAGGTCGCCACGCTCTCCCTGCCGGATCTGCGGCTCGAAGGCATCACGACGGTCCTGGACCAGAGTTCCGTCGCGGATCCCTCGCGGCGCGTGCTGTTCGGCACCACGACGGTCGACGCGGGCGAGTGGACGTACGTCTTCGGCGGCGACGACGGACAGGCCGCCTCCCGGCCCGCCTCGAAGGCGTACGTGGCACGCGTGCCGCGCGGCGGGCTCGCCGAGCCGGGGGCCTGGGAGTACTGGGACGGTGAGCGCTGGGCGGTGCGGGCGGCTCCGCGGCCGGTCCTCGGGGACGGGCAGCGCACCGGTGTGGGCAGTGCGTTCAGCGTGGTGCGTGACGACGGGACGTATGTGCTGTTCACGATGGCCGCGGGCGCCGCGGGCCTGACCACGGTGACGTCCTACTGGGCGTGCTCGCCGACGGGCCCCTGGCACGGGCCCACTCGGAGCTTCAGTCCACAGCTCCCCCAGGGCGAGGTGGCGGCGTACAACCCGCAGGTGCACGTGGAGTTGAGTGACGAGGACCGTCTCGTGCTGAGCTACGACGTCAACTGGCTCGACGTGACGGGGGCTTCGGCGCAGGCGAACCTCAGCCGGAACGTGTCGCTGTACCGGCCACGATTCGTGACGCTGCGACTGGAGTCCGCTCCCTGACCACCTCGGGATCGCGCGAGCGCCGCTTGGCGATCATCGCGCACACCATCAACTGCATCTGGTGGAAGAGCATCAGCGGCAGCACGGCGAGCGAGGCCTGCGCGCCGAACAGCACGCCGGCCATGGGGAGTCCGGAGGCGAGGGACTTCTTGGACCCGGCGAACTGGATGGTGATCCGGTCCTCCCGGTTGAAACCCAGCGCCTTCGCGCCGTACCAGGTGACCGTGAGCATCACGGCGAGCAGCACGGCCTCGACCACCAGGAGCCCGGCCAGCCGCAATGCGCTGACCTGGTGCCAGATGCCGTGCACCATGCCCTCGCTGAACGCCGCATAGACGACCAGGAGGATCGAGCCGCGGTCGACGTATCCGAGGAACTTCTTGTGCCGCGCGATGAAGCTGCCGATCCAGCGCCGCAGCACCTGTCCGGCCACGAACGGCACGAGCAGCTGGAACACGATCTCGACGATCGAGTCGGCGGAGAAGCCGCCGCTGCCGCCGAGCAGCGAGGCCGCGAGCAGCGGCGTGACCACGATGCCGGCCAGCGAGGAGAAGGAGCCCGCGCAGATCGCGGCGGGCACGTTGCCGCGTGCCATCGAGGTGAAGGCGATCGATGACTGGACGGTCGAGGGGACGAGCGTGAGGAAGAGCAGGCCCTGGTAGAGCGGGTCGGTCAGGAACACCGGTTCGAGGCTGCGGGCGGCGAGACCGAGCAGCGGGAACGCCACGAAGGTGCAGACGAGAACGACGGTGTGCAGCCGCCAGTGGCGCAGTCCGTCGATCGCCTCACGGGTGGAGAGGCGCGCTCCGTAGAGGAAGAAGAGGAAGGCGATGGCGGCCGTCGACGCGCCCGAGGCGACGTCGGCGCCCGTACCCCGCGCGGGGAGCAGCGCGGCGAGGCCCACTGTTCCGAGCAGCATCAGGATGTACGGGTCAATGGGCATCCAAGCCGGCCACTTCAGGCGTCTCACGGTTCTCCACTGCTCGTTCTGTGCGGGGTTCAGTACGTCATTGTCTGAAGTGGGTCGTGCCCTCTCCATCGTCCTCCCCCTGAGCGCAATCGGGAATCCTTCACACCGCTCTGACTGTCATCACGTTTCGCGATAACATCTGGACATGTACGACCCGTCCCAACTGCGTACCTTCCTCGCGGTGGCGCAAACGCTGAGCTTCACCCAGGCCGCCCGGCGTCTGGGGCTGCGCCAGTCCACGGTCAGCCAGCACGTACGCCGCCTGGAGGACGCCACCGGACGGCAGTTGTTCACGCGCGACACGCACTCCGTGGAGCTCACGGAGGACGGCGAGGCGATGCTCGGTTTCGCCCGCCGGCTGCTGGACGTGCAGGAGCAGGCGACGGCGTTCTTCACGGGGACCCGGCTGCGCGGCCGGCTGCGCTTCGGCGCCTCCGAGGACTTCGTCCTCACCCGCCTCACGGAGATCCTGGAGAGCTTCCGGTACGACCATCCCGAGGTGGATCTGGAGCTGACCGTCGAACTGTCCGGCACGCTCCACGAACAGCTCGCGGCGGGGAAGCTCGACCTGGTGCTGGCGAAGCGGCGGCCCGAGGACCCGCGCGGCGAACTCGTCCGGCACGACCGCCTGGTGTGGATCGGCGCGGAACGCCTCCACCTGGACCCCGACCGCCCGGTCCCACTGATCGTCTACCCGCCGCCGGGCATCTCCCGGGCCCTGGCGCTGGAAGCCCTGGAACGCCAGGGCCGGTCGTGGCGCATCGCCTGCACGAGCGGCAGCCTCAACGGGCTCATCGCGGCGGCCCAGGCGGGACTGGGCGTCATGGCCCACTCAAGGGGGCTCATCCCGCCGGGTCTTGTCCGGGTCCCGGAGCGGGCGGGGCTGCCTGAACTGGGCGAGGTCGACTTCGTCCTGCTGCACGGGCGGCGCCGGAGGGCGGCCCAGGGCGCGGCGGACGCACTGGCGGCGGCCATCCTCGGGGGCGGGGACCGGCTGCGCCGGGGCTAACGTGACGGACCCGTATACGTGAGCTGCTTAACCCGGCGCAGGAACGGCGTCGTCTCGACATGCCGGACGCCTTCGAGGCCCCCGAGTCTGCCGCTGAGGTAGGAGTAGAGGTCGGCGGTGTCGCGGGCAACGGCGGTGACGACGATGTTCGAGGAGCCGGCCGTGGCCGAGGCGAAAGCGATCTCGGGGTGGGTGGCCAGGGCCTGCCCGACGGTGTGGAGGGCGGCGGGGGCGGCGGTGATCCACAGGATGGACGCGAGCGGGTAGCCGAGGACCTCGGAGTGGTACTCCACGTCGATGAACACGGCACCCGAGGCGAGCAGCGCGGCCAGACGGCGCTTGACGGCGGACTCGGAGAGGCCGGTGGCCCTTTGGAGTTCGGGGTAGGTGGCGCGCCCGTCGCGTTCGAGGGCGGCGATCAGGGGTTCGTCCTCCGGGACGATCCGGACCGGCCCCGAGGACGCCGGCGCCTCGGGGCGCAGCGCGGCGGTCTGCTCGTCCGTGAGCGCCCCGAACTTGGCCGCCCAGCCCGTCGGTCCGCCGTAGAAGCGGTGCAGCAGCTGGTGGGCGCGGATCTCCAGCATGCTCGGGGTGCGCGGCAGCTTGCCCAGCAACAGTTCGTCGTGGTCACCGGGATGGCGCGGGCGCGTGATGCAGACCACCTCGGTGCCGCCCGAAGCGAGCCCGATCCAGGCGGTGTCGGGGCGCTTGGCGAGCGCGTCCGCGATGATCCCGGCGCTGTGAGGGGCACAGCGCAGCCGCAGGATCCACTGGTCCTGGCCCAGCCGTTCGGCATCGCGTACGGCGACGACGCGGAGCCCGCCCTCGGCGCGCAGCCTGCGGTAGCGCCGCGCGACGGTCTGGTCGGAGACGCCGAGCACCGTCGCGATCCGGCTGAAGGGAGTACGGCCGTCCAACTCCAGTGCGGACAGCAGCTGCAGGTCCAGCAGGTCGAAGGTGTCGGATTCCAAGTCCATCAGGACCACTCCTGTCGGATTCCGGCGCTCTGGCGTTCACGGCCACCACGATCGTCCGGCACGGGCCCATCGTACGGAGGCATACGCATCGGGAACACAGGGGAGTTGAGGACATGCGCACATGGGGACCGCTCACGGCGGTGTGCCTGGGGACGTTCATGTTGTTGCTGGACGTGACGATCGCGATCGTGGCGCTGCCGGACATGGCGCGGGCGCTGCACACGTCGCTGAGTGAGCTGCAGTGGGTGATCGACGGCTATGCGCTCGCGCTCGCCGCACTGCTGCTGGGGGCAGGCGCGGCGGCCGACATCCTGGGGCGGCGCCGGGTGCACGTGGCGGGCGTCGTGCTGTTCGCGGTGGCGTCGCTGCTGTGTGGGCTGGCGTCGGGGGCCGGGATGCTGGTGGCAGCGCGCGCCTTGCAGGGGGTGGGCGCGGCGGCGATGCTCGCGACGACCCTGCCGCTGCTCGGCTCGGTCTACCAGGGGCGGCAGCGGTCGGCGGCGCTCGGTGTGTGGGGAGCCGTGAGCGGCGGCGCCGCGGCGGTCGGGCCGGTGCTCGGCGGGGTGCTCACCGAGGGGCCCGGATGGCGGTGGATCTTCTTCGTCAATCTGCCGGTGAGCGTGGCGTCGGTGTGGCTGACGGTGCGGGTGGTGCCGGAGTCGCGTGGTCCGCGCGGGATGACCATCGACTGGGCGGGCACGGTGGCGTTCGCGTGCCTCGCGGGGGCGACGACGTACGGGGTGGTGCGGGCCGGGGCGGACGGGTGGACGTCGGCGGTCCCGGCAGGCTCGTTCGTCCTCGCGGCACTGGCCCTGGTCGCCTTCGTGCTCGTGGAGCGGCGGGTGGCCCATCCGCTGCTCGATCTCTCTTTGCTGCGCAAGCCGGCGTTCGTGGGCGTGATGGCGGGTGCGCTCGCCTTCAACGGGGTCGCCTTCGGCGTGCTCGCGTACACCTCGATCTGGATGCAGACGGTGCTGGGCATGAGCGCGGTGCGCGGCGGGCTCGCGCTGCTGCCGCTGACGGGGGCGTCCGTGGTGGTCGCCATCCTCGCCGGGAAACTGCTGCACGGGGTTCCGGCGGGGCTCACCATAGGCGGCGGACTGCTGCTGATCGGCTCGGGCACGTTCTGCCAGGCCGTCCTGGACGCCGGCGCGAGCTGGACGGCGCTGGTGCCGGGACTGGTCCTGGTGGGGATCGGCACCGGGTTCGTCGCTCCTGCCATCGCGGGTGCCGCGCTCGCCGCGGTATCGCCCGAGCGGGCGGGCATGGCGGGCGGCGCGGTCAACACGGCCCGCCAGCTCGGGTACGCGCTCGGGGTCGCCGTGTTCGGCACCGTGCTGACCTCCCGTATGCAGGACACGCTGTCGCACGACGCGGCCCACACGCTGGCGGGCGGCGGCGCCGGGGCGCTGCGGGGCGCGCTGTCCGAAAACACCCTGCGGGCCGCGTACGCGGCGGGGCTCAACTCGGCTGCGGTGGCTGCGGGGGTGACCGGAGTGATCGCCGGTGCGCTGGTTCTGGTGCTGGTGCGGACACCTCGGGCTGTGACGGGCAAGGTCGGGGCGCCGGTGGAGCAGCAGCCGGCCGGGGCGCCCCGCGGATGACGGTGGGGCGCCTCTCCGGTGACAGTGAGTGACACTCGCGGGCCGGAAGGGGGACCTCCACATCTGATATCCGGTGCGGTACGGGTCGTACAGATTCGGTGGAGATTGCGGGACGGAAACCTACGGAACCGTAAGAGTTTCCGTCCGGCTCTTCCTCATGTGCGGGCATTTCTGCGACATGTGTGGGCATTTCCGCGACTGACCAGTAGGTATGCCTTACCTCTCTGCGCTGCGACCCCCCTCCCGCCCCGCCTCACGGTGAGGTAGCTTTCACGGCGCTGTGCGGAGCACCACTAGGAGCGGGATTGCGCGAGTTCACCAACCCTCCGTTGGCGTCGGCGCCGCCGGTGGGCGGTTTGGCCGACGTCGTCTTCGATCATGCCCAGGAGGATCCGCTCCACATCGCCCTCGGCCGCAAGGACGAGCAGGGGCAATGGCGTGATGTGACCGCCGCCGAGTTCCGCGACGAGGTGCTCGCACTGGCCAAGGGGCTGCTCGCCCACGGCATCCGGTTCGGGGACCGGGTCGCGATCATGTGCCGTACGCGCTACGAGTGGACGCTCTTCGACTACGCGCTCTGGACCATCGGCGCCCAGGTCGTACCCATCTACTCCACCTCCTCGGCCGAGCAGGTCTTCTGGATGCTGTACGACGCACAGGTGTCGGCCGTCATGGTGGAGCACGAGGACCACGCGATGACGATCGCCACCGTCGTCGAGCGGCTGCCGCAGCTGCACAAGCTGTGGCAGCTCGACGTGGGCGCGGTGCACGAGCTGTACGAGGCGGGCGCGCACATCGACGACGAGGTGGTGCACCGGCACCGGCGCGCGGTCACGCCCGAGTCGGTCGCGACGATCATCTACACCTCGGGCACCACCGGGCGCCCCAAGGGCTGTCTCATCTCCCACGCGAACTTCATGTTCGAGGCGGACACCGTCATCGAGCGCTGGGAGCCGGTCTTCCACTCCAAACGGGGCGACGAGGCGGCCACCTTGCTGTTCCTGCCGCTCGCGCATGTCTTCGGACGCATGGTGCAGGTCGCCGCGATCCGCGGGCGAGTCAAGTTCGGACACCAGCCGCAGCTGAACGCGGCGGCCCTGCTGCCGGACCTGGCCGCCTTCCGGCCGACGTTCTTCCTCGCGGTCCCGTACATCTTCGAGAAGGTCTTCAACGCGGCCCGCCGCAAGGCCGAGAAGGAGGGCAGATCGGGCCCCTTCGAGAAGGCCGTCGACGTCGCCGTGCGGTACGCGGAGGCGATCGAGGCGAAGGCCTGGGGCATCGGACCCGGCCCCTCGGCCAGCCTGCGCATGCAGCACCAGGTCTTCGACAAGCTCGTCTACTCCAAGGTGCGGGCCGCGATGGGCGGCCGGGTGAAGCACGCCATGTCGGGCGGTTCGGCGATGGACCGACGGCTGGGGCTGTTCTTCGCGGGCGCGGGTGTCTTCATCTACGAGGGGTATGGGCTCACCGAGTCCACGGCGGCCGCGACCGCCAACCCGCCCGAGCGCACCCGGTTCGGCACCGTCGGGCAGGCCATCCCCGGCACCACCGTGCACATCGCGGACGACGGCGAGATCTGGCTGCGCGGCGACAATGTCTTCCAGGGCTATCTGAACGACCACAAGGCCACCGACGCCACCCTGCAGGACGGCTGGCTCGCCACCGGCGACCTGGGCTCGCTCGACGAGGACGGCTACCTCACCATCACCGGGCGCAAGAAGGAGATCCTGGTGACCTCCGGCGGCAAGAGCGTCTCGCCGGGGGTGCTGGAGGAGCGCGTACGCGACCATCCGCTGGTCGCCCAGTGCATCGTCGTCGGCAACGACCGCCCCTACATCGCCGCGCTCGTCACCCTCGACTCCGAGTCCGTCGAGCACTGGCTCCAGATGCGCGGCAAGGCGAAGATGACCGCCGCCGACCTCGTGCGCGACCCCGACCTGGAGACCGAGGTGCGGCGCGCGGTGGTCGCCGCGAACACGCTGGTGTCGCAGGCCGAGTCGATCCGTACGTTCCGGATACTGGCCCACCAGTTCACCGAGGAGCACGGGCTGCTGACGCCCTCGCTGAAGCTGAAGCGGAAGGCGATCGAGGACGCGTACTCGACGGAGGTCGAGGCGCTGTACAAGGCGTGAGCCCGCTCGAAGACACGGTGACGAGGCGCTGACGGAGGCCGTCGCTCACGGCCCACCATCCCCTCGGGCCGGAGGCCGTGCCGCGGGGACCCGAAGGGCAGGGACGCGTACCTCGGGTCCATGTCCGGCCGGTCCCGGGCTGCTCGCGTTGCGGGTCCGCGCGACGAATCCACCGTCCAGGAATGCGACACGGGCCGTGATCGTTCACGATGGTGGTATCACCCGACGACTGAAGGATCGAGAGCTCGTGAGCAAGGTCCCCCCGATCATCCTGAACAACGGCGTCGAGATGCCGCAGCTTGGTTTCGGCGTCTGGCAGGTGCCGGACGACGAGGCGGAGCGGGCGGTCGCCACCGCGCTGGAGGCCGGGTACCGCAGCATCGACACTGCGGCGCTCTACGGCAATGAAGAGGGCACCGGCAGAGGCCTGGCCTCCTCCGGAATCGCCCGTCAGGATCTCTTCGTCACCACCAAGCTGTGGAACGACGACCAGGGGTACGACTCGACCCTGCGTGCGTTCGACACGTCTCTGGAGAAGCTCGGCCTGGAATACGTGGATCTGTACCTGATCCACTGGCCGACACCGGACCGAGGCAAGTACATCGACACGTACAAGGCCTTCGAGAAGATCCTCGCGGACGGCCGGGCCAAGTCCATCGGCGTCTCCAACTTCCTCCCGGAGCACCTGGAGGCGCTGATCGCGGCGACGTCCGTCATCCCCGCCGTCAACCAGATCGAACTGCACCCGCGGCTCCAGCAGTTGGCGACGCGTGAGTACAACGCGGAGCAGGGCATCGCCACCGAGGCCTGGTCCCCGCTCGGCTCGGGCAAGGGCCTCCTCGAAGTGCCGGCGATCGTCGCCGTCGCCCAGAAGCACGGCCGCACCCCGGCCCAGATCGTGCTGCGCTGGCACCTCCAGCTGGGGAACGTCGTGATCCCCAAGTCCGTGACCCCGTCCCGGATCAAGGAGAACATCGACATCTTCGACTTCTCCCTGGACGCCGAGGACATCGCGGCGATCTCCGCCCTGAACGAGGACCGCCGCCTGGGTCCCGACCCGGCGAAACTCAACTGAGCCGGACCCGCACGGACGACGACGCCGGCCCGGACGCGCAGCACG
>NZ_JBHXMF010000083.1:0-13932 GCF_042721055.1 Streptomyces sp. NPDC058470
GACGGGTGCTCGGCCCCGCGCCCGAGCGCTCCTCGTTGGGCGCGCGGACGCTGCCCCCGCCGGTCGTCGACCGGCAGTACTGCCCACAGGTACCCACTGTGCCGCGGTTGTGGATCCTGAACTCCGCCCGCGGACGGCGCATCGTCACTCAGCACACGACCGCGCGTACCGAACTCGAAGGACCCGACCACGCCGGGTCGGAGCCGCGGGAGTCACTTCCCGCGCCGGCAGCCGGCTTCCGGGACGGCCTCGACGGGCTGGTCGCGTCGTCCCCCACCGAGCGGCCCGAGGCAGACCCCAGGACCCGGGTCGGTCTCGATCCGCACCAGACCCTGGTCGCCGAACAGGGCCTGGACCACCTGCGCCGGGTGGTCTCGGCGACCACCGTACTGCTGCCCAGCCGCGTCCAGTTGAGCCTGCTGGACCCCGACCCACGCCGCGCCGCCAGGTCACTCGCGGCCGCGCTGGACCTGCCGGTGATCGCCCGCCTCGACGCCGAGGGCAGCTACGTCGTCACCGCCGACGGCAGCTGGTCCGTACGCGACCACGCGGTCTCCGTCGTGGAGACCACCGGCGCCGGTGACGCCTGCGCGGGCGCCGTCGTGGCCGCCCTCGCCGCCGGCGCCGATCCCGTCGAGGCCGCCCTCTTCGGCACCGGCATCGCCCGCACCGCCCTGGCGGGCTGGGGCCACGAGGCCCTCGCCGCGGCGACCCCCATCGCACGACCCTTCCCCGGCATCACCACCCGCAAGGAGCACTAGAACCATGTCCGCCACACCCGTACCCGTCACCGTGAGCGCCGCGCTGCGCGCCGCTCTGCTGGACGTGTCCCCGGTAACCGTCGGCAGCGTCCCCGACCTGGGACGGGCGGTATTCGTCGGCTCGGGGGACTCGTTGGCCTCCGGCCTGGTCGCCACCGGATTCGGCCACCGCGCCCTGTCGGCCGGGGATGTCACCTGGAGCGAGACCCTGCCCGCCGCCTGCGACACCCTTGTGGGCATCTCGCACTCCGGAACCTCCGGCGCCACCGTCCGGGCCCTGCGCATGGCCCGGACCGCCGGGCTGAAGACGGTCGCCATCACCTCGCAGGCGTCCTCACCGCTGGCGGACAGCGCCGACGAGGTCCAGTTGGTGCCCGCGCTCCGCGTGGAGGAAGTAGTCCCCTGCGCCGGACACGTCATGCTCGCCCAAGGGGTGGCCGCGGTCTGCGGAGTCGACACCTCGCCGTTCAACCGGGCCCTCGCGAAGAGCCTGGACGGCATCCGCGTGGCGGTCGAGGCACAGTTGAGCGCCCTGCCCGATTCCGTACCGGCCGCCATGTCAGTCCTGTCACTTCCGGAACTCTGCAGCGGAGCCGACTTCTGGGTCCTGAAGCTGATCGAAGCCTGCGGAATCGCGGTGCGCAGCGTGCCCTTGGAAGAGAGCGGCCACGTCGACTACTTCATCGGCCCCGAACAGCACCTCACCCTGCAACTCATCGGCCCGCACGGCCGACCGCGATTCGACCGCCTGGCCGAGGCTCTGCGTACCACCGGCCAGACCGTCGTTCAGGTCGACGCCGGCGAGCTGACGGACCCCGATGTGCCGGACGCGGCCGTGCTGCGTGACATCGCCACGGCGGTGGCCGGGACCTGGTTCGCCCACGGTGCGGCATTGCGGTGGGGTCGTCCGCCATTCCGCGGCGGAGCGGTGAACATGGACGCGAAGCACATCAAACTCGACTCCTGACCCACCTGTCGTACGCCTTCGCGCGCCCCGCCGTCTCCACGAGCCCCGCGCGATAGGTGCTAATATTGAGACCAATTGTGCGACGTGGACTGCGGCGCACGAAGGCCGAGGGGAGTCCGTACGTGTCCGTCGTCGAGGGTGCGACGACCGACCGGGGGCGCATGTCCGTGCACCCGGTTGATCGCAGATCGCCCATGCCCGCCTGGGCTCAGGTGCAGCGCGATCTGCGTCGGCAGATCGACCAGGAACTCCAGACGGGCTACCGGCTGCCGACCGAGCGTGAACTCTCCGAACTCTACGGCGTCAGCCGCATCACCATCCGACAGGCGCTCGGTGCCCTGGCCGCGGACGGCTACGTCGAGCGCCGACAGGGCGCCGGGACCTTCGTCGCCGACATCCCGGAACCGGTCCAGCACGACTTCGCACTCACCACGCCGTGGCGGGACCGTTTCCACGCCGCTGGGCAGACCGCGAAGTCCGTCCAACTGCGCGACGAGCCCGCCGAACCCGAGCCCCACGAGCTGATCAAGCTCATCACCCCGGAGGAAGCCTCCGTCAAGCGGCTTCACCTCAAGCGGCTTCACGTGGTCAACGACCGCGCGATCGGGCTGACGGACTCGTGGGTCCCCGAGCCCGTGGCGCCCGGACTGTCCGATCGACTCCTCGTCGACGGCTCCCTGTCCCGGACGCTTCGCGAGGTCTTCGAGCTCGTCCCCGCTGACGCCAACCACTATCTCGAAGTCGGCGCGGCCAACTCCCATGAGGCCCGCCTGCTGAACACCACCCTCGACGCGCCGCTGTTCGTGGTGTGGTCCGTGGCCCGCCTCGAAGACGGCCGCCTGCTGGAGACGACACGGACCGCGTGGCTCGGGAGCAGGGTGCGCTTCCACTACACGTCGTGACCGCCTCCTCGTGATTTCCCCTTGCCCCGGCGAGGCAACGCCGGACCCGGCGCGAGGCGTGTGCCGAGCCCGCCGGTCGGCGCCTCCCCGAAGGCCTCATGGCCTTTCTACGGGCATGGTGGAGGGGTGATCGTGCTGGCTGTGCTGTTCGCTGTCCTGGGGGCCGCCAGCAACGCGGCCGGTACCGCCTTTCAGCGGAAGGCGGCGTCCACCGTCGCGCGCGGCGGTGGGCTGCGCCTGATGTTCGACCTGGCTCGGCGTCCGGCCTGGCTGATCGGGATCGCCGGGGTCGTCGCAGCCGCGGTTTTCCAGGCCCTGGCTCTGGTGAACGGGCCACTGGCACTGGTGCAGCCCCTGTTCATCCTGGAGCTGCCGCTGGCCCTGCTGATCGCCATTCCGCTGCTGCACAGACGTCTGCCACGTGCGGGCTGGTGGGCCGTCGCCGGGGTGGTCGCCGGCCTCACCCTGGTCCTCGGCTCGGCCGCCCCCTCGGGGGCCCACGACCAGGCCTCCATGGTGAGGTGGATCCCGGCGCTGGTGCTGTGCCTGGGAGCGATGGGCGTACTGGTCGCCGTGGCCCGTCCGGGGCATCAGCCGCTGTTCCGGGCCGCCGTGCTGGGATCGGCGTCCGCCGTCGGCAACGCCCTGACCGCCGCGCTGCTGAAGTCGGCCACCGGCACCCTCGCCGACGACGGTTTCACCGCCTTCCTCGGCGCCTGGCAGACCTACGGGTTCGCGCTGACCGGCGTCAGCGCGATCCTGCTGCTGGAGAACGCGCTGCAGGCCGGCGCCCTGGCGGCCTCGCAGCCCGCGCTGACCATCGGTGACGCGACGGTCAGTCTGATCCTGGGCGTCACCCTGTTCGGGGAGACGGTCCGTACCGGCTGGTGGCTGCTCCCCGAGGCGATCGGGACCGCGGCGATTCTGTGGGGCGTGCTGCGGCTGACCCGTGTGGTGCCGCACATTCGCCAGGTCACGGGGTAGCCACTCACCTCGCGGGCGCGCGGAATCAGAACTCCTCGTGCACCTCGGGATCTCCACCGATACGCCGCGAGGGCAGGCCGGAGAGGGCCGCCAGCTCGGCGGGCGTCAGTTCGAAGCCGAAGATGTCGAGGTTCTCGCGTTGGCGACCGGGGTCAGCGGACTTGGGAATGGGGACCGCACCCAACTGCGTGTGCCACCGCAGCACGACCTGCCCCGGCGTCACGCCATGGGCCTCGGCCACCTTCACGACGGTGGGGGTGTCCAGCAGGTCGGTGCTGTGGCCCAAGGGAGTCCAGCTCTCCGTGCGGATGCCCTTGTCGGCGTGAAAGGCCCGCAACTCCTCCTGCGGGAAGAAGGGATGCAGTTCGACCTGGTTCACGGAGGGCAGGACGCCGGTCTCCTCCTCCAGCCGCGTGATGTGTTCCGGGGTGAAGTTCGAGACCCCGATCGAGCGGACGAGGCCCTCGGCGCGGAGTTTGACCATCGCCTTCCAGGACTCCACGTACTTGCCGACGCGGGGAAGCGGCCAGTGGATCAGATAGAGGTCCACGTACGCCAGACCGAGCCGGCTGCGGGACTCCTCGAAGGACGCGAGGGTCTCCTCGTACCCGTGATGCCTGCCGGGCAGCTTCGTCGTGACGACGATCTCCTCGCGAGGGACGTCGCTGCGGGCGACGCCGCGCCCGGTACCGGTCTCGTTGCGGTAGTTGGTGGCCGTGTCGACGAGGCGGTAGCCGATGTCCAGCGCCTCGCCGACGGCTTGCTCCGCCTGCGCGTCGTCCATTGGATAGGTGCCCAGGCCGAGGGCCGGGATCTTCGAACCGTCGTTGAGCTTGTGCGCGGGGATACTGATCACGGAAGGGCCTTCCCATGTTGCTGTGCGGTACAAGCGGTGAGTCGTTGCGCTGGGTGCAGCGGGCAGGGCCGGTGACCCGGTCAGGCCTGTGGCAGCCAGGTGGGGGCGCCGCTGCCCCGGGGTACGAGCACTGTACGGAAGCGGCCCGGGGTGGCGGACATGACGACCTGGTCGGTGACGCCGGTGTAGTGGCCGCAGGGGGTCTGGGCGGTGAACTGGTCGGGATCCAGGTAGGCGTGCGGCGAGTCGGGACCGCCGGTGCCGGCGACTTCGTGGGCGTAGGCACGGTCGAAGACACCGAGGCTGAGGATCCAGGCGGACACCCGGCTGAGGCTGAGGCTGACCCGGTAGCTGCCGCCCTGGGTGGCCCGGAGGATGAGGGCACGGATGATTCCGGTGGTGGCGAGCCAGGACAGGACGTAGTCGTTGACGACACCGATGGGTGGCAGGGCAGGGCGCCCGGCAGTTCCCTCCCGGAGCATCACCCCGCTGACGCAGCCGGCGGTCTGGTCGAAGCCGACGCGGTCGGCCCAGGGGCCGCTGTCACCGTGCAGGCTGACGGTCGCGTAGACGAGGCCCGGACGTACCGCCGTGGCCTCCTCGGGGGACAGCCCGATCTTCTCCAGGAAGCCGGGCCGGCGGTTGGCGTAGAAGATGTCCGCCTCGCGCAGGAGATCGCGAATGCGGCTCTGGCCTTCGGGGGAGTACGGGTCGACAGTGGCCGATCGCGCCCCGACGTTCGCGGTGTAGTACGTGACGTCGTTCTCCCACTCGGTGGGACGCCACAGGTTCAGGACGTCCGCGCCGTGCTGGGCGAGGTCGCGGCCGATGCCCGCGCCCGCGATGACGTGTCCCATTCCCAGCGCACGCAGACCGTCCAGGGGCTGGGAAACTCCCGCCGGCAGGGGTTCGGGCTCGCTGTCGCCGATCTTCTCGATCCTGATCAGTGGCTCGTGGGCGAGGTGGTCCCGGTACTGCGGTTCGGTGAGGAACTCCTCGGTCGTGCGCAGCATCGGCATCACGACACCGGCGTCCGCGCCGGCCTGTTCCAGGTCGGCCGCGTCCCACGTACGGATGGCTTCCGCGACGGCGGCCTCGTCCGGGTGGGTCCCCAGCAGCCGGAGCGTGGCGTCCTTGATCTTCGGATACAGGTTGAGCGGCATGACCCAGCGCTCGTCGCGGGTCTCGTAGAACCGCAGGCTGAAAGGGTTGTCGGGGTCATGCGGGCGGCCGGGGCTGAACCCGTTGAGCTTCTCCCACTTCTTGTCGTAGAAGGGGCACAGGCGATGCGGGGCCTTCCGCAGGTCCATGGTGATGTCCTGCCCCTCACCCCCGCGGTGTCGCCACATCGACGCGAGGGCCACGGACTTGGCGGTCATGCCCAGTGCCGGAACTGCTCCCAGACGGAGGATGGAGGGGACGATCGGGTCGGTTCCAAGGAAGGTGATCGCGCCGCCGCTGTCCTCGGGCCGCATCCCGATGTCGGCCAGGACGTCGTGCAGGGCGTGGTGGATGTCGAAGTCGTCGTCGCCGGTGAGGGGATGGGCTACGACCTGCGAGATCTTCTCGGTGAGCGAGTTCATGGTGGGGGACTTTCCACAAAGGGGAAGAGGGGATGACACCAAGCCGCGCGGGACTGCGTGACCGCCGTCCCAGGCCTGGTGCGCCTTGGGCTGAGCTGGATCGCGGTGCTACGCCCGGTGCGCCTCGGTCTGCACTCGATCGCGTCCTACGCCTCGTGCGCGTCGGGGGTCTCGGAGAGGGCACGCATCAGGAGGACCTGCTTGCGGTCGCGCTCGGCGGCCAGTTCGTCGATCCCGGCGCCGAAGTTCCGCGCCTGTTCGCTCAGGGTCTCCACGGTGGCGTCGTCGAAGGCGACGTGCTCACGCGCCATCTGGTCCCAGCGCTTCTCCATGCCGGGGCCCAGGTGCGTGACGAAGTGCTCCAGGCCTCCTTGCCCTCCACCGAGGTGGAACGTCTGGAACGGTCCCGCGACCGCCCAGCGCAACCCGATGGAGGAGGTGACGATGGCGTCCAGCTCCTGTTCGGTGACGACTCCGTCGGCGACCAGGTGGACGCATTGCCGGAAGATTGCCGATTGCAGACGGTTGGCCACGAAGCCGGGAACCTCCTTGCGGAGCACCTGGGGGCTCTTGCCCAGCGCCGTGTAGAAGGCACGGGCACGCTCCACCGTTTCCTCGCTGGTGCGCTCACCGGGCACGATCTCCACGAGCGGGACCAGATGCGGCGGGTTGAAGGGGTGGCCCACGACCAGACGTTCCGGTCGGCGCAGCACGGTGGCGATGTCGGTGGCCGGAATCCCGGAGGTGGAGGTGGCGAACAGGGCGGTGGCCGGCGCGTTCTCCTCGATCGTTCGCCACATCTCCTGTTTGACGTTCAGCCGTTCGGGCCCGTTCTCCTGTACGAGGTCGGCCTCACGCACGGCGCCGGCCAGGTCGGGTTCGAAGCCGAGGTTCTTGGTGAGGTCCTTTGTCTCCAGGCCCAGGCCTTGGAGTACGGGCACGGTGCCGTCGATCAGTTCCCGTACCTGGGTGTCGATGCCGGGCTGGGGGTCGCTGAGGGTGACCTCCAGTCCGTGGGCGAGAAACAGTGCGGCCCAGGAGGCGCCGATCACGCCTCCGCCGACGACCGTGACGCGGCGGATTCCGGCGGCGTCGGTGGTTTCAGTCATGGAAGGGTCCTCTCTGAGGAAGGGGCGGTCTTACGAGTGCGGCTGACCCGGAACGCGAGGGTTACGCGGGTCGGGCGAGGTAGTCGTGTACGACTTCCGCGCGGCCCAGGGTGAGGTCGGCGAGGATGTGGCTCGCGGAGACGACTTCGAGTACGGGCAGGTCGGACAGCGGCGCGAGCGCGTGGGCGAACAGTTGCAGGCGTGCCGGCCCTGACCAGGCGCCCTTGACGGTCACGTCGGAGATCTGGGCGCGGACCAGTTCGCAGATGCGGGGGGTGCCGTCGTAGCCCGGCAGTTTCTTGAGCATGAAGGTCGGCAGGGTGACTTCGTCGCGGGCCTCGGTGGGGTCCAGAAGACGGTGCTTGTAGCCCATGGTGGCGGTGGCGACGCGCAGGCTTCCGTAGTCGAGGGTGCCGACCAGGGTGTCGGAGTCGACGTACAGCCGCGGCGCGCCCAGTTTCTTGGGGAAGGCGCTGATCTCGCGGCCGCTGGCGATGGCAGGGAAGCTGTCGACATACATGGCCAGGCTGTATTCGCCGCACTCACCTTCGTGCTCGACGGCCACGACCTGGCCGGACTCGGTGTAGTCGCCGAGCCCCGTCACGTCGGGCATGCGCATCACCTCGAAGCGCACCAAGGGTTCGGGAACACGCAGCGGTTCCGGTACGACGGCGGCGAGGGCCTGCGGGTCGGTGCGGTAAGTGATGTTGAGGTACTCGCGGTTGGTGAACCGGTAGGGGCCTGTCGGGAAGGCAGGGGCGTTCAGGGGAGTGGTCAGAGACCGCACGACGTCGTCCGCGCGCATCAGGATCGCCTTTCTCTCTTCTCGGCTGCCAGGAACTCTCTGCCGGACCGGACCTAGTAGTTGCTATATGCAACTTGTTACTGCCTGCAACGATAAATCGGAGTGACGTATTCCTGCACATCCATACTGACGTCTGGAGGCAGTCGGCGCTCAGGGGGCCGCGGCGGGCCCGGGTGGTCAGAGCCAGCCGCGGCGGGCCGCCGTGAGGCTGGCCTGGAAGCGTGTCGAGGCGCCGAGTTCGCTCATCAGCCGGTGGATCCGTCGCTGGGTGGTCCGCTCGCTCCAGCCCTGTGAGCGGGCGATGGCCGCGTCGGTGAGGCCGGAGGCGAGTAGGGCCAGCAGGGAGCGGATGTCCGGATCCGGCTGGACGGGAACGGTTCCGGGCTGCCGTGTCGGGTCGTCGGCAGGAGGGTCTCCGGCGTCCGGCAGGGCGACGGCGCGCTCCCATTCGGCTTCGAACAGGGACTCCAGCGCGACGAGCATGGGGGACTGGTGGATGAGGTAGGCCGCCGACTGACCGCCGGCCGCGAGGCTGAAGGGGATGATGGCCGCCTGGCTGTCGCTGATCACCAGCTTCAGCGGCAACTCGGGGCGTACCCGGGCCTTTTCGCCCGCTCTGATACTGGGCGCGATGTCGTCGTGCATCCTGCCCGGCCAGGCCACGGCTTCCCGGTCGTAGATCACCCGGTGGGCCACACCGTGCCGTTGGCGCTCGATCTGGTGGTCGAGGCGGCTCCCCGGGCGGTCGACATAGGGCGGGCGGTCGAACGCCCGCAGTTGGTGCCGGGCGTCGGCCGTCAGCCGGCCGACCGCCGAGCTGATGTCGTCGCGCTCGGTCAGCAGTTCCACGGCCATCTCGGGATGTGTGATCCGCGCGGCCTCCCGGTAGGTCGCCATCAACTGATGCACCAGTGAACGTGCTTCGTCGAGGCGGTGCTGCTGCTCATCTATCAGAGCGGTGACCGCGACGTCGGGGGCGGTGGCGGAGAAGCGGGGCGGCCGTCCGGTGGTCCGGGTCGCGAGGCCTTCTTTGACCAGTGCCGACAGCGACCGTCCGGCGCTGGCCGGGGACAGTTTGCAGGTCTCCGCCAACTCGGAGGCGGTGCAGCGTGGATGCTCCACCAGGGCCGTGTAGACGTGCTCTGTTTCCTCCGTAAGTCCCAGCACGTTAAGTCCCATGAACCCTCCGCCGTGCAGGTGGCGACTGTCCGCCACCCGGCGTACTTCGGCCACCAAGATTGCCTTGTGTCACTTCCGACTCGGTTGACATCTTCCATCAGTAAGAAGGCGGCGCGTCGCCTACCCCCGTATGCGGCAGTGCGTCCCGCCAGGCAGCCTGCCGTGCTGAACCGGAAAGGCCTGCCCGTGCTCCAAGCGCATGCCCGACACAGGCGGCACACCGCCGCGGCTCTCGCCCTGGCGGCGCTGGCCACCGCCGTCGTCACCGGCACCGCGTCCGCGGCTCCGTCGCCCGTGCCCGTCGCTTCCCCCGCGCCCTCGGGTTCCGAGCAACCGCCCACCGGGAAAACGCCGTTGGACGGTGCCGTCAAGGGCGCCGCAGAGCCGCCCGCGCAACGCCAGGGAGTCGTGCCGGGCCAGGTGCTGGTCACCCTGGACCCGGACACCTCGGTCACCGGGGCCGCCCTCTCCGGCAAGGCCCAGCGCCAACTGGACGCCCGCGCGCCGCAGACCAGCGACAAAGCGCTGGACACCAAGCTGCACGCGGTGGGCGCCATCTCCCTGCAGCCGCTGCTGCCCTCGCTGTCCTCGGCCGACACCGGCTCCCTGACCGCGGCCGCACGCGACCAACTGGGAGCCGAAGCTCCCGACTTGTCGCGTACCTACGTGGTCAAGGTCAAGGAGCAGGACTCCACGGCCGTCGCCAGTGACCTTCAGGGCGCCTCCGGAATCGCGTACGCCGAACCCAACCGCTACGTGAACACCATGAACGCCGGAGCGCAGCCGCTGCCCACCTCGGCCGGTGCCGCGACGACCCCCGGTGCCGCGATCGCCCCCGCGACGACCCCCGGCGCCGGAGCCGACCCCGCCGACGTACCGTCGAACTACGCCGTGTCCTCCTCCGCCCAGGCGTTCCTCAACGCAGGGGGAGTCAACGCCGTGGGCGCCTTCTCCACTCTCCAGGACGGCTACGGCCAACTGCCCGGCACCGGCCAGACCATCACCAACGTGTCCATCGGCGACCTCACCGACCAGTCGATGGCGGATGCCGGGGACAACTACGTCAAGGGCTATGGCCCGACCACGGTGCTGAAGGACGGGAAGCGGTACCTCGACCTGCCGTCGATGCCGCTGATCCCCACCTACGTGGCCGGCAGCGACGGCACCCTCGACCCGTCCGCCTCGACCAAGAACCAGGACCCCTCGCTCGGCGAAGTGCTCCTCGACTTCGGCGTCATGGCCCCGCTGCCCCACGACCAGCAGCGCGAGGACGCCCTCGGCAGTGGATACACCGACCTGCTCGGCATAGCCCCGGGGGCCGACTACCGGCTGGTCGTCCCCCAGGAGCCGACGATCGAGCAGATAGCCGGCGCGCTGCTGGCCGCCGCCCACCAGTCGCCCCGCCCCGACGTCATCACCGCCAGCCTCGGCTTCGGCACGGACTCGGTCGGATTCCCGGGCCGCTATCTGGAGGACGACCCCTTCGTGCGGTCCGTGGTCGCCTCCATCGTCCAGAAGGACGGCATCGTGGTGTCGATCTCCTCGAACGACGGCACCCGGCTCTACACCCCCGCCGCGGTCGGCCCCGACGGCGGCAGCACCCCCACCGACACGGCCCCGAACGCCGCCTCCGCCACCACCATCGACGACGTCGCGCTGACCACCACCCCGTCCAAGGTGCCCGACACCGGCGCCATCGCCGCGGGCGGCACCACCCTGGACGACACACTCGCCGTACCGGCGAACTCCAGCAGCCCGTACGCCGATACCGGCACCTTCGCGGAGACCAGGATCAGCGGCTTCGGCAGCTTCGCCTCCGGCTTCGGCAGCCGGGTGGACCTCTCCGCCCCGAGCGACAACATCATCGCCTTCCAGCACAAGGGAGGCGGCAGCGCGCAGGCCGTCACCGCGGTGTTCAACGGCGGTACGTCGGCGTCCGCGCCCGAGATAGCCGCGGCCGCGGCGGTCGTGCTCCAGGCCGGCCGACTGGCCGGGCGTGACCTGAGCCCCAAGCAGGTCAGGGACCTGCTGGAGAAGACCGGCCGCGCGGTCGAGAGCCCGCCGCAGATCGACCGGACCCTGCACGTCGGACCGCAGATCGACGTCACCGCTGCGACCGAGAAGGCGCTGGGCGGCAAGTTGAAGAGCGACGGGCCTTCGGTCGTGCGGCTCTCCGTCGCCCACCGGGTCACCGTGGGCGCGCTCGGCGGCACCTTTCTGGAGACCACCGACCAGAACCGTATCGACCTCGGTGACATGGCCTCCGGCGGCAACGGCGAGGGACTGGTCGGCCCGGTGACCTTCGCCGCCGACGTCACCGGCCTTCCGCAGGGCGCCAAGCCCCGGTACACGCTCACCGTCGCCGCCGACCGTCCGGTCACCTTCTCCTCCGACACCCCGGCGATCCGCGTGACGCCCCGGCAGCTGCTCTCGGCGGCAGGGCTTCCGGTCGTCTCCACCACCGACCGCGACATCGAACTCACCTTCAAGGTGCAGATCGGCGGCAGGACACAGGCCACCGTGCACCGCACCCTGGCCATCGGCCCGAGCGACGGCCGCTATGTCGAGTCCACCGCGCCGCTCGCGCCCGCCACCGCCGAGGCCGGGAAGGCGGTCACCGTCTCCTACGACCTCACCGGTGTCACCACGGCGACCGCCCCCGAACTGGTGGTGTCCACCGTCGGTCACTGGAACCCGGTCCTCGGCCCGATCTTCTCCGCCGCCTGGCACCAGAGCCTCACCGCGACCACTGGCACCGTCACCATCCCCGCGGACGCCTTCAAGGGCGGTGGCGGGATCTACGGCATCGGTATCGCCCTGTCCGGCTTCGGCGGCAACCCCAGCCTCACCAAGTACAGCGAGTTCGCCCCGATCCGGATCGCCGGCGGCACCGCCGCCACCCGGCCGGACGCGCCGACCATCGCCACGACCGGGAGCGGCGCCCCGTACGGCCACACCGCCGAAGTCACCCGCACCGCCCCCGACTTCCGCCTTCGCTACGACGTACGCAGCGTTTCCGGCGCGAAGTCCGCGATCGTCGAGTTCTCCGCCCCGGCCCCGACGCTGTTCGGTTCGCTGAACACCTTCGGCAACGCCAACGGCTCGGCGCTGGACAACGACGGAGCGGACACGCCCTCCACCGTCAGTAAGGAGCTGTCGGCCACCTCCGGCACCGCCCGTCTCGACGCGTTGTCCCTGGGCCTGACCACCTCCGCGACCTACAGCGTGCGTGTGCTCGCCCTCGACGGCCACCAGCGGGTCATCGGGCAGGCGTCATCCGTCTCCAACCTGGCCGTTGACGACGGCCTCGCCCCCGACGGCAGTACGGTGCTGAGCTTCAGCGCCGCGGGCAAGGACTCCATCGCTGCCCTGCGCACCACCGCCGGCGGCACCGAAGTGCGGCGTTACTCCACCTCGACCGGCGCCTACGGAGCCGTACTGACCTCGGACCCCGGCAGCGGTTCGGACTACCAGGTGATCGGCGTTGCCCCGGACGCGCACCGGGTGCTCCTCGGGCACGTGAGCGCGGTCGGCGGCGATGTCCGGCTGGAGACCTGGGACACCGTGACCGACACGCTCGTCGGCAGCTCGACCCTGCGGGCCGCGGAGTACCTGGTGGTCACTGGACGGGTCGACGCCAAGCGCGACCGGGCCGCCGTACTGCTGCGCGCCAAGGTGGACAACACCGACTCGGTGCTCCCTGTCGACCTGGCCACCGGCACCACCGGCGAGCTGATCCAGGCCGACAACAACGGCAAGATCCCGACCGGTACGTACAGCCTGCTGGACATCGACCAGTCCACCGGTGACGTGTTCCTGGGCAAGATCGCCACGAACATCATCTGCCTCGGCGGTGTCGCCCCGGCCCGGGTGAACCTCGACAGCGCAACCGTGACCACATCGGGTTCCATCTCGGCCTGCGGTCACGGCATCGCCTCGGACGATGCGGGCACCCTCTACAGCGTGTCCGCCACCGCGATCAGTACCAAGATCGCGCCGACCGCCACGCTCACCACGTACGACGAGGAGACCCAGACCACCGGTGACGCCTTCGCGCTGCGCAAGGGCACGCCCGTGTCGCTCGCCGTGGACGGCGTCCACCACCTCGCCCTGGTGTCGTTCGCGGCCCCGGAGGGCACTGTGTACTTCGGTTCCCAGCAGGGTGTCGTGTCCGACAACAACGCGACCAGCCAGATAGCGGTCGTCGACCTGACCACAGGAGAGGTGATCCGCACCTTGAACGGCCTGATCGTCACAGGCCGGGGCGGTCTGCTCCTGCACGGCGTGCAGGACCCCTCGATCCAGCTTGATCCGACCACCCGCACCGCTTGGACCTACGGTCCGGACGGCAGCCAGATCCAGCAGTTCTCCTACTGATGACCTGTTGGCCCCCACCACCCAACCCGCGGGGGGGGGGGAGGGGGACGCCCCCCCCCAGCCCCCGGCCGATTAGCCCAGGCCGCTTCCCGCCCCGTGTCTTTGTACACGGCCGACCGTCATCGATTGATTTGCGCATGCGCATCAAGAACCAGCCGTGCCGCGCTGACGTCGGTCACCACGGAATGGGCCAGTCCGCCACGGAGCACACTTCCCACCCCGGGCGACCTCGCGTCGTAGGGAACCGATCTCGCGCACAGGTCTGGAGAGATCGGATGGTTCACCGGGAGTCCGAGTATCCGGCCAGGGCCGGGGGGGTGTGGGGGCGTGTGGGGGCACCAACCCACCCCCCCCCCCCAACACCCAGGTTTGGGAAACAAAAAGAAAAAAGTATATTATTTAAAAATAA